>NZ_CYTU01000001.1:295866-305086 GCF_001299375.1 Achromobacter sp. 2789STDY5608621 | reverse complement strand
CGCGCGCGCAGGCCGCGGCGCTGCAAGCCGCCGGCGCCCGCACCTGGGCGCCCGCGCTGGCGGACCTGGCCGATGACGCCGCCTGGCGCGCCTGGAGCGAACCGCTGCTGCGGGGCCATGCGCGGGACGGCGCGGCCGATGCCGCCCCCCTGTTGCTGCTGGCCCCCGAAGGCCAGCTCGCGGGACTCGATGCCGACACCGTGGCGCAACGCCTGGGCTCGCTGGCCGCGCAGGCCATCGGCGCCACCCGCGCCGCGGGCGTGGTGGCCACCGGCGGCGACGGCGCCCGCCAGGTGCTGCTGGCGCTAGGCGCCGGCGGCATCGCCCTGGTGGATGAAGTAATGGGCGGCGTGCCCCTGGGCACGCTGACCGGGGGCACGGCCGACGGCCTGCCCGTGGTGACCAAGGCCGGCGGCTTTGGCACCGAAGACGTACTGGTTCGCGCCGTGCGCGCGATCCGCGACAGGAGATTCAAGCGATGACACAAACCCCCGCCCCCAAGCTGCCCCTGCTGGCGGTCACTCTCGGCGACGTGGCCGGCATCGGGCCGGAAATCACGGCCAAGATGCTGATGGGCGATGACGAACTGCGCCAGAAGGCGCGCCTGGTCGTGATCGGCGACGTCGACGTGATGGTCAACGCCGTGCGCGGCCTGGGCGGCGATCCCGCCATCGTGCGCCGCGTCGAGCGCCCCGCCGACGCCACCAACACCCCCGGCACCATCGAGGTGCTGCAGGCCGGCCCGTCGCTGGCCGACGTCAAGCTGGGCGAGATCAGCGCCGCCGCCGGCGACGGCTCGGTGCGCTTCGTCACCACCGCCTGCGCCCTGGCGCGCGCCGGCGAGGTCGACGGCATCGTCACCGCCCCGCTGAACAAGGCCGCCATGCACGCCGCCGGCCACAAGTGGCCCGGCCACACCGAACTGCTGGCGCACGAATTCGGCGTCAAGACCTTCTCGCTGGTGCTGTCCGCCGGCGATCTCTACATCTTCCACGCCACCACCCACGTGTCGCTGCGCCAGGCCATCGAAGACCTGACGCCGGCGCGCATGCGCGCGGTGCTGCGCCTGGCCGGCTCGTTCGCCAAGGCCCTGGGCCGCGGCGACCGTCCGGTGGCGGTGTCGGGCCTGAACCCGCACGCCGGCGAGAACGGCATCTTCGGCACCGAAGACGCCGACATCCTGGCGCCCGCCGTGGCCGAGGCCAACGCCGCCGGCATCCTGGCCGCCGGCCCGATCCCGGCCGACGCGCTGTTCCCGCAGGCCGTGCGCGGCAAGTGGCAGTTCGTGATCGCCTGTTACCACGACCAGGGCCACGCGCCCTTCAAGGCCGTCTATGGCGATGACGGCGTTAACATCACCGTCGGCCTGCCGGTGGTGCGCGTGTCCGTCGATCACGGCACCGCGTTCGACATCGCGGGCCAGGGCATCGCCCGCGAAGACAGTCTGATCCTGGCCGCCGAGCGCGCCGCGCATCTGGCCCCGGGCTGGACGCATGTATGGGAAACTGCGCGGGCCCAAACAGGAGGTTGATTGCATGGCGCCCGCCAACGCTGAAGATTTGCCCGCGCTGGATCGTTCCGGCGACGTGCCGCTGCACGCCCAGGTGGCGGCGCTGCTGCGCGGTTATATCCGGACCCGCAAACTCGGCGCCGGCGCGCTGCTGCCCAGCGAGGCCGCCCTGTGCGAACGCTTCGGCGTGGCGCGCAGCGTGGTGCGGCAGGCGCTGTCGGCGCTGGCGACGGAAGGGCTGATCCAGCGCGAGGCCGGCCGTCCGGCGGTGGTCGCCGCGCCGCGCGAGCATCGCCGGCTGGTGCAGCGCTCCACCGGGCTGTACGAACAATTCGCCCAATCCGGCGTGGCGCTCAAGACCCGCGTGCTGGGCCTGGCGCCGGCCGAACCGCCCGCCGCGGTCGCCGAGTTCTTCGGCAGCGCCGACCTGTTGCTGCTGGAACGGCTGCGCCACGTGGCCGACGCGCCGCTGGCCTATGTGCGCACCTGGCTGCCCGCCGCGGCGGTGCCCGGCCTGCGCGCCGACGACCTGGCCGACGCCTCGCTGCACGGCGTGCTGACCCGGCGCTTCGGCCTGCATCCGGGCGCCGGCCGCAACCAGATCCGCGCGGTCGCCGCCGACGCGGCGCTCGCCGGGCTGCTGCAGACCGCCGCCGGCACGCCCCTGCTGATGCTGGAAGGCCAGGGCATGGACCAGCACGGCCGGCCGCTGGAGTGGTTCAGCACCTGGCACCGCGCCGAACAGCTGGTGTTCGACGTGGACGTCAGCGTCGGCCACGAAAGCGTGCAACCGCGCCTGCGCGAACCCGCGCCGCCCGCGGCCCCGGCGGCGCCGCTCGAATCCGCCGCCGGCCACGATCCCCTGGCGCGCGCCCAGGCGCTGGTCGCCGAACTGTCCGCCGAACTGGAACGCCTGCGTGGCGGCGCCGGCCGCTGACGCGCCCGGGCGCTAGCGCAGCGTCACCGCCGCGTCGCGCTCGAACTGCCCATCTTCATCCAGCGCGCGCAAGGCGCGCCGCTCGGCCTCGGTCGGCCAGGGCGTCGGCCCCGCCCCGTCGGCATCGAAGTCGAACCCGGTGCGCTCGCGCACTTGCGCCAGGCTGGACTCGGGATGCCACGACTGCAACGCCAGGCGGCCATCGCGCTTGATGAACACCGCGATCGGCGTCGCCACCCCCGCGAAGCCGCCGCCAGACGTGACGAAATCCAGCTGCTCGACGAACACGCGGCGCGAATGCTCGGTGCGCCAGGTGCAGCAGCGCCGCGCCGTCGGCGTCATCACCGCCCCGCCGCCGCCGCCCGGCAGCCGCACCTTGGGCGCATGCCAGTCGCCGATGCAGGAGTTGTTGGCGCGGCCCGCGCCGTCGATCTGCGCCGCCCCCAGGAACGCCAGGTCCATGCGGCCGCGCGTGCACAGGTCGTAGAAATCCTCGTTGGCGAAGATCGACGCCGAATGCTCGGCCAGCACCGGATCGGAGCTGGACAGCGGAATGTGCGAGGGCCGCGGATCGACCCCGCCGGCCACGTTGATGTAGACGTAGTCCCAGTCATAGGCGCGCTTGGCCAGCAGGCAGGCCAGCATCGGCAGGGTCGAGTTCACGCCGCTGAAGGTGATCTCGTCGGGCCGGATGAAACGCGCCAGGTTGGTGACGATGTATGAAAACCCCGACCATTGCTCAGCCATGCGCCGCTCCCGCTTTCGCTTCGGGCGCCGCGGCCAGGTGGGCCGCCAGGTCGCCCTGCTTGTCCATGTAGGCCTCCACCGCCGGATAGTCGATGGCGTAGTCCGGCCAGCAGGAGCCGGGCCAGGCCGAGCGCGGCAGCACCGTGAAAGCCTGCACCATGAAGTACGGCACCAGCGTGGCCTCGGGCTGCGCCTCGAACACGGCGCTGTCCACCCGCTTCTCGGCCACCACCAGCACGCTGCCGGCGGCGCGCGACATGATGCGGTCCCAATGCGCCGTGCCATGCACCCGCACATTGCCGCGCGCGTCCACTTCCGAGGCCTGGATCACGGCGAAGTCCGGCCGCACCGCCGGAATCACCCAGGTGCGCTCGCCGCTGCCGTAGGGGTCGTCCAGGCAGTGCCAGCCGTTCAGCACCGGCAGGGCGCTGCCATGCAGCCCGCCGCAAGGCTGGAACGGCACGCCGTAGGCGGCGGCCCGCAACCCCGCCGTCAGGCTGGCGCAGGCATGCTCTTCAAGCTCGACCTCGCCGCGCTCGATGGCCTTGCGATACCACGGCGCCAGGCCGAAATTGCCTTCCATCGCCACGATGCCGGCGCGCACGCGCCGCAGCGCGCCGGCGCGGCACAGGATGTCGACGTCATAGCCGGGCGACTGCTTGACCAGTTCCAGGTCGCGCCGCCCCTGCCGGATCAGTTCGCGCACGAAGGCGAACGGCCCCCGGTGCAGGAAACTGCCGCCCAGGGCGATCGACGCGCCGTCCGGCACCAGCGCCGCCAGCTCGGCCAGCGAGCGCTGCTTGTCTGTCTGATTGAATCCCGAACCCATGCTGCCTCCTCGATGTGCTTATCGTCGCGCCGGCCGGGCCGGCGGCGTCAGCGCGCCTGCAGGTAGGCCGCCACCCGCGCCTTCAGGCCGGGCTCGGCAGCCGAGCGCACCAGCCGCGCCAGGTCGGTGTCGGGCTGCTCGGCCGACAGGGCCGCATACAGCTGCGCGCGGGCCTCGCCGGTCAACGCGGCGGCGGCCTCCACGGCCTGCCGTTCGATCTCGGGCCAGGCTTCCGGCGCCGTCACGTGGCTGACGAAACCGTCGCGATAGGCCTCGGCCGCGCCGAACGTGCTGGCCTGTTCCAGGATGGCGCGGGCGCGCTCGGCGCCGACCAGCGCGGCGAAGCGGCGCGTGCCCAGCACCAGCCCGAACTTCAGGCCCGGCATGCGAAAGCTCGCGTCCGGCGCGCTGACGCGCCACTTGCAGGCGCCGAACAGATCGACACCAGCGCCGAAATTGCGGCCATGCGCCAGCCCCACCGTCAGGCAGGGCGAGGCCGCCACCCGTTGCAGCAGGGTCTCGATGCGCACGAAGCGCAGCAGCAGGTCGCCCTCGCTCTGCGCGTCCAGCTCGCCGAAATCGAAGCCGGCGCTGAAGTTGCGGCCCGCGCCGCGCAGCACGATGACCTCGGCGCCCTGGGCCGGCGCCGCGTCCACCGCCGCGATCAGCGCCTCGACCAGCTCGGCCGACAGCGCGTTCATCTTGTCCGGACGCGCCAGCGTCAGCACCTGCGCGGCGCCGCGCCGCTCGATCTGCAGCGTCGCGCTCATGCGCGCCGCCCCTTGTCGCGCAGCGGTCCCAGCACCTCGTCGTTGTGCTGGCCCAGCGCGGGCGGCGGACGCCGCAGCGCGGTGGTCTGGCCGTCGAAGCGCACCGGCAGGCCGAAGGTGCGCGTGGCCACGCCGTTGGGCAGCTCCAGCGGCTGCACCCAGCCCATGTGCTCGACCTGCGGGTCCGCCAGCACTTCGGAATAGGTGTTGATGGGCGCGCACGGCACGCCGGCCGCGCGGAACCGCGCCAGCCAGGCGGGCGCGTCGTCGGCCGCAAAGATCGCTTCCAGGATCTCGCGCAGCGCGTCCTGGTTGCGGGCGCGCGCGCTAGTGTCGGTAAAGCGCGGGTCCGCCAGCAGGTCCTCGCGGCCCACTGTCACGCACACGCCCTTCCACAACGCGTTGTTGCCGGCCGCCATGCCGAAATAGCCGTCCTTGCAGCGGAACGCCTGGTACGGCGCGTTGCGCGGGTGGGCCGAACCCAGCTTGACCGGATCGCGCCCGCTGCCGAAGAACTCCGAGGTCTGCAGCGCCGCGATGCCGAGCGTGGCGCCCAGCATCGGCACGTCGATGTGCGTGCCCTGGCCGCTGGCCTGCGCGGCGCGCAGCGCCGAGGCGATGGCGAAGGCGCCATACAGCCCGGCCGAGAAGTCCGCCACCGGCACGCCGCACTTGACCGGCTCGCCGCCGGCCTCGCCGGTGACGCTCATCAGGCCGCTCATGGCCTGGATGGTCAGATCGAAGCCGCCTTCCTGGGCGCGCGGGCCGGATTGGCCATAGGCCGAGATCGAGCAGTACACCAGGCGCGGATTGACCTCGCGCAGGGCCGCGTAACCCAGCCCCAGGCGGTCCATCACCCCGGGCCGGTTGTTCTCGATCAGCACATCGACGCTGGCGGCCAGTTCGCGCGCCAGCGCCAGGTCGGCCGGATCCTTCAGGTTCAGCGTGACCGAGCGCTTGTTGCGGTTGAGCGAGGCGAAGTTCTCGCTGTAGCCCTGGCTCAGCGGCGGCCAGCTGCGCAGCGTGTCGCCGCCCTCCGGGTTCTCCAGCTTGATCACGTCCGCGCCCATGTCGGCCAGCAGCATGCCGCAGAACGGCCCCGCGGCGACGTTGCAGATCTCGAGCACGGTGATGCCGGCCAATGCCGAACCAGATGTCATGGTCGACCTCTCGTTATGCCAATTCAGTATTTGGAATGAAGAAAAGAATCCGAGGCCGCGCGCGCTGCCGTGGCATCGTGTCGCCTGCCGCGGTCTTTGCCCGAAGCGAAAACGCGGCGCCAGGCCGCGGGCCAGCATAGCACCGGGCGCAATCCTCGGTAAACCATTAATTGAAACTCGAATCCCATGATTTAGGATTCATGAGAGCACAAGCCCTGCTCGGCCGGCCCCGTTATTGGCCGAGAAACCCGCGGCGGTAACCCATGCCCTGCGACAAGGTCTGGGCACAGGCGGCCACGTCCGGCGCCAGCTGTTTCATGCGGGCCGCGCTCAGGCGATCGAGCGGGCCGGAGATGCCGATGGCCGCCACCGGCTGGTCCAGGCTGTTGAACAGCGCCACCGCCAAACCGCCCACGCCCTCGCGCCATTCGCCGCGATTGACCGCGTAGCCGGTGCGCGCCACCTTGCGCAGTTCTTCCTTGAGCAGCGGCATCGACACCAGCGTGGCCGGCGTATGCCGCGCCAGCCGGTCGGCGTAGCGCTCGACGTAGCCTTCGGCCTGATAGGCCAGCAGCGCCTTGCCGGTGGCCACCGCGTAGGCCGGCGCGCGGCCGCCCACCATCGAATAGGCGCGGATCGGTTGCGGGCTGTCGATCTTGTCGACGTAGACCACGTCAAAGCCGTCCAGCACCGACAGGTGCACGGTCTCGCCGGTCTGGTCGGCCAGCGTGCGCATGAACGGCGCGGCCAGCCGGCGCAGGTCGAGCTGCCCGAGCTGGCGCGCGGCCAGCTCGAACAGGCGCACCGCGCCGCGATAGCCGCCGCCGTCCTCGTCGCGCACAACGTAGCCGGCGTGGATCAGCGTTTGCAGGGTGCGATGGGTATTGCTGCGCGTCAGCCCGACGCGGGCGGCCAGCGCATCGATGGTGCGGGGCGGATTGTCCACGTCCGTGACCGCCTCCAACACCATCAACCCCTTGAGCAGTGTCTTGTCCATTTTTTTGGTTTTCCCAATATTTAGGACGCGAACATAGCACGGGCCGCGCCCGGCGAACAGGCCTCAGTGGCCCGGGGCCGGCAAGGCCGCGCGCACCGCCGCCGAACGGTCCCACAGGTTGGGCACGCTGGGCGCCGAATAGCCCGACACGAACGGCTTGGCCTGGCCCGTGGCCGGGTCGTAGACATGGCGCGACACGGCGCCGATGTTGCCGCCGTACATGTGCACGCTGATCGAGACCTTGTCCTCGAAGGCATTCGAGACGCGGTGGATATCGCCTTCCTGCGGCGACAGGCGCTCGACGTCGCCGGGATGCAGGGTCTCCGGCTCGCCCCACGGCGCCAGCCGGCCGTCGGCGCCGCGGGTGTAGCGCTGGTTCACCTCGGCGCCGCGCAGCATGCCGACGTAGCCCCAGACCTCGTGATCGTGCACCGGCGTCTGCTGGCCCGGGCCCCATACGAAGCTGACGATCGAGAAGCGCTCGAGCGGATCGCAATGCAGCAGGTATTGCTGGTAGTACTGGGGATGCGGCGCGGTACAGGCCTCGGGCAGCCAGTCGTCATGCGCGATCAGCGCGGCGAACGCGGCCTGCAGTTCGGGCGACTGCGCCAGCCCGTCGGGCGTGGCCAGGCGGGTCGCGGTGGCAATGAAATGGCGCAGCCGGTCCAGGCCGGCGGTGGCTTCGGGCATTGCATTTCTCCGGATCGGGCGCGGCCCGCTCGGGCCATGCCATTGAACATCCCAATTTGACTATCCAGTATCCATCATTTGGGATGCGCGCCGCAATGCCCCGGCCCGCGCGTCGTGCCGCGCTTGACAGCCCCGGGGCCGCGCGTGCAGCGTATCGAACCCGTCCTTCACCGCCTTCCCCGCATGCCCACCGATATTCCCACCATTGCGCCCGCGCTCGCCGACCAGCTGGCGCGCGCCCGGCGCGTGACCGTCTTCACCGGCGCCGGCGTGTCCGCCGAAAGCGGCATCGCCACCTTCCGCGATCCGCTCACCGGATTGTGGGCGCGCTTCGACGCCCGCGCCCTGGCCACGCCAGAGGCCTTCGCGGCCCAGCCGGACCTGGTCTGGGGCTGGTATGAATGGCGCCGCGCGCAGGTCGCGCGCGCCGAGCCGAACGCGGCGCACCGCGCCATCGCGGCGCTGGCGCGGCGCATCCCCGCGCTGACCCTGGTCACCCAGAACGTCGACAACCTGCACGAACGCGCCGGCAGCGACGCCGTGATCCACCTGCATGGCAGCCTGCACGCGCCGCGCTGCAGCGCGTGCGGACACGCCGCCAGCTTCGCGCCGCGCGCCCTGGACGACGGCCGCGACACGCCCGCCGAAGAGTGCGCGATCACGCCACCCGCCTGCGTCGAATGCGGCGCGCCGATACGGCCGGGCGTGGTCTGGTTCGGCGAAAGCCTGCCGTCCGGCGCCTGGCGCGCGGCGCAGCAGGCGTCCGACGATTGCGAGCTGTTCTTCAGCATCGGCACCTCGGCGCAGGTGTATCCGGCGGCCGAGCTGCCACTGCGCGCCGCGCGGGCCGGCGCGACCGTGGTGCAGGTCAACCCGGCGCCCACGCCGCTCGACGCGCACGCCGACTTCAATCTGCGCGGCGCGGCCGCCGACGTCATGCCGCGATTGCTGGCCGCGGCCGGCTTCTGACCGCATCGTTCAAGCGTCGGCGCGCGGCACGCCCCCTCACCACTTGCAGCCGTCGTCACGCACCGTGTCGGCCAGCAGGAACGGCAGCGCCAGCAGCCCCAGATCGGCATGCGCGTCGCGGCAGCGCGGCCGCGCACTCCGCGCGATGCCCTTGGCCAGCGCCGACGGTTCCGCCGGCGTCCTGGGCGCCAGGTCCACCTTCGCTTCGCCCCGCGCGCGCGGCAGGCCTTGCGCCGCCGCGTCCTCGCCGCGCCAGCGGAAATCACGCGGCGGCGCGGCGCCAGCGGCGGCGGGCGGCGGAGGCGATAGCGCCGGCGCCTGGGCCGCTGGCGTCCTGGCTGGCGGCGCCTGTCGCGGCATGGCCGGCTTCGCAGGCTCGGACGCAGGCGCCGTCAACGACTTCGGCAACGCGGGCGAAGACGGCTTGGCGGACTCGGAGGATATCGGCGCAGACGGCGCGGTCGGCGACGCCACCGCGGACCTGGCCGATGGCGCGGCGGGCTGCGGCGCGGCCTCGGGCGGCAGCAGTTCCACGAAGAAATCGTCCTGGCGGATCGATGCCGGTGCCGGCGGCGCTTCGCGTTCGCTCGCGACCCGCCACAACAGGCAGG
>NZ_CYTU01000001.1:275024-295754 GCF_001299375.1 Achromobacter sp. 2789STDY5608621 | reverse complement strand
GCAAGGCGTCCGTACCAACAGAAGACATCACGACAACCCTGGCGTCGAATCCGCCATTTTGCGGGCCCGGCGCCCGCCCAAAGCCGGCTGCCGCGTGAAGATTTGTGAAGATGTTTTGAGTGGATCGGGACTACCATGGACAAACGTCCGCGATGCAGGGGAAACCCCAAATTCCATCGCGCACGCAGAGGGATACAGTGGTAGCGAACCATTGCAGGCATGGAGATCATCATTCCGTTTTCCTGGAGACTTCCCGACGTGTTCGTGCGCTCGCCCGACGGTGTGCTACACCGCGTGGTGCGACACGCCACGACCACGGAAACCATTGCCAAACTCGAGAGCATTCCCAGCAACTACCACCTGGATTGCGAATGCATGCTCGACAATGGTGAAGCCCTGGCCTGGATCGGCGATAATCTGTACCGCCAGGTCAACGGTGGGATCATCTTCACCGCCGAACCCGGCGCCGCGCCGCCCACGGCCGAGGCACGCAAGCACGCCAAGGCCCGCAACACCGTGCGCGATGCCTGCCGTCCCGCTGCGGCGAGCGAATCGCATGCAGTGCGGCAAAACGTCGTACCATCAGCTGTAGCTAGACTAAAAACCGGCAACGATTGGAGCCTGATACGCGCCTGGCGCGAGCACCTGAACATCAGCACCGCTGACATGGCTGCCCGCCTGGGAGTGGATCATTCCATCTACATCGAGTTGGAAAGGCCGCGTCCGCGACCGCGCCAGATCATTCTGGACCGCATCTCGGCCGCGCTGGGTGTCACGCCCGACCAGCTCGATGATTCATCGTTAGGAGGGCATTTCCATTGACGCAGGCCGCATTGGCCTGACCGATGGAGATGTTCGAGCAACTTTGGCGCCGCGTAAGAATGGCCGCGCATGGGGAGGTACCTGAAATGCTCGGAACCGCAAGACGCTTGACTGACGTACTGGCCACGGCCCCCGACGGCACGTTGTATCGCATCGAACGCTTCGTGTCGGATCCCGACGCCTACTCCGCGCTCGGCACTTCCCGCTTCGACCCCAAGGCGCATTGCGTCTGCCGCACCAGCTCGGGCGAAAAAGTCGCCTGGCTCGGCGGCCAGGTCTACCAGCTCCTCAAGACCGGCCTGTGCCTGACGGCGGTGGACCGACGACGCGGCTGAAGCCGCTCAGCGCCGCCCGCCCTTCCCCGTGAACCGCGCCACGACGAATTCCACGAACGTCGTGAGCTTGGGCAACGCCTGCCTGTCCTTCGGGTACAGCAGCGAGACCGGCCGCGCGTCCGGCCAGTACGGCTGCAGGATCGGCGTCAGCTTGCCGGCGCGCACGTCGTCGGCAAGCAGCAGCTCGGGCTGCAGCACGATGCCGAAGCCGGCCAGCGCCGCCTGCCTGAGCGCCTGGCCGTTGTTCGAGACGAAGCGGCTGGTCGGCGGATAGTCGGCCTGCGCGCCCTCGCCATCGGCCAGCCGCCAGCCGGTGCGGCGGCTCCAGTACGAGAAATCCAGGCACTGGTGCCGCGCCAGATCGGCCGGCGTCTCGGGCGTGCCGTGGCGCGCCAGGTAGGCCGGCGCGGCGCAGATGATCATCTGGTAGCGGCCGATGGCGCGCGCCACTAGGCCGGAATCGCGCGGCTCGCCGATGCGCACCGCCAGGTCGTAGCGCGACGCCACCAGATCCTCGACCGCATCGCTCAAGGCCAGCTCGACGCTGACGTCCGGATAACGATCCAGGTAGTCGGCGATCGCCGGCGCCAAGGCGAACGACCCGAACGACACCGTCGACGTGATCCGCAGATTGCCACGCGGCGCCACCCGCAGCGCCTCGGCGCCCTGCTCCGCGTCGCGGATGTCGGCCAGGATCTCCTTGCAGCGCGCGTAGTACGCCTGGCCCGCCTCGGTCAGGCTCTGGCGCCGCGTGGTGCGGTTCATCAGCCGCAGTCCCAGCCGCGCCTCCAGGCCCTTGATGTGCTTGGCCGCCATGGCCGCGGACATCTCGTGGCGCGTGGCCGCCGCCGTCAGGCTGCCCAACTCGACCACCGCCACGAAGATCTCCATGCTGAGCAGACGATCCATGAATTACGCACCCTGGGTATGAAGTGTTCCAACCATTCCCGGATTTTTCCACAGGAATGGACATCGCAGAATGCCTTCATGCGCTGGCGTCCATGCCGCGCGCCCCACATCAAATCCAGGAGTTCCCATGAAAATCGCACTTATCGGCGCCAGCGGCACCATCGGCCGCGCCGTCGCCCACGAACTGGGCCAGCGCCACGAGATCATCGCCGTCGGCAAGACCCAGGGCCAGTACCAGGTCGACATCACGCGCAGCGACAGCATCCGCGGCCTGTTCGAACGCATCGGCAAGGTCGACGCCATCGTCTCCACCGCCGGCGCGCTGCACTTCGGCCCGTTGGCCGAGATGACCGCCGAACAGTTCAAGATCGGCCTGCACGACAAGCTGCTGGGCCAGGTCGACCTGGCGCTGATCGGCCAGCACTACCTGAACCAGGGCGGCTCGATCACGCTGACCAGCGGCATCGTCAGCGACGAGCCGATCCGCTTCGGCGCCAACGCCTCGGCCGTCAACTCGGCGATCGATGGTTTCGTGCGCGGCGCGGCGGTGGAACTGCAAGGCGCACGCATCAACTCGGTCAGCCCGACCGTGCTGCAGGAATCGTGGGAAGGCTACGGCCCCTACTTCCTGGGCTTCGAGGCCGCGCCCGCCCAACGCGTGGCGCTGGCCTACAGCCGCAGCGTCGAAGGCGCGCAGACCGGCCGCGTGTATCGCGTCTGGTAAGGCGCGCGCCCCATGGCCGGCAAGGCCGGCCCTACTCCGCCTGCGCCGCCAGATGGCGGTTGTAGGTGAGGAACACCTGATCCTGTTCCCAGCCCAGGGATTCGTACAGGGCCTGCGCCGGCAGGTTGGTCCTGGCGGTGGTCAGATCCATGCGGGCGTAGCCGCCGGCGCGGGCATGCGCCTCGGCCTGCCGCAGCAAGGCGCGGCCGGCGCCGCTCTTGCGCGCCCGCGGCGCCACGAACAGGTCGTACAGCACGTAGATGGGCGCGGCGATCACCGAGCAGAACGACGGATAGAGCTGGCAGAAACCCAGCGCGACGCCGTCGGCGTCCTCGGCCAGCAGGATCACCGACTCCTTGCGCGCCAACCGCGCCTGCACGAAGGCCAGCGCGGCCGCCGGATCGGCCGGCTGCGCGTAGAACTGGCGATAGGCGTCAAACAGCGGCGCAACGCGCGCGGCGTCGCCCTCGCAGGCAAGTCTGATCTCGATGCGGCTCATGGCGTCTGTGCAAATAAGCGAATGTACACTCAGCGCATCCTCGGGAGAACCGCATGCGCTACACCATGATGCTCGCCTGCGTGGCCGCCGCCACGCTCACCTCCGCCTGCACGTCGCGGCAGGCCTACGACACCGGCCAGGCCTGGCAACGCAATGAATGCGGCAGGATCACCGACATGCAGGAACGCCAGCGCTGCATGGGCTCGGCATCCACGTCCTACGACACCTATCAGCGCCAGCGGCAGGACATCCAGAAATAGGCCGTCGACGCCTGGCGTCGCCCCATCGCGGGGCAGGCCGACAATCGACATATCGATACATCGACCCGCCGACACGCCGAAAACAACCGGCGCGCTGAAAATGAAAAAGCCCGGCGCGTGGCCGGGCTTTCTCTTTATCGAATGAGGTGGCGCGCCCGGCAGGATTCGAACCTACGACCCCCTGGTTCGTAGCCAGGTACTCTATCCAGCTGAGCTACGGGCGCGCTAAAGAGGCGTGTTTATAACATGGATTCGTGACAGTCCGCAAATCGAGGGCGGGCCCGGCGCATCCCGCACGGCTTGCGCCAGATCAATCGCCGCGATCGCCCATGGCGTTACGCTGGATTCAGCGAGCATGGAGACATCGGCATGGCCAAGAAATTTCCCCTGCACCCCAAACACCCCGAACGCATCTGCTGGGGCTGCGACCGCTATTGTTCCACCGACGAGCTGGCCTGTGGCAACGGCTCGGATCGCACCATGCATCCGGCCGAACTGCTGGGCGACGACTGGTACACCGTGGGCAACTGGGGGCTGGAAGAGGACGACATCGCCGCCGATGCCAAGCGCGGAACCGCCGCTCCGGCCACCGCGGATGCGAGCGCCAATGCCCTGCGCTGATCCCATCACCATGGAGTGAGCCCGATCACCGCGCAATCACCACGCCGCCAAAGAAAACCTGCGCAAAAAGCAAAAAGGCCTTCGATCCAGGATCAAAGGCCTTCTCATTTTCGCCGCGCATTTGATTGCGCCACCTACTGCATTATTGCCTGCATTTTTTACCGATTTTTCTTACCCATCAGATGATTCCATCCAAATGAGTTGGCGCGCCCGGCAGGATTCGAACCTACGACCCCCTGGTTCGTAGCCAGGTACTCTATCCAGCTGAGCTACGGGCGCTCCGGTAAAGAGGCAAGATTATATCAGAATAATTTCGCCACTGCACTGCACTTGCCTTTTTACTCAAGCGCTCGACTTGAGTATTCCATTGTATTTTTCCTTTCCCTTCCCGAAGGCAGGTCGTGGTCAACACAATGGCGCGCCCGGCAGGATTCGAACCTACGACCCCCTGGTTCGTAGCCAGGTACTCTATCCAGCTGAGCTACGGGCGCGTTAAAAAGCAAGCCTTGAATCATAGCGTTGTTTCGCAAACCGTGCAAGTCGATTGCCGGGCATTGCTCAAGCCGTTTACTCGCTCAGCCTCACGGCGGCATCGGCGGCAAGGCCATCGGCAACCACTCTCATTCTCATTGACTGGCGGTCAGTCATTATTTATAGTTCTCTCACCCCCGCACGCCGCCCGCGCGCCCACTGCCCCTCCCGCCATCATGATCGCTCCCTTTGCCTCGATTCCGGCCGCCACCGGCGAACGCGTCGCGCCGCTGCCGGCGGGTCCGTTGCGTCCCGGCCCCCTGCCCGCCGGCGCGCTCACGGTAGTGCTGGGGACCGCCGCCTCGGGCAAGACGCGCCTGCTGTCCCGCATCGCGCGCGATCTGGCGGATGCGGATGTCGCCACCCGCGTCATCATGGTGGAGCGGCATGCCGCCGCGGTGCCGTCGTTGCGCGTCTTCGAAGCCCTGCTGCTGGCGCACAAGCAAGGCGACCGCTGGGCGGTGGGCACGCGGGAAATCCAGGCGGTCCGCGCCTGCCTGCGGCTGGTCGGGCTGGCGCAGGCCGCTGACGGGCTGGTGGAGCAACTCGATGCCGAGGCGCGCCAGCGCCTGCTGATCGCGCACGCCCTGATCCGCCAGCCCGACGCGCTGCTGATGGATGAGCCCGAGCGCAAGCTGGCGCCACGCCATCAGGCCGACATCGCGCTGCTGCTGCGGCGCATCGCCGCCGAACACGGGTTGCGCGCCGTCGTCGCCCTGGCGGACGCCGCCACCGCGTTGCAAGTGGCCGACAGATTGCTGCTGATGCGCGACGGGCGCCTTGTGGCCACCGGATCGCCGGCGCAGTTGCGGGCCCTGGCCCGGGCCGGCGATATCGACGCGGCGTGGCTGCCGTCCTGAAAAACCGCGGCGGCTACACGGCCACGCCGAGCATGCGCAGATAGGCGTCGGCAATGCCGCGCGCGAAATCGGTGGGGTCCGACAGCTTCGACAGGATCGCGTCGTCGGTGGCGCAGTGCACGCCGGCGTAGATCAACAGCGACATCATGCGCGGATTGTCCACGCGCCAGGCGCCGGCCTCGGCCCCGGCCTGCAGGATGCCGTGCAGCTGCCTGACCACGTCGTTGCCGGTGTGCCCTTCGCGCGCGTGATGATGCTGGTGCGTGAACACGATGTCGTGCACCCGGTAGGTGCGCAGATAGGTCGCGACGTTGGCATGCACCCATGCGCGCAGCTTCCCGATCCAGTCATCCGCCTCGCAAGCCGCGATCGCGCCTTCCAGTTGCGCGACGAATTCGCGCACGTAGCGCTCGGCCAGCGCCTGCAGCATTTCGTGCTTGGACGGGAAGTAGACGTAGAACGTGCCCTTGGCCACGCCCGCCGCTTCGGTGATCTCGCTGATGGTGGTGGCGTCGACCCCTTTTTCCAGGAACAGCGCCTGCGCCGCGCCCATCAATTCATCCAGGCGGACCTCGGGCGGCTTGGTGCGAGGCGACGCCTGGCGCGCGGATTCACCTGCGGAACGGTCGGTCATTGCTTTCACTCGGATTTCAGCCATGGCACAAGTCTAAGGGAATTTTGCGGGAGTCTCCCTGGCGTACAGCTTGCCGACAGCCGATGGTCACATTGATACAACGTCGCAAACCTAGGCTACTCGCCGTGAATGCCGGCTGTCATCCGGCAACCCTCGTGGCGCCATGACAGGGCGCCACCCTCTCCGCAAGGTCTACAACCATGTCTGAAAAAGAAAAGAGCGCGAACGCGCAGGCTGCCGCGACGTCGACGGCTGCCGATCACGCTGACGCCGATACTCCCGTCCGCGCCACCCGCCGGGGGTTCCTGACCGGCATCGCCGCGCTCGGCGCCAGCGCCGCCGCCATGGGCGCGCTGGCCGGCTGTTCCAATGGCGACAGCGACGATGACGACAACACCCCCGCCCCCGCTCCCGCGCCCGACCTGACGACGCAACTGCGCAAGAACGTCAAGACGCTGGTCGTGATCTTCGCGGAAAACCGCAGCTTCAACAACCTGTTCTCCAACTTCCCCGGCGTCGAAAAGCCGCTGTCCGCGCTGACCGCCGCCGACTACACCCAGAAGGACCGCGACGGCACGACGCTGTCGGTGCTGCCGCCGGTGTGGGGCGGCATGGTGCCGACCTCGCAGCAGGCCAACCACGTCACCTACCAGGTCGCCGAGAACGCGCCCTACATGAACAACCTGCCCAACGCGCCGTTCGACCTGCTCGGCCCGCAAGGCGAGCCGCTGCCGCAAGGCGTGGTCACGCGCGACCTGTGGCACGTGTTCTACCAGAACCAGATGCAGATCAACGGCGGCAAGAACGACCGCTTCGTCGCCTGGGCCGACTCCGGCGCGCTGGTCATGGGCCGCTACAGCGACTCCGCCTACAACCTGCGCCTGTGGAAGCTGGCCCAGGAATTCGTGCTGTGCGACAACTTCTTCCAGGGCGCGTTCGGCGGTTCGTTCCTGAACCACCAATACCTGGTCGCCGGCCGTCCGCCGTTCTATCCGGACCTGGCCAACGCCTCGATCAACGTGCGCGGCCAGATCGCCCAGCTGCAGAGCGCCGATCCGACCGACCCCAACCTGCAACCCAAGCCGACCTCGCCGGCCAGCGCGCTCACCGGCGCGCCGCAGTTCGGCGCCAGCGCCCTGACGCCGGACGGCTACGGCGTGAACACCATGGGCCCTCCGTACTGGCCCGCGTTCTCGCGCGATGCCGCCAACCCCACCCAGGCCGATCCGACCTCGGTGTTCATGCTGCCGCAGACGCACAACAACATCGGCGACCTGATGACCGCCAAGGGCCTGGACTGGGCCTGGTACGCGGGCGGCTGGCAGGCGGCGATCGACTCGACCGCCAGCACCGGCTTCCCCTCGTCGCCCAACTTCCAGGCGCACCACCAGCCCTTCAACTACTTCCAGAGCACCGGTCCCGGCACCGCCGCGCGCACCGCGCACCTGCGTGACGGCGGCCTCGGCGATCTGTCGTCGACCAACAAGTTCCTGGCCGATGCCGAAGCCGGCAAGCTTCCCCCGCTGACGTTCTACAAGCCGCAGGGCAATCTGAACATGCACGCGGGCTACGCCGACGTCGATTCCGGCGACCGCCACATCGCCCACATCGTCGACAGCCTGCGCAAGAGCTCGCAGTGGGACAACATGGTGGTCGTGATCACCGTGGACGAGAACGGCGGCTGGTGGGACCACGTGGCGCCGCCCAAGGGCGACCGCTGGGGCCCCGGCACGCGCATTCCCGCGCTGGTGGTGTCGCCCTTCGCCAAGAAGGGCACTGTCGACCACACCATCTACGACACCGGCTCGATCCTGCGCCTGGCCACCCGCCTGTTCGACCTGCCGACGCTCGACGGCCTGAAGGCGCGCGACGACGCCATGACCGCGCGCGGCCAGAAGCCGATGGGTGACCTGACCAACGCGCTGACCTTCAGCGCCTGATCGCCGCCGCCGACGGCGGCCGCGTTCTCCGAGGGCCGGCCGGGCAGGGATGCCCGGCCGGCCCTCGGCCCTTCCGACAGTCCCGGAAGCGCGCCCGGCGCCGCCGCGACCCGCCGCCATGCGAAAATCCGCCATCCCCTTTCTGGATGGCTCCGTCTTGAAACACCTGCTGGCCGGCCTGGACCGGCTCGATGACTTCGACGACATCATCGACGTGCGCACGCCGCTCGAATATGCCGATGACCACATCCCCGGCGCCCTGAACGCGCCGGTGTTCAGCAATGAGGAACGCGCCCGGGTCGGCACGCTGTACCGCCAGGCGCCGTTCGAGGCCACCCGCCTGGGCGCCGCCCTGGCCGCGCGCAACATCGCCAACCATCTCGACACCACCTTCGCCGGCCGTCCGCAAAGCTGGCGCCCGCTGGTGTATTGCTGGCGCGGCGGCAAGCGCTCGGGCTCCATGACGGTGATGTTCAACATGATCGGCTGGCGCGCGCGCCAGCTCGACGGCGGCTACAAGACCTATCGCCGCGCCACCCTCGAGGCCCTGGACGCCCTGCCCGCCGGGCTGCGCTTCGTGGTGCTGACCGGCCCCACCGGCAGCGGCAAGACGCGGCTGCTGCACGCGCTGGCGCAGGCCGGCGCGCAGACGCTCGACCTGGAAGCGCTGGCGGCGCACCGCGGCTCGCTGCTGGGCGCCCGGCCGGGCGTGCCGCAACCGACGCAGAAGGGCTTCGACACGCAACTGGCGGCGCGGCTGCGCGCGCTGGACGCGGCCCGGCCCGTGTTCGTCGAGGCCGAGAGCCGCAAGATCGGCGCGGTGGCGCTGCCCGACACGCTGCTGGCCGCCCTGCACCAGGGCGCCTGCATTGCCGTCAGCGCCAGCCGCGAAGACCGCGCGCAGTTCCTGCAGCAGGACTACGCGCAACTGTTCGACGATCCGGCCGGCTTCAAGTCGCAGCTGCAACGCCTGGTCGGGCTGCACAGCCGCGACACCGTCGGCGGCTGGCTGCGGCTGGTCGACGAAGGCCGCCGCACCGAACTGGCGCGCGAGCTCATCGACCGCCACTACGACCCGGCCTACGCCCGCAGCAGCCAGACGCACTTCACCCGCCTGCCGCAGGCGCTGCCGGTGGTGTTCCGCCCCAACGACAATGACGTCGTGGCGCAGGCGCGCGCCCTGCTGGACGCGCTGGGCTGAGCGCGACGGCGGCACGATACCCCCCTTTTCCGCGCCTCATTTCGGCGTCTCATTTCGGCGTCTCATTTCGGCGTCTCTTTGCAGCGCCCCTCTTTGCCACCCCTTGCCGCTTGCCGCTACAGCGCCGCCAGCACCGCGCGCAACGCGCCGGCCAGCGCCGTCACCTGCCCGCGCGCAGGATCGGTCAGCCGTTTTCCGGCGCCCAGCCGCGCCTCCGCCGCCTCGGCCTGCTGGTACAGCGCCATCGCCTGGACCGCGCCGAACCCGCCGCGCATCCGGTGCAGCACCGCCTTCAGGTCGCGCAAGTTGCCGGCGGCCAGCGCCCGCTCCAGCCGCGCCAGGTCTTCATTCATGGTCTGCAGGAAGACCTCGCGATACTTGCCGACGAGCGGCGGCGCGCCGGCGGCGGACGCGGCGGCGATGGATGCCACCGCGGCTTCAGATGCGGACGGCGGCGGCGCCGCGACAGCAGGCCCGCCGCGCTGCGCGCGCAGCTCGCTCCACAGCAGGCTCAGCTTGAGCGGCTTGACCAGCCAGCTGCTCATGCCGGCGGCCTTGCAGCGCGCTTCCTCGTCCTTCAGCGCGTTGGCCGTGACCCCGATGATGGGCACCGTCACGCCCTGCGCCCGCAACGCGCTGGCCAGCTCGTAGCCATTCATGCGCGGCATGTTGACGTCGGTCAGCACCGCGTCGAACGGCCCGATGTTCCATTGCGCCAGCGCCTCGGCCCCGTCCGGCGCGAGCGTCACCGCGCACCCCAGCTGCTGCAGCTGGTCGCACATCGTCACCTGGTTGATCGGGTTGTCCTCGGCCACCAGGATCCGCAGGTTCAACGGCGCGTAGTGCTGCGTGGCGGCTTCGCTGGCGGCGGTGGCGGCATCGCCGCTGGCCCAGCGCTCCAGCGCGAAACCAATGCTGTTCAGGTAGTGCCGGTCGGCGCGATGCAACGCCGTGCCGGCGTCGTCATGGCCGCCCGCCGACACCACCGGCCCGTTCCAATCGGTGGGCGCCGCCGCGTCTCCGGCGATATGCACATCCAGCAGCACGCCTTCGCGCGCATCCTCCTGTGGCAGGCTGGCGGGCGCCACGCTCGCCTGCGCGCCCCAGTGCACCAGCCATTCGCACAGGTTCACGCTCAGCTCCCGGCGCGCGCTGCGCACGTAGACACACAGCCCATGCAGCCGCGGCGACGGCCCGGGCGGCGGCTCGGCCCGGTCCAGCTCGATGGCGACCGAGAAACTGCTGCCCAGCCCCGGTTCGCTGGTCACGTGGATGGACGTTCCCATCAAGGCGGCCAACCGCGCGCAGATCGACAGGCCGATGCCCGCGCCGCGCACCAGGTGCGAGCCGCCATCGATCTGGTAGAACGGCTCGAACAGGCAGGCCTGGTCTTCCTCGCGGATGCCGACGCCGCTGTCGACCACCTGGAAATGCAGGCGCGTGCGCGCCGTGCCCGGGCTTTCGGCCCGCAGCCGCACCACCACATGGCCGGAGTCGGTGAACTTGATGGCGTTGTTGACCAGGTTGTTGAGGATCTGCCGGATGCGGCCGCCATCGCCCATCACCCAGGCCGGCGTCGCAGTGTCGATATTGCCGTAGATCACCAGCCCCTTGCGCTCGGCCATCCCGGCGTACGAGGCGACGCAGTTCTGCACCAGCTCGCGCGGATCGAAACCCTCGCGCTGCAACGCCAGCTGTCCCGACTCGATCTTGGTGATGTCGAGGATGTCGCTGATGAGCTGCTGCAGGATCACCGACGAATCCTGGATGCGGTCGACGTGGCGGCGCTGCGCCGCGTTCAGCGACGTCAGCGACAGCACTTCCAGCGTGCCCAGCACGCCATACAGGGGCGTGCGGATTTCATGGCTCATGGTGGCCAGGAAGGTCGATTTGGCCTCGTTGGCGCGGTCGGCCTGCTGCTTGGCCTGCGCCAGCGTCTGCTCCATTTCGGCCCGCGCGCTGATGTCGGCGAAGGCGCACAGCACCACGTCCTGCTTCTTGTAGCGGGTCGGCGCGAACGCGACGAACAGCGTGCGCCCGTCATGCGTGCGGAAGGTCTCGATGGTGCCCGGGCCCGACGCGCCCAGCACCTGGCGCAGCAGCTTGTTGGTCTCGGCCGAATCGCGCAGCTGCTCGCCCACGCCGATGCCCAGCCACTGCGCCGCCAGCGCGTTGCCGAACACGATGCGCCCCTCCAGCCGCGACAGCACGCACAGCGCCACCGGCGCCGTGTCGAGCACGGTGCGGTTGAACTCCTCGCTTTCGACCATGTCGAGATGGGCGACCTCGGCCGGATGGATGACGCGCCGGTTGTACCAGAGCAGGTAGCCGCTGCCAGCGGCCAGCCCCAGGCCGAGCATCAGCAGGACCACGATCGGCAGCCACATGTTGGCGCGAAAGAAGCCGCCATATCCCAGCTGGTAGTAACCGGTCCACTGGCTGTTCTTGTCGGCGATGCGCAGCAGCAGGCCGTCGCGGCCGAAATGGAAGCCCTGCGCGATCACCGGCGGCGCGCCCTCGCCCAGCAGCACCTCGCCGCCCTGGCGCACCAGCCAGAAGCGGTCGAACAACGGCATGTTCCGCACCCGCTCGGAGATGCTGACGCGGCCGCGGCTCAACAGCGACACCGCGTAGACATTGCGCCGCGTGGCGGGCTCGGCGCCGCGCGCGTTCAGGGGCAGCATCACCGGCAGAATGCCGACCATCGCGTCCGGCAGATGCTTGTCGCGCACCCACAGGACGCTGGGGCCCTCGCTGCCCGAGCGGTCCTCGGGGTCGGCCGCGCCCCCCGCCCGCTGCACCGCATCCACCACCGCCAGGAAGGTCTGGCGGGTGAGCGGCTCGTAGCCGGACATGGTGGCGATCGCGGGCACGCTCATGCTGAGCTGCTGGCTCGGGGAAATGACGAACAGCGGCGCCGCCGGATACACCGCCGCGGCCCAGCGGGTGGCATAGAAGTCCGACAGGTAATCGCCGATGCCATTGAACACGCCGCCGGCCACCGGGCAGGCGTCCGGGCTCTGGCACAACAGCGAAAACGGCATCGCCGCGAGCGCGTGCTGGCCGTCGTAGAACGCCCAGGAGCCGCGCTCGAAACCCGAGGTCTCGCTGACCCGCGTCGGCGCCACCAGCCGCCGCCCGTCGGGATTGAGGCCTTGCGCATACAGCCCCTGCAGCACGGTCTCGTGGGCGTGGACATAGCCCACCAGCACGGTGAAATCGGTGCGCAGCTTTTCCTCTTCCTGCTGCAGGATGCGCTGGCCCCCCCAGTAAAGCACGCCGGCCAGCACCAGCAACAAGGGCAGGATGCCGAATAGCACGATGTTCAATCGGCGCGATGCGCGGATCACTCTTATCAACGGTGTGTCCAGTTTCATGGATGCGTCATTGCCCGGACCCGCGTGAGCCATTGCGCGCCATGCACCGGACGTGGACCGGCTCATGCGGATCGCGGGGATTCACGGGAGGAATCGGGAGGTTGGAAAGGGGCTGCGCGCCCAGCAGCGCACTGAACGCCGTCGGGTGCACCGCGGGCGAGATCAGGAAGCCCTGCGCGCAATCGCAGCCGATGCGTCGCAGCAATTGCCGTTCTTCCTCGGTCTCGACGCCTTCGGCGGTGACCCGCAGCCCCAGTTGCCGTCCAAGCTGCGCCGCGGACCGCAACGCGGCCGCGCGGGCCTCGTCGCCGGGTGCCCCGTGGACGAAGGCGCGGTCGATCTTCAATTCGGTGAAAGGCGTCGAGATCAGGCTGTAGAGCGAGCTGTAGCCCTTGCCGAAATCGTCCTGCGCCAGGCCGAAGCCCTGCAGCCGCAGCCGGCTGGCGCCCATATGATAATTGCCCGGCGCCACCGTCATGTCGTCTTCCAGCAGTTCGAAGGTGATGTCCTCGGCGGCCAGGCCCTGCCCGACGACCCGCTGCAGCAATTCATCCGGCAGTCGCGGCCGGTCCAGCAGCCGCACCGGCAGGTTGATCGACACCGGAATGCGAAAGCCGGCGCGGCGCCAGGCGCCACTGGCCGCGAGACTGTCGTCGACCATGCGGATCAGCAGTTCGTGCTCCAGGCCGTGGCGGCGCACCGCCGGCAGGAACGCGCCCGGCAGCAACAGGCCCTGGTCGCGATGGCGCCAGCGCGCCAGCGCCTCGGCCCCGACGATGGCGCCGGACGCCAGCGACTGCTTGGGCTGGAACCAGGCCTGGATGGCGCCGTCGCGCAAGGCCGCCGCCACCTCGTCGCGCGTCGGCGCGTAGCCCGCGCCATCGGGCCGCGCCGCGGCCCGCCCCGATACCCGGTCGCGCCACTGCGCCGCGATGCCGGCGATCTGTTCGCCCGTGACGGGCTTGACGAAGACGCCGAGCAGCGGCAGGCCGATTTCACGGGCCATCAAGCCGATGCTGTTGGCCAGCGCACGCCCACATCCGGTGACGACCGCCAGCATCGGCGGCTGCGTCAGTCCGGCCAGTTCGCGGATGAACTGCGCGCCGTCCATGCCGGGCATGCGGATGTCCGTCAGCACCAGGTCGTAGTGCGCGTCGCGCAGGCATTCGAGCGCGGCGGCGGCGCTCTCGGCGGTGTCGACGTGGCCGACGCAGGCCTGTCGCAGCAGGTCGCGCAACGACAGGCACTGCAGCGGATGATCGTCCAGGACCAGCGCCCGGCAGGCGGCCAGCGAGGTCATGTCGGCTCCTTCGCGATCCCGTGCAGGGTCTGCGCCAGCACCAGGAAGGGCAGCGGCTTGCCCAGCACCTGGTCCATGCCCGCGGCCAGCCCGCGTTGCGCGATCTCGGCGCTTGAACCCGACGTCAGGCCGATGATCGGGCCGGCGTGGCCCGCGTCGCGCAGCGCCCGCGCCAGCTGGTAGCCGTCCAGGACGGGCATGTTCAGGTCGGTCAGCACCAGGTCGAATGGCTGCGCGCGCCACTGCCGCAGGGCTTCGTCGCCCTGGCTGGCCAGCGTCACCGCGCAGCCCAGGTGTTCCAGCTGCTCGCGCAGGATCCGCTGATTGATGGCGTTGTCCTCGACCACCAGCACCCGCAGCTCCAGCGGGCGCGAGGCTCCCCCCGCCACGCCGGGCGCGCCGGGCTCGGCGCCGTCCTGCGCCATGCGCACGGCGCGGCAGATGCTGACCGGATCGGACGCGCTCGCAACGCCATCGGCCGCGTCGACCATGAAGGCGCCCTGGCTCGCGCCGGGCGCCCACACCCTGACCTGCCTTTGCCGCCATGGCGGCGCTGGCGTTGACGGCGGCCAGGTCCGCACCAGCACCGCGTCCGCCGGCCCGGCGGCATCGCCCGCCTGGCGGTACGGCAGCGCGACCGCGCCGCACGCGCTCAGCCAGCCGCGCACGTTGTCGACCACTTCGGGCACCGCGCCGTCGACATACACCGGCCGCGGCGCCAGCGTGACCGGCGCGGCGCCGACGGCTTCGTCCGCGGCCAGCGTCAGGCAGAACGCGATGCTGGTGCCCAGCCCTTCCTCGCTGACCACCGACAGCCCGCCGCCCATCAGGTCGGACAGGCGCCGGCAGATCGTCAGCCCCAGCCCGGTGCCGCCGCTGTCGCTGCCCTGCCCCGCCGGGACACGGAAATACGGCTCGAACAAGCGCGCGCGGTGGTCCTCGCGGATGCCCGGGCCGGTATCGGCCACCTGGAACCGCAGCCGCACCTGCCCCGGCTCGCCGGTGGCGGCGACGCAGGCGCGCAGCACCACGCGGCCGGCATCGGTGAACTTGACCGCGTTGCTGACCAGATTGTTGAGGATCTGCTGGATGCGCACCGCGTCGCCGCGCAACGTCATCGGCATCCCGACCTCGGTCAGCGCGTACAGGGTCAGCCCCTTGGCCGCGGCGCGCGCCGCGTAATTGGCCACCACCTGCTCGACCAGCTCGGCCGGCGAGAACGCGCCGATCTCCAGTTCCTCGCGGCCCGCCTCGATGCGCGACAGGTCCAGCGTGCCGTTGATGGTGCGCAGCAGCGTCGACGAGGACTGCTGGATCGTGTCCAGGTACTGCCGCTGCGGTGCGCTCAGGCCGCTCATGGCCAGCAGTTCGAGCGTGCCGAGGATGCCGTAGAGCGGCGTGCGGATTTCATGGCTGATGGTGGCGAAGAACATCGCCTTCGATGCGCTGGCCTGGTCGGTGGCCAGCTTGGCCTGGCGCAGCGCGTGCTCGACCTTCTTCTGCGCCGTGATGTCGCTGATGCCGCACAGCACGACGTCCTCGGATTGATAGGTGGTGGCGGCGAACGCCACGTAGGCGCTGCGGCCGTTCTCCAGCGTGCATTCCTCGCCGCCGGTTTCGGCGCCCGCCCGCAGCAGCGTTTCGCGCCAGTGGTCGCGCTCGCCCAGCCATTGGTGCGCGGCGGCGTTCGACAACAGCACGGCGCCATCGGCGCGCCGCAACAGGCACAGCCCGACCGGCGCCACCTCGACGATCTTGCGATTGAGCGCCACGCTGTCCACCAGCGCCGCATATTGCCGCTGCGCCGGCTTCACCAGCCGGTGGCGCAGATGGCGCACCGCCAGCAGCACCGCCAGCAGCAGCGCCAACGCCACCCCGGCGGCCGCCTGGAACGCCGGCGCGCCATCCTCGATCAGGTCGCTGATCGGCACGTAATAGGCCAGCCGCCAACCCGCCTCGCCCACCGACTTGACCAGCACCAGGGTCTGCGGCCACCAGCCCGCGCCGCGCAGGCGGAACGAATCGCGCGACAGGTAGGCCGGCGTCTCCTCGACCCGCGGCGGCAGCTTGCCGCCATGCAGGGCCATGGCGCCGTCGCCGTCATACAGCGCGTAGCTGGCCCCGCCGCTGGCGCACTCCGCCGGGTCCACCACCGCGCCCAGGCCGCCGACCTCGAGTCCGATCCAGGTGCGCTCCTCGCCCGCGACGTCGGCCGGCGTATAGAGGAACAGGCGATTGGCCGGATCCATCGGCGGCCGAAGCCAGACGATCGGCGTGCGGCCGTCCGGCCCCGGCCGCGCGCTGCGCAGCCTTAGCGCCTGCGCCAGCCAGCGGGCGATGTCGGCGGACATCGGCGTGACGCCGCCATCGGCCGGCAGCGCCAGCCGCGCGGCCGCGCCGCCGGACGGCGAAACATAGACCACGTGGGCGCGCAATTGCGCCACGTTGACGCGGTCGCGCGGCGTGAGGATCAACGCCCATTCAAAAGCGCCGCCGGCATCGGCCAGCGGCGCCACCCTGATCTGGCCGGACGGCCCGAGCGTTTGCGGCGTCTGCGACAACGGCAAGCGGCGGCTGTTGCGCACGGTCGAGGCGGCCACGGATCGCAGCAGGGCCTCGCGCTGGTCGAAATACAGCTGGGCGTTGTAGGCGCCGGCATTCATGCGGCGGCGGTACTTCGAGACTTCGGCGGTGAACGCCCCGTAGGCGTACAGCGCGGTCCCCACCAGGATGCAGGCCGCGAGCGCGACGGAGAACAGGTGCAGCAGAAGCATGGACAGTCCAGGCGCCGCCGCCGTCGGGGCTTCCCGGGTACGGGGGTCTAGGATCATGCCGCCGATCATAGAATTCCGTCCTACCGCCAAAACCAAGAATTTTCTCAAAGCCGGCGCGGCGCCGGCCCGCCGCGCGATGAATCGCGCGCGCAAAGAAAAAACCCGCAGAACTTGCGTTCTGCGGGTTTCTTACCAGCCTGGCATGCCAGGCTGGAAATCTGGCGGAGATGGTGGGATTCGAACCCACGATGCAGTTTTTAGCCACATACTCCCTTAGCAGGGGAGCCCCTTCAGCCTCTCGGGCACATCTCCGAAGAGAACGAGATTCTAGCACGACTTTTTACACTATTGCCCGCGCGATGCCGCGGACGTGAAAAAAACCGTGCCGGACCTGCGTCGCTCAGGCCTTGGCGGCGGGCGCCTGGTCCAGGCCGAAGGCCTTGTGCAGCGCGCGCACGCCCAGTTCCATGTACTTGTCGTCGATGATGACCGAGGTCTTGATCTCGCTGGTGCTGATCATCTGGATGTTGATGCTTTCCTGCGAAAGCGTCTGGAACATCAGGCTGGCCACGCCGACGTGCGAGCGCATGCCGATGCCGACGATCGAGACCTTGGCGACCTTCTCGTCGGTCGACAGTTCACGCGCGCCCACGGCGGGGATGACTTCGCGCTTGAGCAGGTCGACGGCGCGCGCGAACTCGTTGCGGTTCACGGTGAACGAGAAATCGGTCGTGCCAGCCACGGACTGGTTCTGCACGATCATGTCGACGTCGATGTTGGCGGCGGCGACAGGGCCCAGGATCGAGAAGGCGATGCCGGGCTTGTCGGGCACGCCCAACAGGGTGATTTTGGCTTCGTCGCGGCTGAAGGCGATGCCGGAGACAACGGCGGCTTCCATTTTTTCGTCTTCCTCAAAAGTAATCAGCGTGCCCGAACGCATTTCTTCGTCGAGCGGGATGAGCGGGTCGGTCAGCGAGGACAGCACCCGCGTCGGCACACGGTATTTGCCGGCGAATTCGACCGAGCGGATCTGCAGGACCTTGGAGCCCAGCGAGGCCATTTCCAGCATTTCCTCGAAGGAAACGACGGCCATGCGGCGCGCTTCGGGCACCACCCGCGGATCGGTCGTGTAGACGCCATCCACATCGGTGTAGATCAGGCATTCATCGGCCTTGAGCGCCGCCGCCACGGCCACGGCCGAGGTGTCGGAGCCGCCGCGGCCCAGGGTGGTGATGTGGCCGTCAGGGTCCACGCCCTGGAAGCCGGTGACGATGACCACGCGGCCGGCGTCGAGGTCGCCGCGGATGCGGGCGTCGTCGATCGAGGTGATGCGGGCCTTGGTGAACGACGAATCGGTGCGCACCGGCACCTGCCAGCCCGCGTAGCTGCGGGCGGCGACGCCTTCGGCTTGCAGCGCGATGGCCAACAGGCCGCTGCTGGCCTGCTCGCCGGTGGCGGCGATCATGTCGAGCTCGCGCGCGTCGGGCTGGGGCGTAATCTCGCGCGCCAGGCCCAGCAGGCGATTGGTTTCGCCTGCCATGGCCGACGGCACCACGACAACCTGGTGGCCGGCAGCGTGCCACTTCGCGACGCGTCGCGCCACGTTCCGGATGCGCTCGACCGAGCCCATCGAAGTACCGCCATATTTATGAACGATCAGGGACATCTCGTACTCTGGCTGGGGACCCGCCGCAAGAGTGTTGACGGGCAAAACCTCATATTCTATCCCGACGGTGAAAATTTGCGCAGGCCATGGAATTTTCTTTCCAGGGAACGGTCGTTTTTTCAGGAAAAATGTCGTTTTGCTGGGGATTTGACCGCGCTGGCCGGCGTTTTTCGCGCGGCGTCAGGGCGCCGGGGCCGGCCGCGGCTCGATCCAGACGCGCCCACGATGGCAGCGCACCACGTGGCCGGCCTGCTCCACCCGCAGCTGGCGGTCATGCCCCAGGCTGTGCAGCCCGCGCAATTGGCGCAGCAGATCGTTCATGCGCGCCTCGGTCGGCATGCGGGCGCCATTGCGTTCGAGCCAGTGGCGCAGCACATGGACCTGGCGCGCCGGCGACAGCTGGCGCCAGGCCGCCAGCGAAAAGCTGACGCCGTCCACATCGGGCTCGAGCGCGGCGAAGTCCTCGCGCGCCACCTCGTCCAGGATCTCGCCGGCCTCGGCCACGTGCCGAGCATGGCGGGCGACGATGCCGCGCCAGCCGGGCCAGCGCGCATCGAGCGCCGGCGCCAGCAGTTCGCGCAGCGCGGCGCGGGTGTAGCGCGGATCGGCGTTGGTCGGGTCCTGCACCGGCTGCCAGCCGCTGGCGTCGGCGAATTGCCGCGCGGCCTGCAGGATCGTCTCGCGGTCCTGCTCCAGCCACGGCCGCAGATAGGCCAGGCCGTCACGCGATGTGAGCGGCGCCATGGCCGCCATGCCGGCCAGCCCGGTGCCGCGCAGCAGGCGCAGCAGGACGGTCTCGGCCTGGTCGTTGCGGTGATGCGCCAGCAGCACCAGGCCGATGCCCTCTTCGTGGGCCAGCCGCGCCAGCGCGGCGTAGCGGGCGTCGCGGGCGGCGGCCTCGATGCCCTTGCCGCCGGCCGCGTCGACCTCGACCCGGGCCTGCCGCAGCGGCAGCCCCAGCAGGCCGGCCAGCGCCTGAACCTGATCGCGCCAGCCGTCGGCGGCGGCCTGCAGGCCATGGTGCACGTGCAGCAGCACCACGCCGGCGCCGAGTTCCCGCGCCACGGCGGCCGCGTGCAGCGCCAGCATGGCCGAATCGGCGCCGCCGCTGACGGCCACGGCGAAACGCCCCGGCGGTTGCGGCAGGGCCTGCAGGGCGCGGCGCAGGGCCGCGATCAGGTCAATCGAGACGGGATGGGGGAAGGCAGTCCCCGCGGCGGATGAAACGGGCGCGGGGGACGGGGATGTCATGGCGGCGGGCGCGGGCCGGTGGCGGCCGCGGCGCCGGCGCAGGCCGGCGCGCGCGCATCGCTCAGGCGCGCACTTCCTGGAAGGCGCCGTAGGACAGCACGCGTTGCACGCGCTGTTCCACGAGCTGCTCGGGCGTCAGGCCCTGCAGCTGGCGCAGGGCGTCGCCCAGCGCGCGGCGCAGCAGGCGCGCCATGACGCGCGGGTCGCGGTGCGCGCCGCCCACGGGTTCGTTGATGACGCGGTCGACCAGGCCCAGGTCCTTCAGGCGCGGGGCGATGATGGCCAGCGCCTCGGCGGCCTCGGGCGCCTTGTCGGCGCTGCGCCACAGGATCGAGGCGCAGCCTTCGGGCGAGATCACCGCGTAGGTGGCGTACTGCAGCATCAGCACCGCGTTGCCCACGGCGATCGCCAGCGCGCCGCCCGAACCGCCTTCACCGATGATGGTGACGATCACGGGCACCTTCAGCTCGGCCATGGCGTACAGGTTGTGGCCGATGGCTTCGGACTGGCCGCGTTCCTCGGCGCCGATGCCGGGATAGGCGCCCGGGGTGTCGACGAAGGTGAACACGGGAATGCCGAACTTCTCGGCCAGGCGCATCAGGCGCAGGGCCTTGCGGTAGCCTTCCGGACGCGGCATGCCGAAGTTGCGCGCGGCGCGCTCCTTGGTGTCGCGGCCCTTCTGGTGGCCGATCACCATGCAGGGCGAGCCGTTGAAGCGCGCCAGGCCGCCCACGATGGACTGGTCGTCGGCGTACATGCGGTCGCCGTGCAGTTCGTGGAAGTCGGTGAAGATTTCGCGCACGTAGTCCAGCGTGTAGGGACGCTGGGGGTGGCGGGCGACCAGCGCCGTCTGCCAAGGCGTGAGCTTGGCGTAGATTTCCTTGGCCAGCGACTGGCTCTTCTGCTGCAGACGTCCGATCTCGTCGGAGATGTCCACCGCCGAATCGGCCTGCACATAGCGCAGCTGCTCGATCTTGTTCTCAAGCTCGGCGAGCGGCTGTTCAAATTCCAGAAATGTATTGCGCA
>NZ_CYTU01000001.1:260686-274727 GCF_001299375.1 Achromobacter sp. 2789STDY5608621 | reverse complement strand
ACATCTCCGCCGTCCAGCGTCCGATGCCGCGGATGGCGGTCAATTCCGAAATGACGGCCTCGTCGTCCATGGCCGCCCATTTCTCGGGGTGCACCCGGCGTTCGCCGAAATGCACCGCCAGATCCAGCACGTATTCGGCCTTGCGCTGCGACAGGCCGGCCGCGCGCAGGCCTTCCAGGCCGACGCGCAGCACCGCCACCGGCGTGGGACGCTTGCCGGCGGCTTCCAGGAACTTGTCCCAGACGGCATCGGCCGCCTTGGCCGAGACCTGCTGGCCGATGATGGCGCGGGCCAGCGTCACGAACGGCGTGCCGCGCGACGTCAGCCAGACCTCGGGGTGCTGGGGAATGATCTTTTTCAGGATGCGGTCGCGCCGCATCAGGTGGGCGACGGCGGCTTCCCAATAATCCGGCTTGGGAATGTCGGTATCTGCGATGGACATGTCTGGCGTATCCAGGAGATCAGGCTCGACGCCACTGCGTCAGGCCGCCCGGCTTGTCATCGAGCTCGATACCGGCCTCGCGCAGCTCGGCGCGGATGCGGTCGGCCGCCGCGAAGTCGCGCGCCGCCTTGGCGGCCGCGCGGGCGTCGATCAGGGCCTGGATGGCGGCGGCGTCCAGTTCGGCGCGCGCGCCCTGCTCCATGCCGGCCGCCGAATAGCGGGTGGCCGACTGGAAGTAGGTCGCCGGATCCTGCTGCAGCAGGCCCAGCAGGCCGCCCAGGGCCTTGAGCTGGCCGGCGCTGCGGGCGCTCTTGCCGCGGTTGGCCTCGGAGGCCAGCTCGAACAGGGCCGCGACCGCGCCCGAACTGTTGAAATCGTCGTCCATGGCGGCCTTGAAGGCCTGCGCCTGGGGTTCGTTCCAGTCGACGCCCTGGTCGTCGGCCGCCACGTTCTGCAGCGCCTGGTACAGGCGGTCGAGCGCGTTCTGGGCGTCGACCAGGTTGTCCGGCGTGTAGTTCTGCGGGCTGCGGTAGTGGTTGCGCACGATGAAGAAGCGCACCATCTCGGCTTCGCGCGGGTTGACGCGGTAATCGGCCACGTCGGCCCCCGGCTCGCCCTGGGCGATGGTCTGGCGGATGGTGCGGAAGTTGCCGAGCGACTTGGACATCTTGTCCGAATCGACCATCAGCGGGCCGCAATGCATCCAGATATTGGCCAGCACGCCGCCGAAGGCGCCCTCGGTCTGGGCGATCTCGTTTTCGTGGTGGGGGAATTTCAGGTCGGGACCGCCGCCATGGATGTCCAGCGGCAGGCCGAGCAGCGACTTGCTCATGGCCGAGCACTCGATGTGCCAGCCCGGGCGGCCCAGGCCGTAGGGCGATTCCCACTTGGTGTCGGCCGGCTCTTCTTCCTTGGCCGACTTCCACAGCACGAAGTCGAGCGGGTCGCGCTTGGCCGAGCCCACCGCCACGCGCTCGCCGGCGCGCAGGTCGTCGAGGGTCTTGCCGGACAGCTTGCCGTAGCCCTCGAAGCCGCGCACGGCGTAGTTCACGTCGCCGTCGTCGGCCTGGTAGGCCAGGCCCTTCTGTTCGAGCTTGCCGATGATGTCCAGCATCTCGCCCACGTACTGCGTGGCGCGCGGCTCGCGGTCGGGCGAGTCCACGCCCAGCGCGCGCTCGTCGGCGTGCATGGCGGCGATGTAGAACTCGGTGACCTCGCCGATGCGGCGGCCAGTCTCGACCGCGCGGCGGATGATCTTGTCGTCGATATCCGTGATGTTGCGCACGTAATCGACCGCCAGGCCGCTGGCGCGCAGCCAGCGCTGCACCACATCGAACGACACCAGCATGCGGGCATGGCCCAGGTGGCAGAAGTCATACACGGTCATGCCACACACGTACATGCGCACCTGACCGGCCTGGGCCGGCTTGAACGGTTCTTTGGTACGCGATAACGTGTTGTAGATTTGCAGCATGGCGCTTGTGATGGTCCTGTTCTTTCCGTGGCGACCGCGGAAAAAGTTGCGCCCGAAGGACGATACCTTCGGGACTTGCCGTCCTGGTCGGGGTGGCTCGGGATGTTGCCCGGGGTTCGCCCGGGATTCGCGTCCCTCAGCGTCCGCCCCAACCAACGGGTCCGCTCCAACCAACGGGTCCGCCCCAACCGAGGGTTTTACTCATTGGTTTCGCCTATTGTCGAGCGATTGTCGAGCCAAAAACCCAACCAAGGCTAAAATGGCGGTCGTCAAGTATAGCAAGCGGCCCGGCCGCGCGCGTCAGCGCCGGCCGGCCACGACTTTTAACGGATGCCCACGTGACTATCAAGCCGCGTTTTTGCGTCACCCTGCTCGCCCTGGCCCTGGCCGGATCGCCGCTCGCCGGCGCCTACGCCCAGTCCATGGCCGGCGGCTCGGGCGAGAACCCGAACGCCAACCGGACCACCCTCGACCCCATCCCGCCCGAAGGCGGCTGGGAAGGCCTGTCGAACGTGCTCAAGGCGGTGCAACCCAGCGTTGACACGCGGCTGCAGCCGTCCGCCTCGCAGATCACCACCCACATCGAACGCCTGCTGAACCGCGGCGACAACGCCGAGGCGCTGGCGATGATCGAAAAGCGCGAAGCCGAGATCAAGGACCAGCGCGGCACCGACGTGCAGCTGATGTTCCAGCACGCCCGCGCCCTGGCCGCGCTCGACCGCAAGGCCGAGGCCATCGACATCTACACCGAGATGACGACCCGCTTCCCCGAGCTGCCGGAACCTTGGAACAACCTGGCGGCTCTATATGCCAGCCGGGGCGAACTTGAAAAAGCGCAGGACGCCCTGCAAATGGCCTTGCGCGCCGACCCGGGCTACGCCGCCGCGCGCGCCAACCTGGGCGACCTGCAACTGCTGCAGGCCCTGCGCACCTACAAGCAGGCCGCCGGCGAAGGCGTGCCGGGCATGCAGGACAAGGCCCGCGAAGTCGAAACCATGCTGAAGGATAGGCAACACAAATGATGTCTCGCTACTCCCCTCTTCACCTGCTGCGCCTGACGGCGTGCTCGTTCGCGCTGGCGTTTGCTCCGGCGCTCGTCAGCGCCGCGCCCGCGGCCGCCCCCTCCAACTCCACCTCTGAAGGCACAAAAGCCATGAGCACCAATCCCCGCGTCAAGCTTCACACCAACCAAGGCGACATGGTCATCACCCTGGACGCCGCCAAGGCGCCCAAGACCGTCGAGAATTTCCTGACCTACGTCAAGGAAGGCTTCTACAACGGCACGGTGTTCCATCGCGTGATCGACGGCTTCATGATCCAGGGCGGCGGTTTCGAGCCCGGCATGAAGCAGAAGCAGACCCATGCCCCGATCGAGAACGAGGCCAACAACGGCCTGAAGAACGACAAGTACACCCTGGCGATGGCCCGCACCAGCGACCCGCACTCGGCCACCGCGCAGTTCTTCATCAACGTCTCGAACAACGACTTCCTGAACTTCACCGCGCCCACGCCGAACGGCTGGGGCTACGCCGTGTTCGGCAGCGTCACCGAAGGCACCGACGTGGTCGACAAGATCAAGGGCGTGAAGACCGGCAACAAGGGCTTCCACCAGAACGTGCCGAACGAAGACGTGATCATCGAGAAGGCCGAAGTTCTTGAATAAGATCGTCCTGTCTGGTCCGATCTGGCTGGCCTCCGACCTGCACCTGGGGCCGGCCACGCCGGCCACCTCGGAGGCCTTCCTGGCCTTCCTGCAGGCGGCCGAGGAAGAAGCCGCCGCCCTGCTGCTGCCGGGCGACATCTTCGACGCCTGGATCGGCGACGACGTGATCCGCGCCGCGCCGCCGTGGCTGGCCACGGCGCTGACGGCGCTGCGCGCCACGGCCGGCCGCATTCCGGTGTGGCTGGGCCGCGGCAACCGCGACTTCCTGATCGGCGAGGAGCTGGCCGCCGCGGTGGGCGCCAGGCTGCTGCCCGAGCCGGCGCTGCTGCAGACCGACTACGGCGACATCCTGCTGACCCACGGCGACGAGTTCTGTACCGACGACGCCGCCTACCAGCAGTTCCGCCAGATGGTGCGCAACCCGCAATGGCAGGCCGAGTTCCTGGCCAAGACCATCCCCGAGCGCCTGGCGATGGCGCAGCAGGCCCGCGGCGAAAGCCAGATGGCCAACCAGGCCAAGTCCATGGAGATCATGGACGTCAACGCCGGCGCCGTCGAGCAGGCCTTCCGCGACCACGGCGTCACGCTGATGGTGCACGGCCACACGCACCGCCCCGCCCGCCACGTGCTGGAGGTCGACGGCGCGAAACGCGAACGCTGGGTGCTGCCGGACTGGGACTGTGACCACGTGTCGCCGCCGCGCGGCGGCTGGCTGGTCATCGACCGCGACGGACTGGAGTTCTACGACCTGGAAACGGCCGACTAGGCGGCGCGCCCGCCCTGTCCGCCCCAAGCAAAGGGCCGCGTCATGCGCGGCCCTTTCTTTTTGCCCGCCCGGCGGCGGGGCCCCGCCCTTCAGCGGGTGAAGATCCAGGCCGCCACGATGGCGCCGAACACGATGCGGTACCAGGCGAACACGCGATAGGTGTGGTTGGCGACGAAGCGCAGCACCGCGCGCACCACCACGATGGCGCTCAGGAAGGCCGCCACGAAGCCGACGGCGATGCCGGACAGGTCGTGCTGGGTCAGCAGGTCCATGTTCTTGTACATGTCGTACACGGCCGCGCCCAGCATGGTCGGCATGGCCAGGAAGAACGAGAACTCGGTGGCCGTCTTGCGCTGGATGCCGGCGATCATGCCGCCGATGATGGTGGCGCCCGAGCGCGAGGTGCCGGGGATCATGGCCAGGCACTGCGCCACGCCCACGCCCAGCGCCTGCTTCCAGGTGATCTGTTCCAGGGTGCGGGCGGTGGCGCGCTCGTCCGAGGCGGTGTCGTCGGCCGCGCCCGGCACGTCCCCGGGGGTGTGGCGGGTGCGGCGCTCCACGTACAGCATGATCAGGCCGCCCAGCACCAGCGTCACCACCACCACGCCGGGGTGGTAGAACACCTGCTTGATGGACTTGATGAAAATGGCGCCGATGACCGCCGCCGGCAGGAAGGCGATCAGCAGGTTGCGGGTGAAGGCCACCTCGCTCGCCACGCCGGTCAGCGTGCCGCGGATCAGCTGCAGCAGCCGGGCGCGGAAGATCCACATCACCGCCAGGATCGAGCCCAGCTGGATCACCACCTCGAACACCTTGCCCTGGCTGGATTCGAAGTTGAGCCAGTCGCCGATCAAAATCAGGTGGCCGGTGCTGGAAACCGGGATGAATTCGGTCAGCCCCTCGACGATGCCGAGGATGAAGGCCTTGATGAGATAGAGCGTGGTGTCAGTCACGATGGCGGAGTTCCTTGGGGCAATGTCGGAGGCTAGTCATGAGTCAGCGACGCGTCTTCGTCGAGCGGCTCGGGCGCGCGCTTCTCGACGCGCACCAGGGCAATGCGGCGACCGTCCATTTCCAGCACTTCGAAGCGGAAATGGTCGTGGTGGATCTCGTATTCGCAGACGTCGCCCGGCTTGGGCAGGTGGCCGAAGCGCGACAGCAGGTAGCCCGCCAGGGTGGAGAAGTCCTGCGCGTCGTCGACCAGGCCCTCGGTTTCCAGCACCTGTTCGACATGGTGCAGGTCGGCCGCGCCGTCGATCTTCCAGATGTTGGGGCCGTCGGCGACGATGTCCGGCAGTTCGTCCTCGTCGGGGAATTCACCGGCGATGGCCTCGAACACGTCGATCGGCGTCACCAGGCCCTCGATGGCGCCGAACTCGTCGGCCACCAGCACCAGCTGGCCGCGCGAGCGCTTGAGGGTGTCCATCAGGCGCAGGATGCCGATCGCCTCGTGCACGATGATCGGGTCGCGCAGGCGGTTGCGGCGCACCCGGCCCTCGGTGATCAGGTCCGCCACCAGGTCCTTGGCGCGGGCGATGCCCAGCACCTCGTCGAGCGAGCCGCGGCAGACCGGGAAGAAGCTGTGCGGCGCCTCGGTGATCTGGCGCCGGATGGTGTCGGGGTCGTCGTCGATGTTGATCCACGACACGTCGGTGCGCGGCGTCATGATCGAGCGGATCGAGCGTTCGGCCAGGGTCAGCACGCCGCTGACCATGTTGCGCTCTTCCACGCCGAAGGCCGGGATGGCGGGGCCGTCGGCGCTGGGCAGGTCGGGTTCGTCGGCCGGCGGGCGCTTGCCCAGCATGCGCAGCACCGCCGAGGCGGTGCGTTCGCGCATCGGACGGCGCGCGTCCAGCTTGAGCAGGTTGCGGCGCGCCAGCTGATTCAACGCCTCGATCGCCACCGAGAAGCCGATGGCGGCGTACAGGTAGCCCTTGGGCACCTTGAAGCCGAAGGCCTCCGCCAGCAGCGAGAAGCCGATCATGAGCAAAAAGCCCAGGCACAGCACCACCACCGTCGGGTGGGCGTTGACGAAGCGCGTCAGCGGCTTGGAGGCCAGCAGCATGATGCCGATGGCGATGACCACGGCGATCATCATGATGGCCAGGTGGTCCACCATGCCGACCGCGGTGATGACCGAGTCCAGCGAGAACACCGCGTCCAGCACCACGATCTGCGTGACGATGACCCAGAAGCTGGCGTACACGCGCGGTCCGGAAGAGCCGCCATGCTGGCCGCCTTCCAGGCGCTCATGCAGCTCCATGGTGCCCTTGAACAGCAGGAAGAAACCGCCGGCCATGAGGATCAGGTCGCGCCCGGAGGGCGCCAGCGGTCCGACCGAAAACAGGGGGGTGGTCAGGGTGACCAGCCACGACATGACCGACAACAGGCCAAGCCGCATGACGAGCGCCAGGCTGAGGCCAAGGATGCGCGCGCGGTCGCGTTGCGACGGGGGCAGCTTGTCCGCCAGGATGGCGATGAAAATCAGGTTATCGATTCCCAGGACGATCTCAAGGACGACCAGGGTAAGCAAGCCGACCCACGCAGCGGGGTCCAGCAGCCACTCCATCAGGAGCTCCAGAAGTTACACGACCGGTAATCGTACCCGGAAAATGCGTGACACGCCGGTGACACGGGTCGTGCGGATGACGGATGGGCGAGGTTTGCATCCCCATCTCCGGCGCTTTTTGAGCGGGCGCTTTCGATCAATATTGTTATATTATAACGTTCCATTTAAATGCACCCGGCTCATCGTCAAGGCCTCCCATGATCCGCAAGAACCCGCGCGGCGACCTGCCGCAGATCCACCCCAGCGCCTTCGTCGATCCCACCGCCATTCTCTGCGGCCTGGTCATCGTGGAGGAAAACGTCTTCATCGGCCCCTATGCCGTCATCCGCGCCGACGAGATGGACGCGCAGGGCCGCATCGACCCGATCGTGATCGGCGCGCACTCCAACATCCAGGACGGCGTGGTGATCCATTCCAAGTCCGGCGCGCGCGTGCGCATCGGCCAGCGCACGTCGATCGCGCACCGCGCCATCGTGCACGGCCCCTGCGCGGTGGGCGACGGCGTGTTCATCGGCTTCAACAGCGTGTTGTTCAACTGTACGGTCGAGGACGGCTGCGTGGTGCGCTACAACGCGGTGGTCGATGGCGTCCGCCTGCCGCCGGGCTTCTACGTGCGATCGACCGAGCGCATCGGCCCGGACACCGATCTGGCGTCGCTGCCGCAGGTGCCCGCCGCGGCCAGCGAGTTTTCCGAAGACGTGGCGCGCACCAACAATGCGCTGGTGCATGGCTACAAGAACATCCAGAACGAGTTTTGAATGACGGCACACCCATCGGCCAAGCCCTTCCCCCTCACGCTGCGCCAGGAAACCTCCGCATGATCGACGCCGGGCAACCCTCCCGACGGCAGGCCGACCTGCTGGTGCGCGGGGGCACCGTGCTGCTGCCGGGCGGCGCGATGGCGCGCATCGACATCGCCGCGCGCGACGGCCGCGTGGTGGCGCTGGGCAGCCTGGGCGACTGGCGCGCGGACGCCACGCTGGACGCGGCCGGCCTGCATGTCCTGCCCGGCGTCATCGACAGCCAGGTGCATTTCCGCGAACCCGGCCTGACCCACAAGGAAACCCTCGAAGCCGGCACGCGCGGCGCGGTGCTGGGCGGCGTGACCAGCATCTTCGAAATGCCGAACACCAGCCCGCTGACGCTCACGGCCGTCGATTTGCAGGTCAAGCTCGATGCGGCGCGTGGCCGCGCCTGGTGCGACCATGCGTTCTACATCGGCGGTTCCGCCGTCAATGCCGAGCGACTGGCCGAGCTGGAAGACCTGCCCGGCTGCGCTGGCGTCAAGGTCTTCATGGGCAGTTCCTTCGGCGATCTGCTGGCCGATGAAACCGACGTACTGCGCCGCATCCTGCGCCACGGCCGCCGCCGCATGGCCGTGCATGCCGAGGACGAGGCCCGGCTGCGCGAGCGCAAATCGATCGTGCAGGCCAGCGGCGACATCCGCCAGCACCCTCACTGGCGCGACGTCGAAAGCGCGCTGATGGCCACGCGGCGCATTGTGCGCCTGGCGGCCGAAGCCGGGCGGCGGCTGCACGTGCTGCACGTCTCCAGCGCCGAGGAGATCGCCTTCCTGGCCGGGCACAAGCGGCGCGTCAGCGTCGAAGTCACGCCGCATCACCTCACGCTGCACGCGCCCGACTGCTACGAACGGCTGGGCAGCCTGGCGCAGATGAATCCGCCGGTGCGCGAGCAGCGCCACCAGGATGCGCTGTGGCAGGCCATTCGTGACGGCGTGGTCGATGTCATCGGCAGCGACCACGCGCCGCACACATTGGAAGAGAAGGCCAGGCCCTATCCGCAGTCCCCCAGCGGCATGACGGGCGTGCAGACCCTGCTGCCCCTGATGCTCGACCACGTGCATGCCGGCCGCCTGAGCCTCCCGCGCCTGGCGGACCTGACCAGCGCCGGCCCGGCGCGCCTGTTCGGCATCGAAGGCAAGGGCCGCATCGCGCTGGGCGATGACGCCGATTTCAGCATCGTCGATCTCCAGGCGCGCCGCACCATCCACAACGCCTGGGTCGCCAGCGTCAGCGGCTGGACGCCGTATGACGGCCTGCGCGTCACGGGCTGGCCCATTCACACCGTCGTGCGCGGTCATGCCGTCGTGCGCGATGAGGCCCTGGCCGACGCGCTGCCGCAAGGACAGCCGCTGCGGTTCCTGGAGGTTGCGCCCGCCTCCGCGCCCCTCGACTCCTGAAAGAGACGGACTCAACCGCCCAGCTTGAGCGTGCCCTTCATCATGGCCCAGTGGCCGGGGAAGGAGCAGAAGTAGGCGTAGTTCTCGCCCGCGGCGATCTTGGACACGTCGAACGTGACCGAATCGGATTCGCCGCCGCCGATAACCTTGGTGTGGGCGATGACGCGGGTGTCGCCCGCCTTGACGTAGTCCTGCGCCAGGCCGGCGCCCATGCCGTCGGTGGCGACGCCCTGCTTGTCGGCGTCCTTGGTCAGCACCAGGTTGTGGCCCATGGCGACCTTGGCCATCTTGCCGACGTGCTTCAGGTGCACGGTGAACTGCTTGCAGCTCTTGTCGACGACGATTTCCTTGACGTTGTACTGCATGGCGTCGTTGCTTTCGACGGTGGCTTCGCATTGCGCGGCAAGCGCGGGCAGGCTGGCGGCCGACAGCAGGATGGCCAGGGTGGTTTTGGCAAGCATTGAATCTTCTCCGATGACTGAACGGTGTATCTGCGCGTTGCCGGACTCCGCCCGCAACGCCACCGCGCACCAGTCTAGGAGGGGGACCCGGCAAGCCGCTTGATGCGCGTCAAGCGAAGCGCGCTTACCTGCGCACAGCCCTATGGTCAATAGGGGTATTACTGATTACGCCGACGATCTTGACAAACCGCAACGTGGACCCGCGCATCGATTCGTAGGATGGCTGCAAACCTACACCAACAAAGAGTCGAAGCATGCGCGGCAGTCAGGCGGCACATTACGGGGCACGTTGCGGGGCACATCACGGGACACATCGCGGCACACATCGCGCATTCCCCCCTTTCATCCGGGTCTTCATTTCAATTTTCCTGCTGTGCTGTACGTTGTGCGCGAACGCCGTCCAGGCGCAGCGGCTGCCCGACTTCCTGAAGACGGTTTCCATCGCCGACCTCTTCCCCGGCGCCGATCGCGTCGGCCCGCCCGAGGGCAAACCGATGACCGCGCGCGCCTATGCCGGCGAGCGCGCCCTGGGCCGCATCTACCTGACCTCCGACGTGGTCAACACCCGCGGCTATTCCAGCAAGCCCATCGATGTGCTGGTGGCGCTGGCGGACAACGGCCGCATCGTCGGCGCCAGGCTGGTGGAGCATCACGAGCCCATCGTGCTGATCGGCATTCCGCAAGCCAAGGTCGATCACTTCATCCAGGGCTACGTCGGCCTGAACTTCATCGACAGCCCGCCGCGTCATGGCGCGCCGCCGCCGGTGGACATCATCAGCGGCGCCACTGTCACCCTCATGGTGATCGGCGACAGCATCACGCGCTCGGCCATCGCGGTGGCGCGCGCCTACGGCGTGGATGGCGCCGGCGCCGCCAGCGCCACGCCCGCCGCCACGGCGGCCACCGCGCCCGCGCGCCAGATCGATGACACCCGCGACGCGGTCGAATCGTGGCAGGCCCTGCTCGACGCCGGCGCGGTGCGCAACCTGCGCCTGGCGCCCGAGGACGTCAACCGCGTGTTCCGCGAATCGGGCCGGCAGGACGCCGCCGAACGCGGCCAGGAAGCGGCCGACGACGACGTCTTCATCGACCTGTACGTGGCGCTGGCAAGCGTGCCGTCGGTCGGCCGCAGCCTGCTCGGCGATGTGGAATGGCAGCGCCTGAAGGAACGCCTGAAGCCCGGCCAGCAGGCCATCCTGGTGGCGGGCAATGGCGCTTATTCATTCAAGGGCTCGGGTTACGTGCGCGGCGGCATCTTCGACCGCATCGAGATCATCCAGGACGAAGGCAGCTTCCGCTTCCGCGACCGCAATCACCAGCGCCTGGCCGACGTCGCCGCGCAGGGCGCGCCCGCCCTGCGCGAAGTGGCGCTGTTCGTGGTGCCGGAGGACGCCGCGTTCGACCCGGTCAAGCCGTGGCGGCTGCAATTGATGGTGCAGCGCGTGCTGAGCGTGTCGGACAAGGCCTTCGTCACCTTCGACCTGCCGTACACCCTGCCCGACCGCTATACCCGCGCCGCGCCGGCCGCGTCGGCGCCGGCCCCCGAGGCGACGGCCGAGGACGCCGCCCCGCCCGCGCTGTGGCAGCAGATCTGGCGCGGCAAGGCCGTGCAGGTGGCGATCCTGACGGCGGCGTTGCTGGTGCTGGTGGGCATCTTCTTCTTCCAGGACCAGCTGACCAGCCGGCCGCTGCTGCATGACCGGCTGCGCCTGGCGTTCCTGGCCTTCGCGCTGTTCTGGATCGGCTGGTACGGCCAGGCCCAGCTGTCCATCGTCAACGTGCTGACGTTCTTCTCGGCGCTGCGCACCGACTTCCGCTGGGACTACTTCCTGATGGATCCCCTGGTGTTCATCCTGTGGTGCGCCACCGCCATTTCGATGGTGTTCTGGAACCGCGGCGCCTTCTGCGGCTGGCTGTGCCCGTTCGGCGCGCTGCAGGAACTGGCCAACCGCGTCGCCAAGCGCCTGGGGCTGCGCCAGGTCACGGTGCGCCACGGCGTCAACCAGCGCCTGTCGACCCTGAAGTACGTGATCTTCCTGGTGCTGTTCGGCTTCTCGCTGTACGACCTGGCGCTGGCCGAGCGGCTGGCCGAGGTCGAACCCTTCAAGACCGCCATCATCCTGCGCTTCCTGCGCGACTGGCCGTTCGTGCTGTTCGCGGTGGCGCTGGTGGCCGCGGGCCTGTTCATCGAACGCTTCTTCTGCCGCTACCTCTGTCCGCTGGGCGCGGCCCTGGCGATTCCGGCGCGGCTGCGCATCTTCGACTGGCTGCGCCGCTACCGCGACTGCGGCAACCCCTGTCAACGCTGCGCCAAGGAATGCCCGGTTCAAGCCATCGAGCCGACCGGCGAGATCAACCCGAACGAGTGCATCCAGTGCCTGCATTGCCAGATGCTCTACCACCACAAGCAAAAGTGCCCGCACCTGATCCAGCAGCACGGCAAGCGCGAGCGACGCCGCGCCGCCGACAGCGAGCCCGCGGTGCAGGAGGTGGTGCTGCACCGCGCGCCCAACCCGAACGCGCCCGCGACCTCCGAATCCTGATTTCCGTTCCGCGGCGCGAGACGCCGTTCCTATCGAGGAGTTACCCATGTCCGACAAGAACCCCGACAAAACCGGCCTGAGCCGCCGCAGCTTCCTGGGAACCGCCGCCATCACCGGCGCGGCCGGCCTGGTGGGCGGCGCGCAGCTGTCCACCGCCCACGGCAAGGACGCCAAGGCCGGCGCCGCCGGCCAGAGCGGCCACGTCGCGCCGGGCGAGCTGGACGAATACTATGCCTTCAACTCCAGCGGCCAGTCGGGCGAAGTGCGCGTGCTGGGGCTGCCTTCCATGCGCGAACTGGTGCGCATCCCGGTCTTCAACCACTGCAGCGCCACCGGCTGGGGCCGCACCAACGAAAGCCGCAAGATCCTCACCGAAGGCCTGACGCCCGAGACCCGCGAATACCTCAAGGACAAGGGCGGCGTGTTCCTGAATGGCGACGCCCACCACCCGCATCTGTCGTTCACCGACCGCACCTACGACGGCCGCTACCTCTTCATCAACGACAAGGCCAACAACCGCGTCGCCCGCATCCGCCTGGACGTGATGAAGACCGACAAGATCACCGAGCTGCCCAACGTGTCCGGCGTGCACGGCCTGCGGCCGCAGCGCTATCCGCGCACCGGCTACGTCTTCGCCAACGGCGAGCACATCATCCCGCTGCCCAACGACGGCAAGGTCACCGACGATCCCAAGAAGAACTTCTTCGCCATTTACACCGCGCTGGACGGCGACACCATGAAGGTCGCCTGGCAGGTGCTGGTGGACGGCAACCTCGACAACGGCGACGCCGACTACCAGGGCAAGTATTCCTTCTCGACCTGCTACAACTCGGAGAAAGGCCTGACGGTGGAGGAAGCCTCCGCCAACGAGCAGGACTGGGTGGTGGTGTTCAACATCAAGCGCATCGAGGAAGCCGTCAAGAAGGGCGACTTCAAGATGATGGGCGGCGTGCCGGTGATCGACGGCCGCCACGGCTCCAAGTACACCCGCTACATCCCGGTGCCGAACTCGCCGCACGGCTGCAACGCCGCGCCCGACGGCATCCACCTGGTGCTCAACGGCAAGCTGTCGCCCACGGTGACCGTGCTGGACGTTCGCACGCTGGACGACCTGTTCGACGACAAGATCAAGCCGCGCGATTGCGTGGTGGCCGAACCGCAGCTGGGCCTGGGCCCGCTGCACACCGCCTTCGACGGCCGCGGCAACGCCTACACCACGCTGTTCATCGACAGCCAGATGGTCAAGTGGAACATCGACCTGGCCAAGCGCGCCTACAAGGGCGAGAAGGTCGACCCGATCATCCAGAAGCTGGACGTGCACTACCAACCCGGCCACAACCACTCCACCATGGGCGAGACGCGCGAGGCCGACGGCAAGTGGCTGGTGTCGCTGAACAAGTTCTCGAAGGATCGCTTCCTGAACGTCGGCCCGCTCAAGCCCGAGAACGACCAGCTCATCGACATCTCCGGCGACACCATGAAGCTCGTGCATGACGGCCCCAGCTTCGCCGAGCCGCACGACATGTGCCTGGTGCACCGCTCCAAGGTCCATCCCATCAGCATCTGGAAGCGCGACGACCCCATGTGGGAAGACGCGCGCCAGATGGCCAAGAAGGACGGCGTCACGCTGGAGGACGCCGCCAAGATCGTGCGCGACGGCAACAAGGTGCGCGTCTACATGATGGCGGTGGCGCCGATGTTCAGCCTCAAGCGGATCGAGGTCAACCAGGGCGACGAGGTCACCGTGGTGGTCACCAACATGGAGGTGATCGAAGACCTGACGCACGGCTTCACGCTCGAAGGCCACGGCATCGCCATGGAAATCGGACCCCAGGCGACCTCGTCGGTGACGTTCACGGCGGACCGGCCGGGCGTGCACTGGTACTACTGCCAGTGGTTCTGCCACGCGCTGCACATGGAAAT
>NZ_CYTU01000001.1:245012-260395 GCF_001299375.1 Achromobacter sp. 2789STDY5608621 | reverse complement strand
CGGCGGCATCGTCATCGACAAGCCCCTGACCCTGCAAGGGCCGCCCGACCGCGCCGCCGTCATCGCCGGCACGCGCCAGGGCCGCACGCTGTGGGTCAAGGCCGAGGACGTAACGCTGCGCAACCTGACCGTCACGCGTTCGGGGCTGAGCCTGTCGGACATGGACGCCGGCGTGTTCCTGGACCGCGGCGCGCACCGCGCGCGGGTCGAACACAACGACATCCTCGACAACCTGGTGGGCGTGCACGTGTGGGGCCCCAATGACGCATTGGTGACCGGCAACCGCATCGTCGGCAACCGCGAGCTGCGCGTGGCCGAGCGCGGCAACGGCGTCACGCTGTGGAACACGCCCGGCACGCAAGTGCTGGACAACGATATCTCCGCGGGCCGCGACGGCATCTTCGTCAACACCAGCAAGCAGAACACCTTCAGCGGCAACTACTTTCACGACCTGCGCTACGCGGTCCACTACATGTACACCAATGACAGCGAGATCAGCGGCAACGTCTCGAGCGGCAACGATATCGCCTACGCCATCATGTATTCGCACCGCCTGGTGGTGCAGGGCAACATCGCGCGCGACAGCCGCGAGCAGGGCCTGATGCTGAACTACGCCAACCAGTCGCGCATCACCGGCAACACGGTCGATGGCGCCGGCAAGTGCGTGTTCATCTACAACGCCAACCACAACGCGTTCCTCGACAACCGCTTCGCCAACTGCGAGATCGGCGTGCACTACACCGCCGGGTCGGACGGCAACCAGATCTCGGGCAACGCCTTCCTGAACAACAAGAACCAGGTGAAGTACGTCGGCACCCGCACGCTCGACTGGGCGGTGAACGGCCGCGGCAACTACTGGAGCGACAACACCGCCTTCGACCTGGACGGCGACGGCATCGCCGACACCGCCTACCGGCCCAACGACGTGGTCGACCAGCTGCTGTGGCGCGCGCCGGCCGCGCGCATCCTGCTCAACAGCCCCTCGATCTCGATCGTGCGCTGGGCCCAATCCCAATTTCCCGCCATCCTGCCGGGCGGCGTTATCGACAGCGCGCCGCTGATGCAGCCGCCGCCGCGCCCCGCCGCCCGCGCCAAGGAGACTCCATGAATACCGACCTGGTGACGCTGGCCGGCGTCAGCAAGCACTATGGCGCGCAGCGCGCCATCGACGGCCTCGACCTGCAACTGCGCCAAGGCGAGTGCGTGGCGCTGGCCGGCCACAACGGCGCCGGCAAGAGCACGCTGATCAAGCTGGTGCTGGGGCTGATCCGCCCCACCCACGGACGCGTCACGCTGTTCGGCCAAGACGCCCACAGCCGCGCCGCCGCACGCCTGCGCGACCGCATCGGCTACCTGCCGGAAACCGTCGCGCTGCATCCCTCGCTGACCGGCGTGGAGACGCTGGCGTTCTACGCCCGGCTCAAACGCCGGCCGCTGTCCGGCAACCCCGCGCTGCTGGAGAAGGTCGGCATCGCCGGCGCCGCCCACCGCCGCGTGGGCGGCTATTCCAAGGGCATGCGGCAACGCCTGGCGCTGGCCCAGGCCCTGCTGGGCGAGCCGCGCGTGCTGCTGTTCGATGAACCGACCACCGGGCTGGACCCGGCCTCGCGCCTGATGTTCTACGACATCGTCCACGAGCTGCGCGCCGCCGGCGCCACCGTCCTGCTCAGCACCCATGCGCTGTCGGAACTGGCCGGCCACGCCGACCGCATCATCGTCATGAAGGCCGGCCGGAAGATCGCCGACGGCGCCATGTCGGCGCTGCGCCAGTCCACCGGGCTGCCCATCCGCATCCGGCTGACACTGGCCGCGCCGCAGACCGGCACGGTGCTGGCGCGGCCGTGGCGCCGCCTCGACGCCTGCCGCTACGAACTGGCCTGCCTGGAACGCGACAAGGTCGACGCCATCCGCGGCATCGGCGCCATCGCCGCACCCATCGCCGACCTCGACATCCAGGCCCCCAGCCTGGACGACATCTACGCCCACCTGCTTGAACGGGAAGACATATGAACGCCGTCTGCACCATCATCGGCAAGGAAATACGCGACGGCCTGCGCAACCGCTGGGTGCTCGCCACCGCCCTGCTGCTGGGCGCGCTGGCGCTGGCCCTGGGCCTGCTGGGCAGTTCGCCGACCGGCACCGTCAAGGCCGACCCGCTGACCGTCACCGTGGTCAGCCTGTCGAGCCTGTCGATCTTCCTGGTGCCGCTCATCGCCATGCTGCTGGCCTACGACGCGGTGGTCGGCGAAGTCGACCGCGGCACCATGGCCCTGCTGCTGAGCTACCCCGTGGCACGCTGGCAGGTGCTGGTGGGCAAGTTCATCGGCCACCTGGCGATCCTGGCGTTGGCCACCGGCGCCGGCTACGGCTCGGCCGGCCTGGCGTTGCAATGGGCCTATGGCGGCCTGGACCCGGCCGCCTGGCAGCCGTTCGCGCTGCTGATCGGCGCCAGCGTGCTGCTGGGCGCGAGTTTCCTGGCCATGGGCTACCTCATCAGCACGCGGGTGCGCGAACGCGCCACCGCGGCCGGCATCGCCGTCGGCGTGTGGCTGTTCTTCGTGGTGATCTACGACATGGCGCTGCTGGGCCTGCTGGCGGCCGACCAGGGCCGCCACGTCAGCCCCGGCCTGCTCAACGCGCTGCTGCTGCTCAACCCCTCCGACGTCTACCGCCTGCTCAACCTGACGGGCTTCGAGAACATTTCGCTGTACGCCGGCATGGCGGGCGTGAGCGACCAGGCCAGCCTGCCCGTGCCCGCGCTGGTGGCGGCGTTGCTGCTGTGGATCGCCGCGCCCTTCCTGCTGGCAATCGCGTCGTTCAGGAACCGGCCGCTATGAGACCCCTGCTGCTTTCCCTTTGCCTGGCCGCGCTGCTGGCCGTGACCGCCTGCGGCGACGGCGCCGCGCCCGCCGCCCCGCCGCCGCCCCAGCCGGTCACGTCGCAATCGGTCGGCCACTACTGCGGCATGGCCCTGACCGACCACGCCGGCCCGAAAGGACAGATCTTCATCAAGGGCCGGCCGGCGCCGGTCTGGTTCTCGTCGATCAAGCAGGTGTTCGCCTACACCCTGCTGCCCGAGGAGCCCAAGGCCATCACCGCGATCTACGTGAACGACATGGCCACTGCCGGGCCGGACGGCGCGCCCGATCCGGCCGCCTGGATCGACGCGCGCCAGGCGTTCTACGTCATCGAGGGCCGCTTCGTCGGCGGCATGGGCGCCGAAGACGCCATGCCGTTCTCGCTGCGCGCGCCCGCCGAGGCCTTCGCCCGGGCGCACGGCGGCCGCGTCGTGGCCTATGCCGAGGTTCCGGAAGCCTATGTCTTCGCCCAGTAGCGCGGCCGCCCGCCGCCCCACGCCGCTCCATTCCGCCATGCCCACCGCCATGAATCCCCGCCGCCGCCGTTTCATCGGCATCGCCGCCGCGACGTCCGCGCTGGCGCTCGCCCCCCTGTCCTTGCGCCGCGCATCCGCCGCGATCGCTCCCACCACCTGGCAAGGCGTCGCGCTAGGCGCGGATGCCGAGCTGCGGCTCTACCATCCCGACCCGCGCACCGCGCGGCAACTGATCGCGCAGGCGCTGGCAGAACTGCATCGCCTGGAAGGCATATTCAGCCTGTACCGCGACGACAGCGCGCTGGCGCGGCTGAACCGGCAGGGCTACCTGGCCGATCCGCCCGCCGACCTGCTGCGCCTGCTTGGCGACGGACTGCGCTACAGCCGCCTGACCGATGGCGTCTTCGACCCCACCGTGCAGCCGCTCTGGCAGCTGTATGCCAGCCATTTCGCGCGGGCCGGCGCGGCGGCGCAAGGCCCGTCCGAAGCCGAACTGGCGCAGACCCTGGCGCGCGTCTCGTATCACGCCGTGACGCTGGACAGCCGTCGTATCGCGCTGCAACGGCCCGGGATGGGCATCACGCTCAACGGCATCGCCCAGGGCTACATCACCGATTGCATCACGCGCCTGCTCAGGCAAGGCGGGCTGGAGCGCGCGCTGGTCGACATGGGCGAGATCCGCGGGCTGGACCGCCGCGCATCGCCCGGCGCCTGGCGGGTCGGGCTGGCCGACCCCCGGGCGCCGCAGCGGATCCTGGCTTCGGTGCCCGTGCGCAACCAGGCACTGGCCACCTCCGGCGGCTACGGCACCGCCCTGGACGCGGCGGGCCGCTACACACACCTGTTCGACCCCCGCACCGGCGCCGCGCAGCCGCGCTACCAGAGCGTGTCGGTGATGGCGCCCAACGCCACCATGGCCGACGCCCTGTCCACCGCGTTCTCGCAGATGCCGCTGCAGGCGACCGCGCCGATCGTGCGCGAGCTGGGGCTGCGGGCGTGGTTCGTGCCGCTCGAGGGTGGACTGGTGTCGCAGGGCGGCGAAGGGTGACCCAACGCACACCGACCGCCTGCGCGTGGCCTCCAGTTCCCTCTGCAGCAACGCAGCATCCGGCAACACGGTACGGTAGTTGGCTGCCATGACCTGGCTTGGCAGTCCGTCCAACGCATACTGCGCCAGCGCACGGCCCTTGTCCGCGCACAGGATAAGCCCCACCGGTGGATTCTCGTCAGCAAGCGCCCAGTGCGCTTTCGCATAGTTGCAGTACATATGCATCTGGCCCACATCCGCGTGGGTCAAGCTGCCGAGTTTCAGATCGATGATGACCAGGCAGCGCAGCCTGCGATGAAACAGCAGCAGATCCACGCGATACCAGGTCTGGTCGATGCGCAATCGACGCTGCCGTCCCACGAAGGTGAAGCCTTCCCCAAGTTCCAGCAGGAAACCTGCCAGACGCTGCGTCAGGGCGGTTTCCAGGTCGGATTCCGAGTATTCGTCCTTGAGATCGAGAAACTCCAGCACATACGGATCCTTGATCGCATCATCCTGGCGCACGCTCCAGCCGCCACGCAGCGCATGCGCCTCGTAGAACCGGCGAGCCTGGCCATCCTTGACCGATAGCAACCGTACGTACGCCGACCATGGCAGTGCGAATGCCTGGGCCAGATCGGATAGGTCGAATTTCCGAGACACTGTCTCGGAAATTGCAGATGGAGGATAGGCAAGGAAGAATCCCCGCATGTTCTCCAGGTTGTCGGCGCTGAATCCGCGTCCGAACCGGGCGGTCAGGTCAATGGACAACCGTTGAATCAACTGTTCCCCGTAGCCGGCCCGCCGCCTGCCTTTCTGCTCGGCGTCGACGATCCGTTGGCCGATCGCCCAATAACTCGCCGTCATCAGTGCATTGACCCGTCGGACCGCGGTCCGGCGAGCGCTATCGAGTAGTTCAACGATATCGCCGTGAATACCGGCATAGCCGGCCGGCAATGCGCCGGCCCGGCCCGGCCCGGCCGCATCGACGTTTTTCCTGTCATGCGATCACCTCCGTATGAGGAAGACGCAGGCGCCTTCCTCACCGGCAGACCATTCGTTCGGTGCCGGGCACCCCGCGTCACTCCCGGCGTGACCTTAGCGCATGAACCCGGCCGCGGCCGGCCGAACCGTGAGCAATCAGTCCACCCCGGCCATTCTCGCAAGACACGACGAAACCGCATCACCCAAAACAAAAAACCGGCGCGAGGCCGGTTTCTTGTGGAGACGACGAAGCGCGCTCAAGCAGCCGGCGTCGGATTCAGCGCCGACAGCATCTGCGTGAAGATCTTCGGGCTGGCGGCCAGCACGTTGCCGGAGTCCATCCAGCCTTGCTCGCCGTCGAAGTCGGCGACCAGGCCGCCGGCTTCCAGCACCATCAGGCTGCCGGCCGCCAGGTCCCAGGGCTTCAGGCCGACGCCGCAGAAGCCGTCCAGGCGGCCGCAGGCGACATAGGCCAGGTCCAGCACGGTGGCGCCCAGGCGGCGCACGCCGGTGCTGCCTTCGGCCATGGCGCGGAATCGGGCCGAGCCCTGTTCCAGGTCGCCCGAGTTGGGCCAGTGCGCGCCCAGCAGGGCCTCGTGGTAGCGGGTGCGGCCCGAGACGCGCACGCGGCGGTCGTTCAGGAACGTGCCGCTGCCACGGCTGGCGGTGAACAGTTCGTTGCGCGACGGGTCATAGATGACCGCCTGCGTGACCTGGCCGCGCTGGGTCAGCGCGATCGACACGGCGTAGTTGGGCAGGCCGTGGATGAAGTTGGTGGTGCCGTCCAGCGGATCGATGATCCACTGGAACTCGGCCTGGTCGGGGCCCTGCAAGCCGAATTCCTCGCCCAGGACGGCGTGATCCGGATAAGCGGCGCGCAGCGTCTCGACGATGGACTCCTCGGCGGCGCGATCGACTTCCGTGACATAATCGCGCGGCCCCTTGCGAGCCACGCTGAGTCGTTCCAAATCCATGCTGGCACGGTTGATAATGGTGCCGGCACGCCGGGCCGCCTTGATGGCGATGTTGAGCATCGGGTGCATAAAATTCCGTACGTATGCGGTGGGTAGGCCGCTAGCCGCCCTCCCGGGTCCGCCGCCGCCCCGACAGGGGGAAAACGGCCCAAAAAACCAGGAAGGCACTAAGCCAAACGTGCCATTTTAAATGACTCAAGCATTTTCACGCGTTCGCTTCATTATGGTGAACCCCAGCCACCCCGGAAACGTCGGTTCGGCGGCCCGTGCGATCAAGACCATGGGCTTCTCAGAACTGGTGCTGGTGGGGCCCAAATTCGCCGATGTGACCAGCCAGCCGGAAGCCGTGGCGCTGGCCAGCGGCGCCCTGGACGTGCTGGAAAACGCGCGCATCTACGATACCCTGGAAGAGGCGCTGGCGCCCGTGACCCTGGCGTTCGCCCTGACCGCCCGGGTGCGTGACCTCGGCCCCCCGCCCTGCGACATCCGCCAGGCGGCCGACCTGGCCTGCGCCCATCTGGCGGAAACCGCCGAGGGCTGTGCCGCCATCGTGCTGGGCACCGAGCGCGCCGGCCTCACCAACGCCCAGATCGGGCTGTGCCACCGCATCTGCCACATCCCGGCCAACCCCGAGTACAGCTCGCTGAACGTGGCCCAGGCGCTGCAACTGGCGGCCTGGGAGCTGCGCTACGCGCTGCTGGTGGACCAGGGCGCCGCCCTGCTGCCGGCGTCGACCGCGCAGGCGCCCTCGCGCGGCGCCGAGCCGGCTTCCGGCGAGGCGGTGCAGGCCTTCCTGACGCACTGGGAAGAGGCGCTGGTGGGCGTGCGCTTCCTGGACCCGGCCCATCCCAAGAAGCTGCTGCCGCGCATGCGGCACCTTTTTTCCCGGGTCGCCCTGACCCGCGACGAGGTCGACATGATGCGCGGCGTCTGCACCGCGATGCTGGCGACGGCCCGCCGCGACGACGATACAAAAAAATAGGGACGGGCATCCGCCCGTCCCCCGTCATCGGCCGCCGGCGGTTGACCCGCCGCGGCACGAAGCGCGCGCTCAGTCGACCTTGGCGCCCGACGCCTTGACCACCGGCGCCCAGCCTTCCACTTCCGACTTGATGAACTGGCCGAATTCGGCCGGCGTGGTCTTGACGCCCACGGCGCCCAGCTTTTCGAAGGCCAGTTGCACTTCGGGCTTGTCCAGCGCCTTGACCATGGCGGCGTTGAGCTTGTTGACCACGTCGGGCGGCGTGCCGGCCGGCGCGATCAGGCCGAACCACGACGACACGTCGAAGTTGGCGAAGCCCGCTTCCTTCATGGTGGGCAGGTCCGGCGCGCTCTTGGAACGCTCGGCCGTGGTCACCGCCAGCGCGCGCAGCTTGCCCGACTGGGCGTGCGGCCAGGCCGACGGCATGTTGTCGAACATGAACTGCACCTGGCCGCCGATCAGGTCGGTGATGGCCGGGGCGCTGCCCTTGTAGGGCACGTGCAGCACGTCGATGCCGGCCTGCATCTTGAACAGTTCGCCGGCCATGTGGATCGAGGTGCCGCTGCCCGACGAGGCGAACGCCAGCTTGCCCGGGTTCTTCTTGGCGTAGTCGACCAGTTCCTGCACCGTCTTGACCGGCACCTGGGGGTTGACCACCAGGATGTTCGGCACCTTGGCGCCCAGCGCCACGGGGGTGAAGTCCTTCGTCAGGTCGAACGTGACGTTCTTGTACAGCGTCTGGTTGATGGCGCTGGTGACGGCCACGAACAGCAGCGTGTAGCCGTCCGGCGCGGCGCGCTGCACCTGGTCGGTGGCGATGTTGCTGCCGGCGCCCGGCTTGTTCTCGACCACGAACGACTGGCCCAGGCTCTCGGTGAGCTCCTTGGCCATGATGCGGGCGATCACATCGGTGGTGCCGCCGGCGGAAAAGCCGACCACGATGCGGACAGGTTTATCGGGATAGGCGGCCTGGGCGGAACCCATGGCGAAAGCGCTTGCGGCGGTAGCCAGTAGCGTGGCGGCAAGACGCCGCAGTCCAGGCTTTTGACCGGTCATCATATAGTCTCCGTGCTGATACTGTCCATTACATGGACGATTTGAATTATTGGATGCTGCATTCTGATCTATACACGAGAGGAGCATCAAGGTAGAGTCCACGCTACGGACTATGGTTTTCCCTTGACCAAGACGCAATAACCCCCAAGTTTTCAGAGAGTTGCATGCAAGACAGCGATGCCGCGGCCGCAGGCCCACGCACATTGCGGCGCGGGCTGGCCGTTCTGGCCGCCCTGCGGGACCAGGGGCCTGACGGCCTCAGCGTGACCGATATTGCCCGCCTGACGGGCATTCAGCGCCCCACCATCTACCGGCTGCTGGCGGCCCTGCTCGACGCCGGCCTGGTGCTGCCGGTGACGGGCACCAAGAAATACCGCGCCCAGCTGGCGGTGGACCCCGACACCCGATCGCGCGACCCGCGCGTGCGCCAGCTGCTGCCGGTGCTGCGGCGCCTGGCCGACCGCACCGGCGACGCCGTGTTCCTGGTGGTGCGCGACGAGGACGATTCCATCAGCCTGCATCGCGAGATCGGCAGCTATCCGGTGCAGATCCTGGCGACCTACGCCGGCAAGCGCCAGCCGCTGGGCGTAGGCTCGGGCGGCATGGCGCTGCTGGCGGCGCTGTCCGACGACGTCGCCCGCGGCATCGTCGAACGCAATTCCAGCCGGCTCGACGAATACGGCGGCATGACGCCTCAGGAAATGTTCCGCCTGATCGAAAACACCCGCGCGCGCGGCTATTCGGTGGTGGGCAACCACGCCGTGCGCGGCGCGCTGGGCGTGGGCTGCGCCCTGCTCGACAGCCATGGCGCGCCGCTGCTGGCGGTCAGCGTCACGGCCATCATCGACCGCATGCCGGCCCAGCGCCAGCGCGAGATCGCCGGCTGGATCAAGGCCGAATTGGCGCGGCTCGCCGTGCAGGCCTGACGCGGTCCGCACGGCCGCGCGCCGACGATGCCACGACCGCGCGCGGCATGATGTCCGCGCCGGCCACAATGAAAAAAAGGGCGTACGCGCATCGCGCGAACGCCCTTTTCGTTGGCGCCGCCTGTCAGGCCGGGGCGCCGGTCTTGGGATTCTGGATCTCGCGCAGCGGGATCGGCGCCTGGAAGCCGGCGGCCTCCAGCGAGCTGCGGATTTCCTGGTACAGGCCCCAGCGCAGGTCCCAGTACTTGCCGGCCTCGGCCCACACGCGCACGTTCACGACCACGCCGTTTTCCTTGTAGTCCACCACCTTGACCAGCGGCTGCGGATCCTTCAACGCATTGGGGTTGGCCGCGACGATGCCCTGCAGCTTGGCCAGCACCGCGTTCAGGTCGTCGCCATAGCGCACCGGCACCGGGATATCCAGGCGGCGCGTCTTGTTGCGGCTGTAGTTGGTGATGGTGGCGTTCCAGACAGTGCTGTTGGGCAGCGTCAGGTGGATGCCGTCGACCTGGATCAGGCGCGTCAGGAACAGGCCGACCTCTTCGACCGTGCCTTCGGCGCCGGTGCTCAGGCCCACGTATTCGCCGGCGCGCACCGGGCGCAGGATCAGCAGCATGATGCCGGCCGCGATGTTCTGCAGCGTGCCCTGCAGCGCCAGGCCGACGGCCAGGCCGGCGGCGCCGAGCACCGCGATCAGGCTGGCGGTCTGCACCCCGAAGCGCGCCAGCACCGCGATCAGCGTGAAAATGCGCACCGTCCAGACCACGGTGCTGTAGAACATCGGCACGATGGTCGGATCGATCTTGCTGGAACGGGTGGCGATGCGCCGCACCCAGCGTCCCAGCAGCGCCGAGACCCACCAGCCGATGACCAGGATCAGCAAAGCGACCAGCAGATTGATGCCCAGGTCCACCAGCTTGGGCGCCCAGGCATTGAATTCCTTCAAGGCGTCTTCCATCGTTGTCGCTCCCTCTTGCAAAAAAAGACAGCCGAAAACTTTATCAGATGCGCTTGAAGGAATGGGCCGCTGCGGCCCCTCGTTGTGTCAAGCTTTGTAAGGACGCGGCCGCTCAGGCCGCGCCCGACGCCTGGCGAAAATGGTTGTCCCAGGCGCGCTCGCGCGACGGCGCCAGCAACGGCTGCTCGGCGCCCGCGGCGTCGGTGCGCAGCATGGCGCCCAGGCCGCTGCTGACGAGAAAGCCGCCGCCTTGTGCCGGCGCCACGCCGCAGCCATCGGCCAGCCGCGTCTCGCCCAGCCAGCGCCCGCTGGCCGCGTCCCAGTACAGCACGCGCCCGCCCACCGGGCTGGAGGTGGCGATGATGCCGCCGGCCGCGTCCGCCGCCACCGAGCCGACGTAGTTGCGCATCTCGCGCAGCGTCGGCGCCGGGCCGGCGAACAGTTCCGGTTGGGCGCCGCGCCGGTGACGGCCGACCAGGGCCGGCCGGTCGCCGGCGGGACCCATGTACTGGCAGCCGAACCACACCGTGCCGTCGGCCGCCAGCGCCAGGTGGCGGATCGACAGGCGATGCAGTGCCGGCGCCAGTTCGACCTTTTCCAGCAGGCGGCCGCTGGCCGTGTCGATATAGGCCAGCGACGGCCGCATGGTGTCCAGGTTGAGTTCGAGCTTGCCGTAGTCGGGGTGGGTCAGGATGCCGCCGTTGGCCACGCACAGCGTCTTGCCGTCGGGCATCAGCACCACTTCGTGCGGACCGATGCCGCCGCTGTCGAACTCGCCGACGCGGCGGTAGCCGCCGCCCGGCGTGGCGTCATAGATGCCCAGCACGCCGCGGCCGCCGTCGAAGTCGTTCTCGGTCGCGGCCAGCAGGCGGGCGCCGTCGAAATAGGCGCCGTGGCCGAAGAAATGACGGTCCTCGGGCAATGGCAGTTCGAGCGGCGCGCGCTCGCCGCGCAGGTCGAACGCCAGGGCGAAAAAGCCCGGCTGGCGGCCGAACACCACGGCGCGTTCGCCGGCCGCGTCGATCGCGAAGCTGTGGCCGCGCGCGGGCATCGGCAGCACCAGCGTGGCGCCGACCGCGCCGGCGGCGGCGCGCGCCAGGAAATCGCGCCGCGCCGGCCGGGCCGGATCGGGCCGCGCCGCCGGCGCCTGTCCGGTGTCATGCTTCATCATGGCCCGGTCGCGCTCAATCGCCATCGAGCGCATTGAAGCCGATGGTCACGCCCAGCGCCGGCGCCAGGTCCTGGTCGACGATGGCCTTGGCGTTCTTGAGCGTCAGCGTCGCCAGCCCCAGCAGGCGGCGCCCTTCCGCGTCGGCCAGCGCCTGGTCCAGCGGCGCCGGCACCTCGCGCAGCGTGCGCGCCGCGTTGTCCAATTCGCCCAGCACCGCGCCGCCCATCCAGGCATCGCCCGGCGGCAGCGCATAGCCGCCCGCGCGGTAGAACGCCGCCAGGCCATCCAGGCCGGCGGCCAGCGTGCGCGTCGACAGGCCGCTGCGCCAGAAGGCGGCGCGCTTGGGTCGCGCCGCGTCCGCGGAGTCGCCCAGCACCGGCAGCAACTTCACGTCGCGCGCGAACTGCAGGCCGGTGGACAGCGCCTTCATGGCTTCGGCCGCGACTTCCTGCGGATCGCGGTACAGATCGTTGCCGGCCTGCGGCCGCGCGAACTGGCGGCCGAAGTCGGCCTGCGGCCCCCAGGCCTGCGCCACGTCGCGCGAGATCGCAGCGACGTTGGCCGACACCGCCCGGGCGTAGCCGCAGGCATAGGCGAAGGTCGGCGCGCCTTGCTGCCGGAGCAGCGCCGGCTCGCCGTACAGCACGTATTCCAGCGCCGGCAGGCCCTGCAGCGCCACGCTGCGTCCGGCCAGCGCGCCGGGCTTGAGCAGCTCGGCGTCCTGCGCCGCGATCGCGGCCTGCACCTGCTTGGGCATCACGCCGCGGGTATCGGGCCAGAAGGCCAGCCGCTCGTAGCGGTTGGCCTGCACCAGCGGGCCGAAGCGCAGCGGCTCCAATCGCGCCCAGGCCTGCGCCAGCGTGGCGAAGGCCTCCTCGACGCGCCTGGCGCCGGCGGCCTCGGGCTTGGCGCACCATTGGCCCAGCGCGCCTTCCAGGCCCGTGGCGGCCTCGGCCATGCCGCTGGCGGCCGGCCGCGCATAGCCCTGCGCCAGGCGTTCGCCCAGGTCGGCGGACAGGCTCGCGGCGGCGCCGGCCAGCGGCCATGCCAGCAGCAGCGCGGCGGCGGCCAGCCGGACCGGAACGCGCGAGCGCGCAACAAGGGTGGTCATCACAATGACTCCAGGAAACGGATCAGGTCGGCGCGTTCTTCGGGCGTCATCGCCACCACGCGGTCGCGCGCGGGCTGCCCCGCGCCGCCATGCCACAGCACCGCCTCAAGCAGCGTGCGGGCGCGCCCGTCGTGCAGCCAGGTGGCGTTGGGGTTCACGGTCTTGGTCAGGCCGATGCCCCACAGCGGCGGCGTGCGCCACTCGCGGCCGTTGGCCTCGCCGTCGGACACGCCGTCGGCCAGGTCATCGCCCATGTCGTGCACCAGCATGTCGGTGTACGGCCAGATCAGCTGGAAGCGATGCTCGGCCTGCTTGGCATTGCGGCTGGTGACGTACTTGGGCACGTGGCAGGCGACGCAATTGGCCTCGTAGAACAGCTTCTTGCCGGCCAGCACGCGGGCGTCGTCGGCGTCGCGCCGCTGCGGCACCGCCAGGTTGGTGGAATAGGTGGTGACGAAGTCCATCAGCTTGGCCGGCACCTCTTCCGGACCGAAGCGCGGCTGCGCCCCATGCGGCATCTTCAGGCACTGGACCTGCGCCGGCGTACAGTCGCCGTAGTGATTGGGGAACAGCGGCGAGGACAGGCCCATGTCGTTGGAGAACGCGGCGGCGCTCTGCTGCTCCACCGTGGGCTGGCCGGCCTTCAGGTTGAAGCGGCCGAGCGCGCGCTGACCGGTGCGCATGTCGGTGACCCAGTTGGCCTTGCCGACGATGCCGTCGCGCTTGTCGGCGCCGATGTTGGCCAGGATGTCGGCCTCGTGGATCGATTCCAGCAGGCCCAGGCCAATCATCGGCGGCGCCAGCCGCGGCGAGATCTGCGTGTCCTTGCGCATCGGCCCGTACCCCAGGTTCTCGATGCGGTAGGCCGGCTTCATCAGCGTGGCGGTCTCGCCGCCATTGAGCTTGACGGTGACCGGGGTGTATTCGATCTCCATGCGGCCTTCGGCCGGCAGCCCGGCCACCGCGAAGTTCTGCAGCTGCACGCCATAGACGGGTTCGGGCAGCAGCGCGATCTCGCCCGGCGCCAGGCGCGGATGGCCGCGGTCCGGGCCTTCGGGCACCGCCAGGCGCAGCAGCAGCGCCACCGCGTCGGGACGTTCCAGCGGATCGAAGCCGGGCACCGAGCCGCGCCCGTCCTTGGTATGACAGGCCTGGCAGGAGCGCGCGTTGAACAGCGGCCCAAGGCCGTCAGAGGCCTGCGTGGAAGCCGGCGCGGACACCCAGTCCTTGCGGAACAGGCCGTTGCCGACCTGGAACTCCTGGCGCCGCTCGAAGCTCATGTTGGCCGACGGCTGCGAGAAGATATCGGCGTTGATGAGCTTGTTGGTGGTGGTGGCGCCCGCCTGCATGGTCTCGAAGGTCTCGGCCTTGGAGAAATCGCGGGTGGGCGCGGTGATGGCGAGGACCCGCTTGAGGTCCTCGGCGCTCAGGTCATCGCGCCCGGCGGGCGCGGTCTGGGCAACGGCGGCGCCGGCATGGGCCGACGCCGCCAGTACGGCGGCGAATACGAGCTTCACTTGAATACGGCGTCGGGTTTGTCCAGGCTGTCGGAACCCTCGATGGCGACCTTGCCCAGGTCCAGCAGCGCGATCACGCGCTCCAGGCTGCGGGTCTGGTCGACCAGGCGGTCGATGGCGGCCTGCACCACCGCGTTGCCTTCCTTGTTGCCGTCCGCGATCATCTGGTCGTAGGTCTCGACCGTCTCGGCGCGGACCTTCATCGCCTGCATGGCGGCCACGGTGGCGTCCAGCTTGGCGCGCACTTCGGTGTCCAGCTTGGGGTCGCGCGCCTTGACCAGTTCCGACAGGCTGGCGCCCGACACCTGCTTGCCGTCGACGCGGGTGTACGCGCCCAGGTAGACGTTGCGGATGCCGATCTGGTTGTAGAAGTGCGAGTTGTGGGTGTTGTCCGAGAAGCAGTCATGCTCTTCCTCGGGATCGTGCAGCATCAGGCCGAGCTTCATGCGCTCGCCGGCCAGTTCGCCGTACGACAGGCTGCCCACGCCGGTCAGCATCGCCACCAGGCCGGCCTTGGGATCTTCCTCCACGGCCTTGCGCGCGGCGCCGTCCTTCTGCCAGTTGCCGACCATCTCTTCCAGGTCGGTCACCAGCAGGTCGGTCACGGCCTTCAGGTAGGCGATGCGGCGTTCGCAGTTGCCGCCGGTGCACTGCTTGACGTCGTAGTCGGTGTGCGGACGGTTGCCCGAGTGGCGTTCCTGCGGCGAGCCCTTGCGGTCGGCCGGCGCCGGGCCGGTGCCGTTCAGGTCCTGGCCCCACAGCAGGAATTCGATGGCGTGGTAGCCGGTGGCCACGTTGGCCTCGTTGCCGTCGGCCTCGTGCAGCACTTCGGACAGCAGCTTGGGCGTGATCTCGCTGACGTCGATGGTCTTGCCGCCCACCGAGATCTTGGAATTGGCGATGACGTTGACCGCGTAGTAGGCGTTCTCGTCGTTCTCGGTGCCGTAGGAGGCGTCGACGTAGTCGATCAGGCCCTCGTCCAGCGGCCACGCGTTCACGCGCCCTTCCCAGTCGTCGACGATGGGGTTGCCGAAGCGGAAGGCCTCGGTCTGCTGGTACGGCACGCGCGCATCGAGCCAGGCCTGGCGGGCCGCCTTGAGCGTGTCCGCGCTGGGCTTGGCGATCATGGCGTTGATGGCCTCGCGCAGCGTCTTGGCGGAAGTCAGCGCGTCTTCATAGCCGGCCAGCGCCAGATCCGAGTAATTCGTGACCACGGCCTTGGGCGGCGTGGCGGCGTGAACCGTCCCCCCGAATGCCGCGACGGCCAGCACCGCCCCCAACAACAACTTGCGCATCGACTTTCTCCCGTAACTCGGACCGGATTCGCCCCGCGGCGGCCCGGT
>NZ_CYTU01000001.1:237851-244753 GCF_001299375.1 Achromobacter sp. 2789STDY5608621 | reverse complement strand
GCGCGGCCGCCACGTACAGCGACACCGCCACGGTCGAGTTCCACGACTTGAACAGGCTGGCGATGATCAGCGGCGCGAAGCCCCCGCCGACGATGCCGGCCAGCGTGTAGGCCAGCGACGACCCGGCGTAGCGCACCCGGCCCGGGAACTGCTCGGTGATGAAGGCGGCTTGCGGGCCGTACATCATGGCGTGGATCAGCAGGCCCACCACCACGGCGGCGCAGATCGCGACGGGATGCGCGGTGTCCATCAGCGTGAAGAACACGAAGGCCCAGATCATGCCCAGGACCGCGCCGGCCACGTACACCGGACGGCGCCCGATCTTGTCCGACAGATGCCCGCACAGCGGCACGGCGATGGCGTTGAGCGCCGCGCCCAGCATGGTGGCGCCCAGCGCCAGCGGCCGCGACAGGTGCAGCACCGTGGTTACGTAGGTCAGCGTGAACACCACCACCAGCGCGTACAGCACGTCCGAACCGATGCGCGAACCGCCGGCCACCAGCAGCTGGCGCCAGTGCTGCACCAGCACGTCCTTGATCGGGGTGTTGGCGGTTTCGCGCTTCTCTTCCATTTCCAGGAACACCGGCGTTTCCTCGACCCCGCGGCGCAGCCACAGGCCGAACAGCACCAGCGCCACGCTCGACATGAACGGCACGCGCCAGCCCCAGGCCTGGAACTCCTCGGGCGTGAGCCACAGCGAGATCAGGGCGATGAAGCCGGTGCCGATCAGCGTGCCGCACGATGGCCCGACCTGCGTGAAGGACGCATTGCGGCCGCGCTGGTCGGGCTTGCCGTGTTCCATCGACAGCAGCACCGCGCCGGCCCATTCGCCGCCCAGCGCCACGCCCTGGATGAAGCGCAGCGCCACCAATGCCACCGGCGCCCACACGCCCCAGCTGGCGTAGGTGGGCAGCATGCCCATCAGGCCCGTCGACACGCCCATGATCACCAGCGTGGCGACCAGCACGAACTTGCGCCCCAGGCGATCGCCCAGGTGACCGAAGACGAAGCCGCCCAGCGGCCGCGAGACGTAGCCGACCGCGTAGGTCGAGAACGCCAGGATGGTGCCCGTCAACGGATCGAACGACGGGAAGAAGATGGCGTTGAACACCAGGGCCGCCATCAGGTTGTAGATCGTGAAGTCGTACCACTCCAGCGTGGTGCCGACCGAGCTGGCCATCGCCAGCTTCTTCATCTTGTCCGGCGACGCGCCGCCGTGGGCGGACGCCGGAGCGCGCAAGGTGTTCTCAGCCATTCTGATTCCCCATGTATGTGATGTGTGTGGACGCGGCGCCGCGTCAGCGCAGGTCGGCGGCCGCCAGCTTCCAGCCCAGTTCGAGCAGCCAGGCGTCGCTGGCGCGGGTGCCGAAGACACCGGCGGCCTGCTCGGCCAGGGCGCGCGCGGCGGCGGCCGAACTGGCTTCGACGACCAGCAGCGGGTCCAGGCGGCGGTTCTCGGTGGATTCTCGCGGCAACGGGCCGCTGAGCGCGGCATCGGGCGCCAGCAAATAGGACTGCACGAAGCCATCGACCTGGGCCAGGGCCGCGCCGGCCTCGGCCGCGCGCGCCGTCAGCGCGTCGGCATCGCCGCTGAACACCAGCGGCAGCACCGCGATGTGGCTGCCGCTGCCGAAGCCGGTCACGGCCTGCACCGCGCAGACGCGCCGCATCGGATCGCGCATGCGGTCCAGGTTGGCCACCGACCAGGGCGTCTGGCGCTCGAACGCGGCGCGGTAGTCGGCGGTGGTGAAGGCGCCCAGCGATTCCGTGCGGTACAGCCCAAGGTACTTGCGGCCGCCGGACAGCGAGAAATAGCGCGCGCCCGACAGGAAGCCGGGAATGCGCACGCGCTCTTCGACGTGCTCGCGGTCGTACCAGCGGTTGAAATCGGTCTCGAAGGCGGGATCGACGTCGCAGGCGACGAACAGCATGCCGTGGGGCGCGGATGGAGTGGTGGCTTGGCTCATGGAAAGAAAAAATCCCTTCGATTACGGAAGGGACTCATCTTCAATCCGCCGGGCCGGGTCCGACAAACGAGTAATTTTTCGGGCCGGCAATAAAATTATTGCGCGCCGACCTAGGGATAACGCTATTGCGCGGATCCGAATGTTGGCGGCACGACCGACGCGGTGTATTGATCCGAGGCGCGGCAGGCCAGTTCGGCCACCAGCCGGATCGCCTCCGAGCCGGCGCCCTCCAGGTAGCTCACCACCAGCAGCTGCGGCGGCACCGGCACATCGCAGCGGATCATCTGCACCTCGCCGCGCGCCACGTATTCATGGATCGGCGGCAGCGGCACCAGCGCGCGGCCAAAGCCGCTGCGCACCAATCGCGCCAACGCCGAGATTGAGCTGACGCAGTGCACCTTGCCCAGCGGCAGGCCGGCCTCGCGGAACAAGCCCTTGAGCGCCTCGTGCGGCTGCGAGCCCGGACTCATGGTCAGCACCGGTTCGCTCAGCAACTGCTGCACCGTCAGCGCTTCCTCATCGCCGGCCGGCCCGACCCAGCCCATCTCCATCGGCAGGCACGGCATGCTGATGATGCCGGTGTCGGTTAGCAGATCGGTCTGGAAGGCGATGTCCAGCGTGCCCTCGCGCAGGCCGCGATGCAGGGCGCGGGTGGTTTCCGAGGTCAGCTGCACCTCGATGCCGGGATAGGTGGACCGCAGGTTGGTCAAAAAGCCGATCAGCCAGGTGTGCACCACCGTCTCGATGGCGCCGATGCGCACCAGGCCGAACACCTCGTCGCCGGTGCGGCCCAGCGACAGGATCTGCTGGCGCAGCTGCATCAGCCGCTCGCCATAGTCCAGCAGGCGCGTGCCCACGGCCGTCAGCCGCAGTTCCTTGGCGTCGCGCTCGAACAGGCGCGCGCCGATGTCTTCCTCGAGCGAGGCGATGCGGTTGGCCACGGCGGCCTGGGTGATGTGCAGGCGGTCGCTGGCCGCACGGAAACTGCCCAGCCGGGCGGACCACAGAAATGCTTCGACGAAACGGGTATTCATATCCACGCCACGGCGCGCCCGATGACGCGCCCTTCCAAGAACAGCGGGGCGGCAGGCCCCGGCCTTTGCACATCCTAACGCCTGGCGGGCCGGCCGCGCCATGACGCCATGCGCGCCCTCTCGCGGTGCCGCATGCACCAGCATGGTTCATGCGGCGCGCCATCATCGTTCCTCCCCGGTGCAAAACCCGGCAAAAAGCGGTTGGCACGGGTCTTGCTTGATGACTGGTATGCAAGCTTGTCTACAAGCGCCCGACTTCTTTCCGAGCAGGAGCCCCGCATGACCAACCGCCCCGCGCCCTTCGCTTTCAACGCCACCCGCCGCCGTCTGATGCAGGGCGCCGCGCTGGGCGCCGCCACGCTGGCCGCGCCGGCCCTGGTGCGGGCGCAGTCGGGTCCGGTCATCCGCATCGGCTACTGGCCGGTCGCGGCCGGCCTGCCGTTCTATGCCGCCATCGAGAAAGGCTACTTCAAGGAAGCCGGCCTGAACGTCGAGGCGCTCAAGTTCGCCGGCGCGCAGCAGGTCATGGAAGCCATGCTCGCGGGCCGCGCCGACGGCAGCGCCAACGGCACCGGCTCGGCCAACCTGGCCATCGGCGAGATCGCCTCGCCCGGCCTGTTCAAGATATTCGCCTCCAATCCCAGCAACGCCAAGAACGTGCTGGACGAGTTCATCGTCGCGAAAGACAGTCCCATCCAATCCATCGCAGACCTCAAGGGGAAAAAGGTCGGTTCTGGACCCGGCATCCAGAATGCCACGCTGGCCAAAGCAGTGCTGGAGCGCGCCGGCGCAACCGGGGCGACCGTGGTCGAGCTGGCGATCAGCCAGCACGTTGCCGCGGTCGCCGCCGGCCAGTTGGACGCGTGCTACACGCTCGAGCCCACCGGCACGGTCGGCCGTCTGAACGGCACCACCCGCGTGCTCGAAACCGGCGTGATCGCCAAGTACGTGCTGGGCGATCCGATGGCGCCGTGGTTCGGCGGCTCGGCCTCGCTGACCACCGCGTTCCTGAAGAAGCATCCCGAGGAAAGCAGGAAATTCATCGCCGCGTATGCCCGCGGCATCGAACTGATCCGCACCAAGCCCGACGAGGCGCGTCCCTTCATGAAGGGCTACACCGCCATCGAAGGCCCCATGACCGAGGCCGTGCCGCTGGCCGCCTACACGCTCTACAACGAGTTCAGCCCCAGCGACATCCAGTACTTCCAGAAATTCTTCGACCTGTTCGCCGACAAGGGCATCTTCGCGCAGAAGGTGGACGTCGCCTCGATGCTGTACAAGGGCTGAGCCATGGACGCGATCAACGCCAACCGCGCCGGCGCGGGCCCGGCCGTCGCCGCGGCCAAGCCGGCCAGCGCCGCCCATGGCGGCATGCCCGCCACCGCCGCCCCGCCCGTCTCGCGCCCGCCGCGCACCTGGACCGCCGCGCGCCTGCTGCCGCTGATCGGCCCGCTGGCGCTGTATGTGGTGTGGGATCTGGTGGTGCGCCTGCAGCTGGTCAGCCCGGTGCTGCTGCCCACGCCCGGCGCCACGCTGGTGGCGCTGGCCAAGGGCATGGCCGGCGGTCCGCTGCTGGGCGATTTCCTGGCGTCGGTCAGCCGCACACTGCAGGCCTTCGTCATCGCCGGCGTCATCGGCGTGCCGCTGGGCGTACTGCTCGGCAGCAATGAAAAGGCCTACCGCAGCGTCGAATTCCTGGTGGACTTCTTCCGTTCCACGCCGTCGTCCGCGCTGATCCCGCTGTTCCTGATGATCTTCGGCGTGACCGACATGAACAAGATCGCCATCGCCGCCTTCGCCGCGGTGCTGGTGATCCTGTTCAACAGCGCCTACGGCGTCATCAACGCGCGCAAGCAGCGCGTCATGGCGGCGCGGGTGATGGGCGCCTCGCGCTGGCAGATCTTCAAGGACGTGCTGATCTGGGAAAGCCTGCAGCCCACCTTCGTCGGCCTGCGCAGCGGCGTGTCGATGGCGCTGGTCATCGTGATCGTGGCCGAGATGTTCATCGGCTCGGACAGCGGGCTGGGCAACCGCATCATCAATGCGCAGCAGGTGCTGAACGTGCGCGACATGTACGCCTCGATCCTGGCCGCCGGCGCGCTCGGCTACGTGCTCAACATCCTCTTCCTGGTGCTGGAAAAGCGCGTCGTCCACTGGAGCGGCCGATAATCATGTCCACCGTCATCAACCCCGTCATCGCCCCCGCCCCCACGCCCGCGCCGTTCCAGCCGGGCCCGCTGGGCACCCACATCACCATCCGCGGCCTGACCAAGTATTTCGCCGGCTGGCCGCTGTACGAGGACTTCAACCTCGACATCCCCAAGGGCAAGATCGTTTCGGTCTTCGGCCCCAACGGCTGCGGCAAGTCGACGCTGATCAACATGATCGCCGGGCTCATTCCCATCGACGCCGGCGAAATCCTGTTCGATGGCAAGTCGCTGGCCCAGACCAAGATCGGCTACGTCTTCCAGAACTACCGCGAAGCCATGTTCCCGTGGTTGCGCACCATCGACAACATCGCCTATCCGCTGCGCCTGGAAGGCCGCAGCAAGGCCGAGGTCGACGCGCGGGTGGAAGAGCTGGTGGCCTCGTTCGACGTCAAGTTCGACCTCAAGCGCTATCCCTACGAACTGTCGGGCGGCCAGCAGCAGACGGCCTCGATCATGCGCGCGCTGGCGCCGGGACCCGAGGTGCTGTTCCTGGACGAACCGTTCTCGGCGCTGGACTTCGAGATGACGCTGTTCATCCGCGAAAAGCTGCAGGAGGTCTTCATGCAGACCGGCACCACCATGCTGCTGGTGTCGCACGACCTGGAGGAGGCCGTGTACCTGGCCGACCAGGTGCTGCTGCTGACCAAGCGCCCCACCCGCGTGGCCGAGATCCTGGACTACGGCGACGCCCGTCCGCGCACGGTCGAGACGCTGACCGAGCCCAGCTTCATCGGCATGAAGAAACTGAGCCTGGAGATCTTCCAGCGCGAAGTGCGCCGCTAGGCCCCTTCGCCCCTTCCATCCACTTTCGCCGGGAGTCCGCCATGACCCAGGAAACCATCGACCAATACGTCCGCAGCGCGCTGGCGCTGGCGGGCTACGCCCTGCGCGAGCCGGCCACGGCCGAAGTGACGCAGCAATTCACGCGCATCCACGACATCGCCTCGACCTTCATCGACGAGGCCTTGCCGGTGGCGCTGGAATCGGCCTCGGTGTTCCGCCCGTGAGCGGCGCCGCGCTCGACCTGGCCCGCCGCATCCGTGGCGGCGAACACAGCGCGGTGGCGGTGCTCGACGCCACGCTGGCGCGCATCCGCTCCGCCGACGCGCGCTACAACTGCTTCACCGCCATCACCGAGGACCGCGCGCGCCAGGAGGCGGCCGCCATCGACGCGCGCCGCGCCCGCGGCGACACGCTGCCGCCGCTGGCCGGCGTGCCCTACGCCGTCAAGAACCTGTTCGACATCGCCGAGGAAGTGACGCTGGCCGGCGGCCGCGTCAATGCCGCCAACCCCGCCGCGCCGCGCGACGCCACGCTGGTGGCGCGCCTGCGCGAGGCCGGCGCGGTGCTGGTGGGCGCGCTCAACATGGACGAGCATGCCTACGGCTTCACCACCGAGAACTCGCATTACGGCCCCTGCCGCAACCCGCACGACGCCACCCGCATCGCGGGCGGTTCGTCGGGCGGCAGCGCCGCCGCCGTGGCCGGCGGGCTGGTGCCGCTGACGCTGGGTTCGGACACCAACGGCTCGATCCGCGTGCCGGCCTCGCTGTGCGGCGTGTTCGGCCTCAAGCCGACCTTCGGCCGCCTGCCGCGCAGCGGCAGCTTTCCCTTCGTCGGCAGCCTGGACCATCTGGGCCCGTTCGCGGCCGACAGCGCCAGCCTGGCCGCCGTCTACGACGCGCTGCAAG
>NZ_CYTU01000001.1:236862-237581 GCF_001299375.1 Achromobacter sp. 2789STDY5608621 | reverse complement strand
GCACCGCCGCCGCCTGATCACGAACTACGACGACTACGAGCCCTACTCGCGCGACCGCCTGGTCGCCGGCAGCCTGGTGCCCGCGGCCTGGGCCCAGCAGGCCCAGCGCATCCGCCATCGCGTCTATCGCGAGGCGCTGTCGCTGTTCGAACGCTACGACGTGCTGATCGCGCCCGCCACGCCGGTGCCGGCCACGCCCATCGGCACCACCAGCCTGACGCTGGCCGGCCAGACCCTGCCGGCGCGCGCCAGCATGGGCCTGCTGACGCAGCCCATTTCATGCATCGGCCTGCCCGTGTGCGCCGCACCCGTGTGGCCCGGCATCGGCGCCGACGCGCACCTGCCGCTGGGCGTGCAATTGATCGCCGCGCCGTGGCGCGAGGCCGACTGCCTGCTGGCCGCGCAGCGGCTGGAACAGGCCGGCGTCGCCGTCGTCCGCCCCGTCTAGTCCATTCATCGAGGCCAGCCATGGACTCCGCATTCGCCGTCATCGACACGCCCCGCAGCCTGGCCGATTCCGCCTACGGCACGCTCAAGCGCGACATCCTCGATTTCCGCCTGGCGCCCGGCGACCGCTTCACCGAGACCGAGATCGCCGAGCGCCTGCGGGTCAGCCGCACCCCGGTGCGCGAGGCGCTGTTCCGGCTGGAACGCGAGGGCTACCTGGAGGTGCGCCAGCGCAACGGCTGGCTGGTCAAGCCGCTGGACTTCGACACGCT
>NZ_CYTU01000001.1:189908-236715 GCF_001299375.1 Achromobacter sp. 2789STDY5608621 | reverse complement strand
GCTGGTGGACAGCGCCCGCCAGTCGCACGACGGCGAGTGGCTGGCGGGGCTGGACGAGCGCTTCCACACGGACCTGGTGGCAGCCGCCGGCAACCCCGAGATCGCCCGCGTGCATCGCGCCGCCACCGAACGCATCCGCATCGTGCGGCGGCTCGACTTCACCCAAGCCGAACGCATCACCCGCACCTACGCGGAACACGGCGCCATCCTGCAGGCGATCCTGCGGCGCGACGCCGAACAGGCCACCGCGCTGCTGCGCGCCCACATCGGCGACAGCCAGGCCGCCGTGCGCAAGATCACGCTGCACCGGCTGTACGCCAGCCGGCGCGCACAGGCGGCGTAGCCGGCATGGCCGCGCCCCGGCGCCCGCCCGCGTCAGCGCGGCCGCAGCCAGCGGCCCAGCCGCCGCGTCACGAACGGAATGCAGACGAACACCATCACCGGCGTCATGGTCACGCTGGTGATCAGCGCGCGCCAGAACACCGGCAGCGCGCTGAGGTGTTCGCTCACCAGCAGCGTGAACGCCAGCAGCACCGGAAAGTACGCCAGCCAGATGCTCACGGCCTGCTTCCAGCGCGGCGGCGCGCCGGTGCCGCCCTGCGGGCCGAACCAGCTGTCCATGCCGCTCACGCGGCGCGCATGGCTGGCCCGCACCAGCGCGGCGCCGCGCTCCAGCCACATGCGGCGCGGCAGCGATTGCTCCCAGCGATTGAGGCTGGCCTCGTCAACGAAGCGCAGCACGATCTGGTACTGGTCGCCGCCCTCGGGCGGTTGCAGCACGCCCGAGCCGAGAAAACCGGGAAAGCCCGCGGCCAGGATCTCGCCCTGGCGCATCCAGGACAGGAAATCGCTGTAGCGTTCGGGCGTAATGTGCCGGGTGACCAGCATGGTGACCGGGGCGGGAACGGCGGAACTGGACATGGTGAAACTCCTGGGGCGGCGTGCAGCGTGTTATGTGGTGTAAACCCTAGCAAGCCGCGTGCCAGCCTTGCACCGCAGCATCCGCCCGTGCGCAGCGTGATGGCCGCCCGCTGTCGCCGAATTTGCGCACCGCAACACACACCATATTGGTGATTACCCTAAATAACGCACCATCGTGGTGCATTCAACCCGGAGCCCGCCGCCCGCCATGGATATCAACCTGCCCGACGTCGTCGCCGAAGTCACCGTGGCCTTCGCCCGCTATGAGGCCGCCCTGGTCGCCAACCACGTCGAGGTGCTGGACGAACTGTTCTGGAACAGCCCCCACACGCTGCGCTACGGCGCCGGCGAGAACCTCTACGGCTACGACGCCATCCGCGCCTTCCGCGCCGGCCGTTCGCCGCAGGGCCTGGCGCGGCGCGTGCTGCGCACCGCCATCACCACCTATGGCCAAGACTTCGCCACCACCAACATCGAGTTCCAGCGCGACGGCAGCGACCGCATCGGCCGCCAGAGCCAGACCTGGATGCGCACGCCGCAGGGCTGGCGCGTGGTCTCGGCGCACGTCAGCCTGATGGGCGCGTGACCATAACCTTATAGGTCCGCCGCCATTGAGCCGTCATGAGGACAGGTCTACACTGGGCCTTCCCCCGTCCCCAGGAGCACCTGCCCCATGAGCACCTACAAGATCGCTGTCTTCGTCGGCAGCCTGCGCGCCGCGTCGATCAACCTGCGCCTGGCCCGTGCGCTGGAAAAGCTGGTCCCCGCGGACTTCAAGTTCGATTACGTCAGCCTCGGCGATGTGCCGCTGTACAACCAGGACAACGAGAACAACCTGCCCGCCCCGGCCGCCAAGCTCAAGCAGCAGATCCTCGACGCCCAGGGCATCCTGTTCGTCTCGCCCGAGCACAACCGCTCGGTGCCCGCCGCCATCAAGAACGCGATCGACTGGGGCACCCGTCCGTGGGGCCAGAACTCGTGGGCCGGCAAGGCCGTCGGTATCCTCGGCGCCTCGCCCAGCGCCGCCGGCACCGCGCTCATGCAGCAGCACCTGCGCAACATCCTGGCCGCCGAAGGCGCCAATGCCCTGACCACGCCGGAAGTCTTCCTGCAGTACACCGATGGCCTGGTCGATGACCAGTACAACATAACCAACGAAGGCACGCGCAAGTTCCTCCAGGGCTGGATCGACCGCTACGTCGACTGGGTCAAGAAGTTCAATAGCTGATCGCCGCCGTTGCCGGGTCAGGGGCGCCTCCCCGCCCGGCACCGATCGCCCGTCTACCTCCGGGCGATCAAGCCCTCCGGCTCAAGCCGGAGGGCTTTTTTTACGCGCGAAGCCCGCACCATCAACAACCGATCCCTGCGCCAACGAAAGCTCCCACGCCCCGCCCTGCCCCAACGCTCGCCACCCCGCGCAGCGCCCCCCTCCGCAAAAACAGCCGCCCGGCCGCCCGAAGGCCGGGCAGCCCCCTCGGGGGGCAGCAAGCGCGCAGCGCGCCGCGTGGGGGCCCACATATCCCCGGCAACTGTGGAGAAGCTTGAGGACAGCCATGGGGCAGTTGCAAAAAAGCCCATGGCAACAAGCACTTGCACCCTGCGGTCAAAAAATGCGCAATCCATCCAATGGATGATTTTTGGCGCACTTATCCACCGACCATGGGCGCAAACCGGCGGTTTTCCGGTCGTCGCCGCATCCCCCCGACGCGCCTGTGCATTTGTCCCAGCATTCTGTGGACAAGCATGAGGACAGAATGAGGGCAGGTCCGCTTTTCCCTTTCGCATCAATGACCTGCGAGGGGTGGTCAAGAAAGGCCCAACGCGGAGAAAAGCGGCGCCGGGTTGTCCCCGGGAAATGTGGATAAGGCTGAGGACAGCCTGCGGGCAGCCGCAAAAAACCCTTTGCCGCCAAGGCCTTGCGGGCGGCGGGCAATAAACGCCCAGGTCCGCTCCGCCGGCGCAGCCGCCGGGGCGGACCGACGCGGACCCTTCGGGACCGCCGGGTTTGTCCCCACGAAATGTGGACAAACCTCTGAACAGTCTCATGACAAGCTGAAAAAAGCCTTATCCGGCAATCACTTGGAAGGGCCGCTCAAAAAAGGAGCAAAGACCTCAGACGTCGTTGCCTTCCAGGCGCATGCCGATCTTCAGGCCGACCTGCCAATGCGCCACCTTGCCGTCCTTGATGTGGCCGCGCACCTCGGTGACCTCGAACCAATCCAGGTGCCGCAGCGTCTCCGATGCGCGCTCGATCGCCTTGCTGATGGCATCGTCGGTGGACTTGGTGGAAGAACCCACCAGCTCGATCTGCTTGTAGACGTGATTCGACATGGCTCATCTCCGTTGAGGGGGAAGCGTTGCGAATCGTCGGCCGCGCACGATGTTCCGGCGCTTACGACCGGCAATCCATTCGAACACACAGGATACCGCGTGGGGCATAGAGTGGTGTTACGAGTTCCGTCCACGCGGCCTCGGCCGCGGCCCGGAACCCGCTTTCCGCAACGCAAGCCAGGAGGTTGTCATGCCTGAACGAAAAACGCTGCAACGCGCCGAGCGCGACAGGAAGCAAGGCAAATCCGCATCCACCCAGGCGGGCGAATTCGTCCGCGAGGAAATCGAACACGTGCGCGAGGGCAAGCATGGCGTGCGCTCGACCAAACAGGCCATCGCCATCGGCCTGTCGAAGGCGCGCCGCGCCGGCGTCGATCTGGCGACGCCGAAGAAGGCCAGCGCGTCCACCCGGCGCAAGGCCGAACAGGACAGCGAGGCCGCGCACGACGGCCATGCCAAATCCGCCACGCGCGCCCGCGCCACCACCCGCGCCCTCAAGCGTGAAAGCGCCAAACCGGCATCCAAATCCGCGCTGTCGCGGCATGCGTCCAAGACCGCCGCCACGCGCACGGCCGCGGATCGGTCCGCCGCCGCGAAGAAGGCCGCCGCCACCAAGGGCGCGGCGGGACGCTCGGCCGCGGCCAAGAAAGCGGCGCGCACCCGCGCCGCGAACCAGCGCGCCGCGGCGCATCACTGAGCGGCGCCGCGCCTGCTGGCGTGACCGTCATCGCCCGCGCATCATGGCCTGCGCGTCAAGGCGCGCCGGTCATGCGGCGCCCGCTTCGAACTCGCGCAGACGTGTCTGCAGGAATTCACGCAGGCGCTTGACCGCGGGCGACAGCAGCATGCGGTGCACGCACAGCAGGTACAGCGGCGACGGCTCGCCGGTGTAGTCGGGCAAGGCCTGCACCAGCCGGCCCGCGCGCAGGTCGCTCAGCACGTCGAAGCGCGACTTGTAGGCCACGCCATGGCCGGCCAGCGCCCAGCGCCGCACCAGGTCGCCATCGTCGCCCACCCGGTCGCCCTTGACCGGCACGGTCAGCGCGCCGCCCTCGTGCTCGAAGGCCCAGCGGTCGTGCAGCGATTCGCCCAGCACGAAGCACAGGCAGTTGTGGCGCCGCAGGTCGGCCGGTGTGCGCGGCATGCCGTGGCGCGCGAAATAGGCCGGCGAGGCGCACACCACGCGGCGGTTGTGCTCGCTCAGCGGCAGCGCCACCAGGCCGGAATCGCCGGGCGTGCCGTAGCGCAGCGCGATGTCGACGGGCTGCCGGTACAGGTCCGCCAGGCGGTCGCTGATGCGCACCTGGAAGTTCACGCGCGGATGCTGCTGCTGGAAGTCGTCCAGCCACGGCAGCAGCACGTGGCGCCCCAGGTCCGACGGAATCGCCACCGACAGCGTGCCGGAGATCGCCGTCTTGTCGCGCGCCAGCGCGCTCTGCCCGGCCTGCAGGCTCGACAGCGCGGCGCGCGCATACTCCAGGTAGCGCTCGCCATCGCCGGTCAGCCGCAGGCTGCGCGTCGAACGCACGAACAGGCGGGTTTCGAGCGACAGCTCCAGCCGCTTGAGCGCGGCGCTGGCCACCGCCGGCGTCAGGTCCAGCTCGCGCGCGGCGGCCGAAAAACTGCCGTGGTCCGCCGCGGCGACAAAGATGCGCAGGTCTTCAAACCGAACCATGGGCAACCCATTTTCAAAGAAATATTGAAACTGAGTCCGATGCTAGCCGGTTTTTCACCGTCCGCCACTGGGTAATGATGGCGTCACCCCCGCAACGCTTTTGGAGTCCCCCATGAAAATCGAACTCGACGGCAAGAAAGCCCTGGTCACCGGCTCGTCTGGCGGCATCGGCCTGGCCATCGCCCAGGGCCTGGCCGAGGCCGGCGCCCAGGTGGTGCTGCACGGCCGCAACGCCGACAAGCTCAAGCAGGCCGCCGACGCCGTTGCGCGCCAGCATCCGGGCGCCCAGGTCCACACCGTGCAGGCCGACCTGTCCACCGCCGACGGCGCCGCCTCGATCTGCGCCGCCCATCCCGACGTCGACATCCTGGTCAACAACGCCGGCTACTTCGCGCCCAAGTCCTTCACCGAAATCACCGACGACGACTGGCGCTACATGCTCGACACCAACGTCATGAGCGGCGTGCGCCTGTCGCGCTATTACCTGCCGCGCATGCTGGCCGCCGACTGGGGCCGCATCGTCTTCATCTCCAGCGAATCGGCGCTGCACATTCCCGCCGAGATGATCCACTACGGCGTCAGCAAGACCGCGCTGCTGGGCGTCTCGCGCGGCCTGGCCGAGCTGACCGCCGGCAGCGGCGTCACCGTCAACGCCGTGCTGCCCGGCCCGACCCGCTCCGAAGGCGTGGTCGACTTCTTCGCCGAAATGGCCAGGGAACAGGGCCTGCCGCAAGAGCAGATGGAACGCGACTTCATCGCCCAGCACCGCCCCAGCTCGCTGCTGCGCCGCCTGGCGACGGTCGAGGAAGTGGCCAACATGGTCGTCTACACCTGCTCGCGCCAGTCCTCGGCCACCAACGGCGCCGCCCTGCGCGTCGACGGCGGCGTGGTCCGCACCATCGCCTGATCCCCTTTTCCCGTCCAGAGATCCCCCATGAAAGCCATCGCCTACTTCCAGAACCTGCCCGCCACCGACCCGCAATCGCTGCAGGACATCACCGCGCCCGAGCCCGTGCCCGGCGACCACGACCTGCTGGTCGAAGTCAAAGCCATTTCCGTCAACCCGGTCGATGTGAAGATCCGCGCCAACCGCAAGCCCAAGGACGGCCAGCCCGAGATCATCGGCTGGGACGCCGCCGGCATCGTGCGCGCGGTCGGCGCCAAGACCAGCCTGTTCGCGCCCGGCGACCGCGTCTGGTACGCCGGCGCCCTGACCCGCCCCGGCGCCAACAGCGAACTGCACGTGGTCGACGAACGCATCGTCGGCCGCATGCCGCAGAGCCTGGACTTCGCCCAGGCCGCCGCGCTGCCGCTGACCACCATCACCGCCTGGGAGCTGCTGTTCGACCGCCTGCGCGTGCTCGACAACGCCGCCCCCAGCCAGGGCACGCTGCTGGTCGTCGGCGCGGCCGGCGGCGTCGGCTCGATCCTGGTGCAGCTGGCGCGCCAGCTGACCGGCCTGACCATCATCGGCACCGCCTCGCGGCCCGAGACCCAGGCCTGGGTCACCGAGCTGGGCGCGCATCACGTCATCGACCACACCCGCCCGCTGGCCGAGGAACTCAAGCGCATCGGCCATCCGCAGGTCGGCTTCATCGCCGGCCTGACCCAGACCGACCAGCACTTCGCGCAACTGGCCGAGGCCATCGCGCCGCAGGGCAAGATCGCGCTGATCGACGACCCCTCGGCCATCGACGTGCGCCTGCTCAAGGGCAAGTCGGCCTCGCTGCACTGGGAATTCATGTTCGCCCGGCCGCTGCACAACACCCCCGACCTGATCGCGCAGCACGAACTGCTGAACCAGGCCGCGCGGCTGATCGACAACGGCACCCTGCGCACCACGCTGGGCGAACACTACGGCCGCATCAACGCCGAAAACCTGCGCCGCGCCCACGCCTTCATCGAGAGCGGCAAGGCGCGCGGCAAGGTGGTGCTGGAAGGCTTCTGAGGCGCCCTCCCCGTCCCCCGAAAAAATTGGGACGGGCGTCTCGCATTACAGCGAAGAAAGAGGTAAAAACTCGACTGCGCGCCGCGGGCTGCCAGCCCGCCGCCGCGCTTTCGGGAGTTGGCTCTGATTTCTCACCTGTTCGAACAAGCGCTGGAACCGATGCTCTGGGGCATGGTGGCGGTCGCCCTGCTGATGCTGCGGCTGGTGCCGCTGCAAGGCTGGAAGGCCGTCATCGTCGCCGGCATCACCGCCGGGCTGGTGTTCGACACCATCCAGTTCCGGGTCGGCCCGCCGCGCCTGTGGGATGCCCTGGTGCTCGGCTCGATCCTGGCCGCCTTGCTGGTGGCCGCGGTGCAGGAACTGCTGGTGCTGGTGGCGCGGCGCGTGCGCGCCGCCCTGGCGCGCGCCCGGGCCGGCGCCTGACCCCTCCCCGAGCCGCCGTTACATCCTGTCGGCGCCGCTCTACGTTTCTTCACACAGCTCGATCAAATGGCGCGAAGCCTGGCGCGCCGCTGGCGCCAGAATGGCACGTGCCCGGCCGGCCGGCGGCCCGCGACGCCTCCAGGAGATCGATCCATGAAAGTAGCCAGAGCAGCCATGCTCATGTCGATGGCGGCCCTGTGCGCCGGCTGCGCCGACGGCACCGCCATTCCCACCGGCAACCGCCATGCGCCATCGCTGGCGTCGGCGGTCAGGTTCTATTCTGATCCGCCGCATGCGCCGTATGAGGTGGTCGGCCTGGTCAAGGCCGAGAGCTCGGCCGGCCTCACCGCCCAGGAATCGATGGAATACGCCATCGAGGAACTGAAGAAGCAGGCCGCCAGCCTGGGCGCCAACGGCGTGCTGCTGACAGGCAACGGCGCGCGCACCACCGGCACCGACATCACCTACAACAAGGACTCGGGCCAGATCTCCAGCAACAGCACCACGGCGCAATTCGTCGAAGGCCGCGCCATCCTCGTCAAATAGGCATGGCATCCTCCGCGGCAACGCCGCCGCGCGCCGGCGCGCCGGCCCGGCTCGAGGTGCTGGACGCGCTGCGCGGCGCCGCGCTGCTGGGCGTCCTGCTGGCCAACCTGCGCGCCTTCTCGCTCCACGACTTCCTGCCGGCGGCGGCCGGCGCCGGCCCGGCCGACATCGCCGCGCAATGGCTGATGGCGGCGCTGGTCGATGCCAAGGCCGCCACCCTGTTCGCGCTGCTGTTCGGCGTCGGCTTCGCGCTGCAGCTGGGTCCGGCGCCGCTGGCGCCAGGCCGCCGCCGGCGTCACGCGCTGCGCTTGCTGGCGCTGCTGGCCATCGGCCTGCTGCACGCGTGGCTGCTGTGGTGGGGCGACATCCTGCGCTATTACGCCTTGCTGGGCCTGCTGATGCTGCCTCTGGCCGGATGGTCCGCCCGGCGGCTGGCGATCGTCGGCGCGGCCCTGGCGCTGTTCGCCTGGCCCTTGCTGCTGCCGTGGGCGCGCCTGGCGCTGCCGCCGCAAGTGCCCTCGGCGCAGGCCACCGCCGCCGCGCTGTCGGCCTTCAGCGCGCCAGACCTGATGCGCGCCTGGGCCGCCAACCTGGACTACGACCTGCGCATGCGCATCGCCAACTGGAGCCTGCTCATCTTCGTGCTGGGCCGCCTGATGATCGGCGCGGCGCTGGGCCGCGCCGGCCTGTTCCTCGACCCGGCGGCGCATCTGGCCGCCTGGCGCCGGCTGGCGGGCGCCGCCTTGCTCGTCGGGGTGCCGGCCAGCGCCTTCGTGCTGCTGTGCGACGGCGCCATCCTGTTCGCCGATGGCTGGTGGTCCGGCGGGCCGGGGCGCGACCTGGCGCGCATCGTGCGCAGCGCGGCGTCTTTGGCGCTGGGGCTGGGCTATATGGCGGGTTTCGTGCTGCTGTTCCAGTGGCCTCGGGCGCGCCGCCTCCTGGCAGGCTTCGCGCCGGTCGGCCGCATGGCGCTGACCAACTACCTGGGCCAGAGCCTCCTGGCGATCAGCCTGTTCTACGGCGTCGGCCTGGGGCTGGGGCCCGTCGCCAGCCTGCCTCGCATCCTGGCGCTGGGCGTGCTGCTGTTCATCGTCCAGGCCCTGGCCAGCGCCTGGTGGCTGCGGCGCTACGCGCTCGGGCCCTGCGAATGGCTATGGCGCAGCGCCGCCGCCGGCCGTTGGCAGGCCATGCGCCTGCCCGCTTTGCAGCCCCGGCCGGCTCAGGCCGCGGGCAGCCCGGGCAACACCAGGTCGTCGACCTGATAGGTGTGGAATTCGCTGGTCGATACCGCATCGAGCTTGCGGAATTTCTCCAGGAACACCGGATCGGAAAAGAATTCGTCCACCTTGCCCGCCCCCGAGATCGCCTCGATGTTCACCACGGTCTTGCCGTCCGTGCTCTTGGCCAGGTTGCTCCACAGGAAACCCGGCTTGGTGCGCGCGACGTAATGCACCACGTCCTGGATCGCCTGGAAGGCGTCCTCCTGCCGGCCCGGGTGGGCGTGAATCACATTGACGATGAATACCGTGCCATCCGGCGCGGGCTTGAAGGTGGCGGAAACGGGAAAGGCCATGTCGGCTCCTGCGGTGAAAAACAGGCAACACTATGGCCCGGCGCGACGCCGCGAAAAAGAGGCCGGCGGGCGCGAGAGTACGGACATGGCCGTCCGCAATCGCGCAGCGTCCTTGCCAGGCCTCCCGGCCCGGATCAGGCGTTCCCGTCGCGCTTGGCGCGGGCGTGCGGATCGCGGATCTCGTCTTCCAGTTGCGCGATCAGCCACGCGAACCAGCCGTTCTCGGTGCGGGCATACACCGCCGCGGCCGGCGTCTTGCCGTCGCGCCAGCCCGGCTGGTGCGCGTCCATCCAGGCCGACAGGCTCTTGTGCGGCGCCAGCAGGCCCGACAGCCACGACCAGACATAGTCGGGCACGGTCCGCCGGAAGCCCTTGGCGCTGGCGTAGATGGTCGGCTCCAGCGGCAGGCTGCCCGAACGGGCCAGCCTCGCCTGCACCCGGCGCAGCGTCTCGGCGGCCGCCTGCAATTGTTCGGTGCTGAGCTTTTTCACGTAACGACTCCTGGATTGGGTTTTGCCGGATTATCGCCGGAGCGTCCGGCCGTTGCCAGCGGCGCGCGCGCCTGCCTCAACGCCTGTCTCAAAGCCTGCCTTGGCCCGCCTCAACGCGCGCCGCGCGGCGGCCGCAGCGCCAGCAGCAGCGTCGCGCTGAAACGCTCGCCCGGCGCCAGCACCTGCAACCCGGTACGGGTCTCGCCCGCCGCCGCCAGATTGAAGGCATCGGCCACGTTGGTCACCGGCTCCACGCACAGGAAATCCGAGCCCGGCGCGGTGTAGACCACCAGGTGCGCGAACGCCGCATCGGCGTGCAAGGCCAGTTCGTGCCCGTCCGGCCAGTGCAGCGTGGCGCGTCCGCCCCACTGCGATAGATAGGTATCGCAGCCTTCGGCCGACTGCCCCAGCTCGCGCACGTGCGTGGTCTGGCTGGCGCCGGGCAGGCCATCGTCGTCGGTCGGCCAGATGCGCCGCGCGTGCAGCGCCACGCGCGTGGCGGTGAAATACGGATGGATGCCGCAGCCGAACGGCATCGGCGTCTCGCCCTGGTTGATCATCAGCAGCGTGAGCGACAACCCGCGCGAATCCAGCCGGTAGCGCTGCACGCATTCATACGGCCAGGGCCAGCCCAGCACGCCGGCCGGCTGCTGCAGCACCAGGTCGACCGCGTCGTCGGCCGCGTGGCGCACCTGCCAGGCCTGGTACAGGCCGCCGCCATGGATCGCCTGCGGGCGTCCCGGCAACGATTGCAGCGCATGGCGCGCCCCCTCGAAGGCGAACACGCCATCGCGCACCCGGTTCGAGTACGGCGTCAGCGGGTACGACCCGGCGCGCGGCCATTGCGCCGGCGGCCAGCCGGTCTCGACCAGCGGCACGATCCAGTCATGCTCGCCAGTCGACAGCCGCGTCAGGCGTCCGCCCCCGCCCGGCGCGAACTCGGCGCGGTGGGAACCGTGGGCAATGGTCACGCGTTCGCTGGCGTCCAGCGTGGCGGGAAAGGACAAATCAGGCATCGGGCGCTCCCGCGGCGCTGCAAACGGCCGCGTGGCGCCATTGTGCATGGCGCGGTCCGGCGCCAGCAAGCCGCGCGCGCCGGAGCCCGCGTCAAGCCGTGGCGGGCATCGCCGGCAGCGCTTGCGGCAGGCACCCCAGTCCGCGCAGCGTCGCCTCCACCGCCACGTCGAGCGGCGTGTGCGGCTCGGCGCCCAGCACCCCGACCAGACGCGCGTTGTCCATGCGCAGCGGCTGGCGCCACAGGTAGCGCATCTGCATCAGTTCGCGCAGCGTCTCCGAGAACGGCGCCGCCAGCCGCAGCAGTCCCCACGGAAACGCGCCCACCCGCGGCGCGGCCCCATGGCGGCGCGCGACCCGCACGATCGCCTCGGCCATCCGCGTGCCGTCCGCATCCCAATGCCCCGCCATGTGGAACGTCGCGAACGGCGCCAGCGCCTCGCGCCGCCCCAGCAGTTCGACCAGCGTCCGGCCCACGTCCGGCAGGTAGCTCCATTGATGCCCCACGCCGGGCGCCCCCGGCACGCTCACCCGCCGCAGCGGCCGTCCCGGCTTGACCAGCCCTTGCGAGAACCAGTTGTTGCCGGCGCGCGGCCCGAAGAAATCACCCGCCCGCAACACCACGGCGCGCGCGCCCTGCGCGCTGGCCACCTGCAGGCGGCGTTCGAGCTCGACCCGGATCGCGCCCTTGCGCGTCAGCGGCTGCTGCGGCGAGGTCTCGCGCAGCAACGGAAAGGCGTCCGGCCCGTAGTTGTAGATCGTGCCCGGCAGCACGATCGTCGCGCCCTGCGCGACCGCCACCGCGATGGTGTTGTCGATCATCGGCAGCACCAGCTCGCCCCAGCGGCGATAGCCCGGCGGATTGACGGCATGCACGATCACCTCGCACCCCAGCGCCGCCCGCGCCACGTCCTGGCGGTTCATGGCATCGCCGCGCAGCCACGTCATGCCGTCGCGCGCCGCCGTCTCGGTTTCCAGCCCGCGCGCCAGGGCGCGGATGCCCCAGCCCGCGTCACGCAGCTGGCGCGCCGCCTCGCCCCCCACGCCACCGGTGGCGCCCAGCACCAGCGCGGTGCCCGGCCGGCTCGATTCGATCGTCGTCATGGTCATCTCCCGTGAATCCATGACGTTCATTCTGGCGCCGCGACCATACAAAATAAATTGCCGAACTCAGCCTCGCAGCTATACATTTATGCATGACCAAACCGATCGGCTGGGAACTCTACCGCAGCTTTCTCGCCGTGCTCGCCGAGGGCTCGCTGTCCGGCGCCGCGCGCGCGCTCGACATCACCCAGCCCACGGTGGGCCGCCACATCGCGGCGCTCGAACGCGCCCTGGGCCAGGTGCTGTTCACCCGCTCGCAGACCGGCCTGCTGGCCACCGACGCGGCCCGGTCGCTGCGCGGCTACGCCGAAGCCATGCACAGCCACGCCACCGCCCTGGAACGCGCGGCCGCCGCGCAGGGCCCGGGCGTCGCCGGCACCGTGCGGGTCTCGGCCAGCGAAGTCATCGGCATCGAAGTGCTGCCCTCGGCGCTCGCGCGCCTGCGCCAGGAACACCCGCGCCTGACCATCGAGCTGGCGCCCACCAACCGCGTGCAGAACCTGCTGCTGCGCGAGGCCGACATCGCCGTGCGCATGGCCCCGCCCCGGCAGGAACAACTGATCGCGCGCCCGGTCGGCCAGGTCGAGATCGGCCTGTACGCCCGCAAGGACTACCTGCGCCGCTGCGGCACCCCCACCGCTCTGGCCGATCTGGCCAGCCACGCCCTCATCGGCTACGACACCGAGACGCCTTTCCTGCGCGGCGCCAGCAAGCGCTTTCCGATCCCTTGGGGCCGCGAACGCTTCGCCCTGCGCGCCGACAGCGACCTGGCGCAACTGGCCCTGATCCGCGCCGGCGCCGGCATCGGCGTCTGCCAGGTGGCGCTGGCCCGCCGTGACAGGCAGCTGGTGCGGGTGCTGCCGGACCAGGCCGCGTTCCAGCTGGACACCTGGATCACCATGCACGAAGACCTGCGCGCCAGCCCCCGCTGCAAGACGGTCTTCGACGCGCTGGTGGCCTGTCTGCTGGCCCATACCGGCGCGGCAGGCTAGCGTTCCCCCCAGACCCGCAACGATGCGACATTCCCGACGGGAATCGGTCCGACGTTCGGATATACTGTTCATCCATACAGTTATCCGGCCGCAAGGGAACCCCGCCCCATGACCAGTCTGATCAATTCCCCGCCCAGCCGCAGCATCTGGCTCAGCGCCTTTCCGCGCCTGTCCGGCGTCAAGAACGGCGACTACCTGCCCCTGGACCGCCTGTGCGAAGCCACCGGCCTCGAAGGCGGCCAGAAGCTGCGCGAGGTCCTGGCCGCCGCCGAGCGCGAAGGCCTGCTGCTGATCGACCGCGGCGCCACGCCCGCCAGCTACCGGGCCACCTACGCGCTCGAGCGCCAGGTCACGCTGTTCGCGGCCGACTAGGGCCTGTTCAGGGAACGGCGTCCCGCCCCGGCTCCCGCGCCGAGCGAGTGCTAACGATCCCTTGCAATGCTGTTACATCTGGGGAAATAGAATTTCCCCGGAAATGCACGACACGGAGAAAAACATGCAAGAAGACACCGCCAAGCCCGAACCCACCCGCCGCCGCTGGCCCTTCGGCTACGGCCAGGAAGCATAAGACCGGCGCCGCTGGCGCCCTTGCCGCCCCGGGGCACCGGAATTCCTCCCGTCCCCCGCCTGCCTCCCGCTCGTAGCAGACCCTGTCGAAGAACTTATGTCGGCTGCCGCGGGCCCCCCTCCCGCGATCAGGTGCAGGCGCAACAGACCGTACAGGCCCTTCTGCTCCTGGCCCCACGGGTCATAACGCGTGGTCAGCGGCACATTCATGTCGGGATTCCAGGCATTGCGAGACGCGTGTGGCGGCGACGGTTCCGCTACAGCATCTCGTCCCGCGCCTTTTCCGCGCGCGAAGCGCCAATGGCGGTTGCGACTTTTTTGACTTCCTCGGGCGGCGGCAGCACCGCCGGAAAGCCCAGTGCTTCGATCCACAATTCCCGCGTCCACCCTTTCGAGTGATACAGGTGGTGGTCTTCGTCCTGTTCCACCGCGTCGTGGGCCTTCTTCAGGATCTGCGCCACCTTTCCCGTCAGCTTTTCCGCCACCAGGCCGATCAGCTCCCAATTCTGGTGATCTTTGGTTTCGGCAAGCACGACGCATTCGCCCGCCGCGATCTGCGCGGCCGCGGGATCGCTCCCGCTTTTCGCCAGCGCGATGGCCGTGACCAGCGATTCCCCGTGGTGCCGGACCACGTGGCGGCTCGGCACGTACGCCATGGCGTCCAGGCCCAATTCTTCAAAAACGGTAAGCAGGACCTGCTTGTGGGTTTTGGTTTCCTCGAGATAGCCACGCCATTCCTTGGCCAGGTCCTCGTTGCTCGCGCAGGCGATTGCCGCGGTGTAGACATTGATGCCGCCTAGTTCGGTCTCCAGGGCCTGATACAGCAAGTCATGGATCATCTCCATGTTTCCCTTCGCGTTTGCAGCCATTTGTGGCTCCTCGGTGTAATGCGTGGGCGCGCGTCCAGGAACAGGACGCGCGCGCTGTCCCGGCGTCAATCCGTCCGCTGGTTGGCGGCCGGATCGCCGACAGGCTCCTCGGGCTCGAGGTCCTCCAGGTCCTGCTGCGCGTCTTCGTCCGCGTCGGGCGCGAGCGGCGTCGTGCCGGGTTGCTGTCCCGGCGGCTGGGTCGAATCGGACCGCGGGTCCGTGGGGGGCCGGTTGGTCTCCGGCAACGTGGATTGCGATTGCGATTGCGTCATGGCATCACCTTTAGACGGCCACCTGGCCGCCTCCCCCTACCGCAAGTGCCGCTCCCAAAACAGCGCCCGATCCAGGCACCGCGCGGCGTCCGCCCCGCGGCGGCGCGGCCGCGCCGGCAAGCAGCCTGCGGGGGGTGGCGGCGCACGGGTGCGCCTGGTATGGCCACACTATTGCGGCGCCCGCGCACGCGCCGCATACTGGTTCGACCAAAACCTTCCGGAGTCGCCATGCGAGAAGACCTGCGCAAACTCGGCGCCGACGCCGCCCGCCAGGGGCTCGGTCTGCTTGATTGCCCCTATTTCCGGGCAGGGGCCATGCCGGCACACACCGGTGAATCCATCTCAGAATGGTCGCGATGCGTCCAGGCCTGGGAAATGGGCTGGCGCGAAGCCACCGCCCAACGCCTGGCTCGCTGCGATCGCGCGGCAATGCTGGGCGCGCTGACACACAACCACTGACGTTCCGCCTGCATCCAGTCGCGCCGATGGCGCCGACGCGACGGATGCCCCTTTGCCGCCCGCGCCATCGGCCCGCCGAAACCGTCCGGTCGTTCCCCGCCGGGCGCCCCGCCCCCGCCCCGGCCCGATACAATCACGGGCATGAATTCCGCAACACAGACCACCGCCGCCGAGGCCCACGCCGGCCACACCCCCATGATGCAGCAATACCTCCGCCTGAAGGCGGAGGCCGGCCCCTTGCTGCTGTTCTACCGCATGGGCGACTTCTATGAAATGTTCTATGAAGACGCGGAACGCGGCGCGCGGCTGCTCAACCTGACGCTGACCAAGCGCGGCTCGTCCAACGGCACGCCGATCCCGATGGCCGGGCTGCCGGTGCACGCGATGGAGCAGTACCTGGCGCGGCTGGTGGCGATGGGCGAGTCCGTCGCCATCTGCGAACAGATCGGCGATCCCGCGGCCTCCAAGGGCCCGGTCGAACGCCGCATCGTGCGCATCGTCACGCCCGGCACGCTGACCGACGACGCGCTGCTGCCGGCCAAGGCCGACCGCGCGCTGGCCGCCGTGTTCGTGTCCGGCAATGCGCGCGCGCCGCGCGCCGGGCTGGCCTGGCTGAACCTGGCCAGCGGCGACTTCCGCGTCACCGAATGCGCGCCGGCGCAGCTCGAATCCGAACTGCATCGCGTCGCGCCGGCCGAGATCGTCTGCGCCGACAGCGCCGAATTCGACTTCCCGTTCGAAGGCGCCCGTTCGCGCGTGCCGGACTGGCACTTCGAAAGCGACGGCGCCCGCGCGCACCTGCTGGCGCATTTCAAGACCGACACGCTGGCCGGCTTCGACATCGAAGACATGCCGGCCGGCATCTGCGCCGCCGGCGCGCTGCTGCGCTACGCCGCCCGCACCCAGTCGCAGGCGCTGGCGCACGTGCAGAGCCTGTCGGCCGAGCGTCCCGGCCAGTTCGTGCTGCTCGATCCCGTCACGCGCCGCAACCTCGAACTGACGCAGACGCTGTCGGGCGAGGATTCGCCCACGCTGTTCTCGCTGCTGGACGGCTGCCGCACGCCGATGGGCAGCCGCCTGCTGCGCCGCTGGCTGCACCATCCGCTGCGCGAGAACGAACAGGCCCACGCCCGCCAGCAGGCCATCTCGACGCTGCTGGCCGGCCGCATGGACGTCGAACAGACCTTCGGCTCCGCGGGCCTGCTGGAAACGCTGCGCGGCGCGCTCAACGCCTTCCCCGACATCGAACGCATCGCCGCGCGGCTGGCGCTGCGCTCGGTGCGTCCGCGCGAACTGGCCAGCCTGCGCGACGCGCTGGCCGCCCTGCCCGCGCTGCGCGACCTGGTCGCGCCGATGGCCGCCTCGCCGCGCCTGAACGACCTGATCTCGCACCTGTCGGTGGACCCGGCGCTGGCGGCCCTGCTGGTGCGCGCCATCGCCGCCGAGCCGGCCGTGGCGATCCGCGACGGCGGCGTGCTGGCCGCCGGCTTTGACGCCGAACTCGACGAACTGCGCGGCCTGGCCGCCGACGGCGGCGACTTCCTGGTGCAGCTGGAAGCGCGCGAACGCGAGCGCACCGGTATCAGCAACCTGCGCGTCGAATTCAACCGCGTGCACGGTTTCTACATCGAGGTCACCAAGGGCCAGACCGCCAAGGTGCCCGAAGACTACCGCCGCCGCCAGACGCTCAAGAACGCCGAACGCTACATCACCCCGGAACTCAAGACCTGGGAAGACAAGGTGCTGTCGGCGCAGGACCGCTCGCTGGCGCGCGAGAAGTGGCTGTTCGAGCAGTTGCTGGACGTGCTGGCCGAACACGTGCGCCCGCTGTCCGACTGCGCCGGCGCGCTGGCCGAACTCGACACGCTGGCGGCGTTGGCCGAACACGCGCGGCGCCACGACTGGATCGCCCCCGAACTGTCCGAGCAGGCCGACATCGATATCGACGCCGGCCGCCACCCGGTGGTCGAGCAGGCCATCGAACGCTTCACGCCCAACGGCTGCCGCCTCGATCCGGCGCGCCGCATGCTGCTCATCACCGGCCCCAACATGGGCGGTAAATCGACCTACATGCGGCAGGTGGCCTTGATCGTGCTGCTGGCGCGCATCGGCAGCTTCGTGCCGGCGGCGCGCGCCCGCATCGGCCGCATCGACCGCATCTTCACCCGCATCGGCGCCGCCGACGACCTGGCGGGCGGACGCTCGACCTTCATGATGGAGATGACCGAGGCCGCCGCCATTCTCGCGGCCAGCACGCCCAACAGCCTGGTGCTGATGGACGAGATCGGCCGCGGCACCTCCACCTACGACGGCCTGGCGCTGGCCTGGGCCATCGCCTGCCGCCTGCTGGCGCACAACCGCGCCCTGACGCTGTTCGCCACCCACTACTTCGAACTGACGCGCCTGCCGGCCGAGCAGCCCGCCTCGGCCAACGTGCACCTGGCCGCGGCTGAATCCGCCGGCGGCATCGTGTTCCTGCACGAAGTGCGCGAAGGCCCGGCCAGCCGCAGCTACGGGATCCAGGTGGCGCAGCGCGCCGGCGTGCCCGCCGCCGTCATCCGCCAGGCCACCCGCGAACTCGAACGGCTCGAAGCGCAAGGCGCGCCCACGCCGCAGCTGGGCCTGTTCTCGGCCGCGGCCGACGCCGACGCGCAGGCCTACGCCGCAGCCGATCGCGCCGACGCCATCGAGGCGCTGGACACGCTGCGCGAGGAACTCGCCGGCATCGACCCCGACAGCCTGACCCCGCGCGAAGCGCTGGACGCCCTCTACCGCCTGAAAAAGCACCTGCAATGAACCTCGACCATCCCCTGCCGCTGTTGGGCGACCAGAGCCCCAACGACTTCATGCGCCGCTACTGGCAGAAGAAGCCGCTGCTGATCCGCCAGGCCATCCCGAACTTCAAGCCGCCGGTGACCATCGCCGCGATCAAGAAGCTGGCGCGCCGCGACGACGTCGAATCGCGCCTGATCTGGCGCGAGAACGGCGAATGGCAGATGGAGAACGGCCCCTTCGCCCGCCTGCCCAAGGACAACGAAGGCGACTGGACCCTGCTGGTGCAAAGCGTCGACCTGCACAGCGACGCCGCGGCCGAGCTGATGCAGCAGTTCCGCTTCATCCCCGACGCGCGCCTGGACGACGTGATGATCAGCATCGCCAGCCACGGCGGCGGCGTCGGCCCGCACTTCGACAGCTACGACGTGTTCCTGCTGCAGGCCGCCGGCGAGCGCGAATGGCGCTACGGCCGCCAGAAGGACCTGTCGCTCGAGCCCGGCCTGCCGCTCAAGATCCTCAGCCACTTCCAGCCCGAGGAACAGGCCGTGCTGGCGCCGGGCGACATGCTCTACCTGCCGCCACAGGCCGCGCACGACGGCATCGCCGCGGGCGACGGCTGCATGACCATCTCCATCGGTTTCCGCGCCCCCACGCAGGCCACGCTGGCGCGCGGCCTGCTCGAAGCCGCCGCCGACCAGGTGATGGCGCGCGTCGGCCTGCTGGGCGGCCCATATGGCGAACCGGCGCTGCCCGGCCCCAAGCTGTCGGCCGTCTACCGCGACCCCGCGCAGGCCGCCGTGGCCACGCCGGCGCAGGTGCCGGACGCGCTGGTCGAGGCCACGCTGGAGACGGTCAGCAAGCTGCGTTTCGACGACGCGCTGGCCTCGCGCTTCCTGGGCTGCTGGCTGACCGAGCCCAGCAACCTCAGCGTGTTCGACGGCCCTGAAGGCCTGGACGTGGACCTGGAAGAGGACTGGCCCGCCCACGGCAAGCTGGTGCTGGACCGCCGCAGCCGCATGCTCTATCGCGGCAAGCAGCTCTTCATCAACGGCGAGACCGCCATGACGCCGGCCTCGCCCGCCCTGTGCAAGCTGGCCGACGCGCGCAGCCTGGACTGCGCCGATCCCGCCTGCGCGCGCCTGTCCGACGAGGCGCGCTCATGCCTGGCCGACTGGCTCGACTCCGGCTGGATCCATTACGTCGCCTCGTAGTATCCCGACACCTGCACGTATCCAACTTGCACAGAACGCAATGAGGTCTATGCGCAGGGTCACATAAAGCAAGACATCACACCGCGCGGAAAGGTTTGTTGCCGTTGGGATGCGACCTTTTTAATTTCCACACTCGCATCGCTGACGGGTTCCTGTAGCCTGGGTTCTGGTTTCCCCTGAAGGGGTTTCAAGAGTCGTCATCTACAGGAGTCCAAAAATGATGAGCAAAACCTTGATTATTGCGTCGGTGCTGGCCGTCTCGCTCAGCGCCTGCAACAAGAAGGAAGATGCCCCGGCGCCCGCGAACAACCCCACGCCGGGCGCCAGCACGCCCGCGCCTTCGAGCACGCCGCCGGCCACCTCGCCGGCGCCCGCGCCCACCCCTGGCACCACGCCCGGCGGCGGTTCCACCACCCCCGGCGGTTCGACCACGCCCGCGTCCTGATCGCATCGTCATCAGCGAATCCCCCCGCCGCTGATCACGAAAAAAGCCCTGGCCTCGCGCCAGGGCTTTTTGTTTGCGCGCGTGCCGGCGCAAAAAGAAAAAGGCCCCGTGGGGCCTTTTCGTACTGTCGCGAAGCGCCGGGCGGCGCCTCGCGGCGGACACCTTACATCTTGTCCTTCAGCACGCTCAGCAGGCGCTGGGCGGTGGCGCTGTTGTCGCGCTCGCCCTTGGCGTCGAGCACCGTCACCGTGGTCTGCTCGCCGCTGGCGGTCAGGTGGATGCGGTACTGCGGCGCCTCGGCCTTCTTGTCGCCCGAGAACATGCGGCTGAAGAAGCCCGGCTGGTCGATCTTCTCGCCGGTGTCGGTGTCGACGTAGCGCACGAAGTAGTCGCCGGCCGAACGATCGCGATCGTCCACCGAGAAGCCGCCGCCGTCCAGCGCCACGCCGACACGGCGCCAGGCGCGGTCGAACGATTCGCTGACGATCAGGGCGGCGCCCTGCGCGCGGACATCCTGCTGCACCGCGGGCTTCTGCGGCGCGGCTTCCGCCTGCTGCACCAGCTTGCGGGCGTTGTCGACGTCGGTGCCCAGATAGACCATCATGCGCGCCAGCATGGCGGCGTTCAGGCCCGGATCTTCCTTGCCGTTCTGCCACTGCACTTGCGAGCCGTCGCCGCCGACGCGCTTTTCGAGCATCTGGCGGTGGCTGACGTAGATTTCGGTGTGGCCGTTGACGCGTTCGACGCGGGTGCGGAATTTCTCGCGCTCACCGCTGTCCCAGGCCGATTCCAGCACCGCGCCCAGGGCCTGGCGCAGCCAGCTTTCCGGGATCTTGGCGCGGTTTTCCGCCCAGTCGGTTTCGATCAGGCCGGCGCCGGGGTTGTTGCTGGCGACCGTGAAGCCGTTTTCGGTCCAGAAGTCGACCAGGCGCGGGAACACGTCCTCGGGCGCGCGGTCGACCACCAGCCAGCGCAGGTCGCCGTCGCGTTCGACGCGCATGTCCTGGCGGCCGGGCAGCACGTTGCTGGCCTTGGGCGCGGTGGCCTGGGCCTGGCCCTGCTGCTGGAATTGCGAATAGGTGGTCGAGCCCGACGCCGGCGCGCGGTAGCGCGGATCGCTGGCGGCCTGGGTCAGGTCGGGCGGAATGCTCAACGGCTCGCCACGTTGCGTGACGGCGCTCTTGTAATTGACGGATTCTTCATTGCCCAGGAATTGGTTGACCTCGCTGCAGCCGGCCAACAACACCAGAGACATCAATGCCGACAAACCGGCATGACGCTTGTTCATACGTATCCTCACGATATTTAGAGCAGGCCCGTTTCCTGGAGCACGCGACGCACCGTTTCGTGGTGCTGCGCGCCCAGTTCCACCAGCGGCAACCGGTAGCCCAGTGCGGTGCGGCCCATTTCGGCCAGCGCCCACTTGACGGGAATAGGATTGGCTTCAACGAACAAAGCCTTGTTCAGACGGGCCAGGTGCGCATTAAGTTCACGCACCTTCGGCACGTTGCCCGCCAGGGCGGCGGCACACAAGTCGCGCATCAGCTTGGGCGCGACGTTGGCGGTCACGGAGATGTTGCCGCGCGCGCCCAGCAGGATCAGGGCGGCCGCGGTGGGATCATCGCCGCTGAAGACCTGGAAGCTGGCCGGCGCTTCGCGCAGCAGCAGGCCGCCGCGCGCGATGTCGCCGGTGGCGTCCTTGATACCGATGATGCCCGGCACCTGCGCCAGGCGCAGCACCGTTTCGTTGCTCATGTCGGCCACGGTGCGGCCCGGCACGTTGTACAGGATGGTCGGCAGCTCGACGGCTTCCGCGATGGTGCGGAAGTGGCGATACAGGCCTTCCTGCGACGGCTTGTTGTAGTACGGCACCACCGACAGGCCAGCCTGCGCGCCCACCGCCTTGGCGTGGCGCGTGAGGTGGATGGCTTCGTCGGTGGAGTTGGCGCCCACGCCGGCGATGACCGGAATGCGGCCGGCGGCATGCTCGACCGCCACGCGGATCAGCTCCGCATGCTCTTCCATGGAGACCGTCGGCGATTCCCCGGTGGTGCCCACCACCACCAGTGCATCGGTTCCTTCCTGGATATGCCAGTCGATCAACGACCGGTAGGCAGCGTAGTCAAGGCTGCCATCGGGCTGCATCGGGGTGACGAGGGCCACCATGCTGCCCTGGAAATTAACGCCTGCGGCGGTTGCAGGGGATGCCATAAATGAGGGGCTCCAAAGCCCGGTGGCGGGATGCCTCAGGGCCAGAATCAGTGAAACCGCTGAGTTTAACGGATATTGGCCAAAATCCTACAGAAACCACTGAACGATTGCCGTTCCCAACGCCAATACCGGACGCATCAATATCCAGAGTACGTCGGTCACCAGCAGCACCACCACGATCACCAGGCCATACGGCTCGATTTTCGAGTATTGCCAGGCCAGGCGGTTGGGCAGCAGGCTGAAGAGGATGCGTCCCCCGTCCAGCGGCGGAATCGGCAGCAGGTTCAGCGCCATCAGCACCAGGTTGACCTGCACGCCGGCCATCGCCATTTCGAACCAGAAACTCTCCTGCATGCCGGTTTCGAGAAACAGGCGCAGGGAAAACACCCACAGGATCGCCATCAGCAGGTTGGCGGCGGGACCGGCCAGCGCCACCCACAGCATGTCCTTCTTGGGGCGGCGCAGCCGGCCGAAATCGACCGGCACCGGCTTGGCCCAGCCGAACAGCATGCCGGGGCTGCCCAGCAGCTTGGACATCAGCAGGATCACCGCCGGCACCAGCAGGGTGCCGACCGGGTCGATGTGGCGCGCCGGGTTCAGGCTGATGCGGCCCGCCTGGTACGCCGTCGGATCGCCGAACATGCGCGCGACATAGCCGTGCGCGGCCTCGTGCAGGGTGATGGCGAAGATAACCGGTATCGCGTAGACCGCGATCGTCTGGATGATGTCATTCATGGCGAAGCGGATTGTAGAGGAGCCGCGTGACGAACAGTGCGGCTAAATGAGGAGCGGCGCCATTGCGGCCATCGCGGCGGCCGCAATGGCGCCGCCGCGTGAACGGGCGCTCAGCCGCGTCAGGCCAGGCCCAGCGTGGCGGGATCGCCGCGCCCCACCCGCACCACGACAGGGTCGTCGCCGGTCAGGTCGATCACGGTGGTCGGCGAATGCGGGCAGGCGCCCGCGTCGATGATGGCCGCCAGCTCATGGTCGTAGCGCTCGCGGATGGCCTCGGCATCGTTCAGCGCGTCGGTCTCATCCTTCGGGATCAGCGTGGTCGACAGCAGCGGCGCGCCCATCTGTTCGAGCAGCCCCAGCATCACGGCATGGTCCGGCACGCGGATGCCGATGGTCTTGCGCGACGGATGCGACACGCGCCGCGGCACTTCCTTGGTGGCCTCCAGGATGAAAGTCCACGGCCCCGGCGTGGCGGCCTTGAGCAGGCGGTACTGGCGGTTGTCGACGCGCGCGAAGTGGCCGATCTCGGCCAGGTCGCGGCACAGCAGCGTGAGATGGTGGCGATCGTCCAGGCCGCGCAGTCGGCGCAGGCCGTCGGCGGCGTTCTTGTCGTCCAGGCGCGCGACCACCGCGTAGCTGGAATCGGTGGGCACCGCCACCAGGCCCCCGTCGTTCAGCCATTGGGCGGCCTGCTTGAGCAGGCGCGGTTGGGGATTCGCGGGGTGGATATCTAAATGAAGGGCCATGGGATTATCCTAACACTCTTGAAGGCCGCATCGCCAACCGCGGCCGACGCAACACATGGCGGCGCCAGCCGCCCGGAGACACAGTATGCGCCTGGACGATTCCCGCGAAAGCGACAACGTGGAAGACCGCCGCGCCAGCGGTCCGCGCATCGGCGGCCGAGGCACCATCGGCATCGGCACCATCGTGCTGGCCCTGGTGGCCATGTATTTCGGCGTCGACCCCAGCGTGGTGCTGCAGATGGCCGAGGGCCCCGCCACGCAGCAACAGCAGGCCCCCGCCAGCCGCCCGCCCGCCAACGACCCGCAGGCGCGCTTCGTCTCCAAGGTGCTGGGAGAGACCGAGGACACCTGGAGCGCCATCTTCCAGAAAGACCTGAACCGCCAGTACGTGCCGCCCAAGCTGGTGCTGTTCCGCGGCGCCACGCCCACCGCCTGCGGCACCGGCCAGGCGGCGATGGGGCCGTTCTACTGTCCCGGCGACAGCAAGGTCTACATCGACCTGGCGTTCTTCGACGAACTGCAGAACCGCTTCAAGGCCCCCGGCGATTTCGCCCAGGCCTACGTCATCGCGCACGAGGTCGGCCACCACGTCCAGCACCTGCTGGGCATCTCCGATCAGGTCGACAACCTGCGCCGGCGCAACCCGTCGCAGGCCAACGCGCTGTCGGTGCGCATGGAACTGCAGGCCGACTGCTTCGCCGGCCTGTGGGCGCAGCGCGCCAACGCCGCCCGCAACATCCTCGAAAGCGGCGACGTCGAGGAAGCGCTGGCCGCCGCCACCGCCATCGGCGACGACCGGCTGCAGAAGCAGAGCCAGGGCTACGTGGTGCCCGACGCCTTCACCCACGGCTCGTCGGCGCAGCGCGTGCGCTGGTTCAAGCGCGGCCTGGACAGCGGCGATCTCAAGCAATGCGATACTTTCGCCGCCAGCTCGCTGTAGGACGCTGGCCGCGACGCGATGACCGCTGTATATCCATACAGCCAAAAGCCGAGACCGTCTTCATCTTGTAAGATTACGCCCCCGCGCACTCCCGCTGCGCGGGCCAGAGCTCCCCAGCGAGGGGGCTTTTCCCGTTGGCCGGCCCGACGGGAAAAGCGTGCTCCCGCCCCGCGCGCCCTGCCGCGGCGACAGGGGTGGCACGGCGCATTTCCAGTTACTAGATCCGTTCCATGGCCAACAAGTTCGAACCGTTAATCACCGTTGATGAGGTGCAAGAGATCCTTGCGGAGCCCAAGGAAACGGTCAAGCAGATCACCTGGACCCCGAAGCCGGCCGCCACCAGCATCCAATGGATGGAGTTCGCCAGCCCGTGCCGCGTCAAGGGCGAGGTGCGCGACGACGTCATCTTCCGCGCCATCTACCGCGGCGCCCGCACCGTGGTGCACGGCCAGGCCACCATCTTCCTGGCCGAGGCCTTCTGCGCCAGCCTGTTCGTCGGCCCGCACCGCGTGTTCGGCGTCGATACCGACGACTCGTTCCACACCAGCCTGGTGGGCGAAGGCCGGCCGCAGTACCGCAAGCCGCTGGCGGACCGCAGCCATGAACACATCTGGGTGGACGAAGGCGAAGGCTATGCCGAGCCCATCGTGCCCGCCCTGCACACGATCGCCGAGCTGATGCAGTATTTCCTGCCGAGGGCCAACCTGGCCCTGACCGGCGGTTTCGCGCATCCCCTCAAGGGCCGTCAAATCGAACTGATCCTATGAGCAATTTCCTGGAAGCCTCCGGCTGGACCGTCCTGCCGGCGGGCGAACACGCCATCCGCGCCATCTCGCCGATGACGCTGGGCCTGGACGGCCAGCACGCCGCGTTCTTCATCGCCTACCCGGACGACGCCACGTTCTATCTCACCGACGCCTGTGAGACGTCGATGCATGCCTCCAGCTACGGCATCGAGCTGGCGCCCAAGCGCATCGACATCCTCAACGAAACGCCGGGCGTGAGCCTGGCGCACTTCGACAAGTCGGGCGCCATCGTCGCCACGGGCCCCAACGAGCAATTGCAGGAAGCCCTGTGGGACGCGGTCAAGCTGGCCATGGCGCTGTCGTTCCAGTGCGCCAAGTGGATGCCGCGCTTCAGCCAGCTGCGTTTTCGCGCCCAGGTGGGCCGGGCGCTGGCGGCCGGCGTCGGTCCCAACCGCATGGTCAAGGGCGCGCGCGCCAAGGGCAGCAGCGGCCACACCGCCGACTTCGCCTTCGCCGTGCGCGCCGCCGGCAGCACCGCGCTGACGTACATCGAACCGATCGCGCTCAAGGCCGGCAAGAAAATGGACTGGACCCAGGTCTACCAGACCCACGGCAAGATGTCGGACGTGAAAATGGCCGATGCGCGCAACTCGCGCATGGTGATCCTGGAAGACGGCGCGTCGGCCGAGGAACTCAAGAAGGCCGTGGCCATCCTGGAACAGTCGGCCAGCGTGCTGACGCTGGCCAAGACGCGCGACTGGAAGGCCGTGTTCGCGGCCGAGTGAATACGGCCGCCGCCGGGCGGCGCATCATGGCGACCGGCGCGCCGCGGCAGGGGCGCCGTGGAAATTCCCTCGCCGTCAGGCGTCAGGATGGCACGTGGGTCAGGCCGTCGACGATCTCGCGCCCGTGCAGGATGGCGGCATGCACCGCCTCGCGCGGGCTGTAGACGAAGCCGCCTTCGGCAAAGCGTGGCACGGGGTATTCGTCGCCGCCTTCCAGCACGGCGCCCGCCTGGACCACCATGATCGATGCGATGAAAACGGGGCCGCTGGGCAGCGTCTGAACCTCTTCGCCCGCGCCCCGGGACACCTTGGCCGTCAGCCGGTATCCCTTGTAGATCAAGTTGTTCTGATGCACTTCGGATGCCCTCTTTCTGCGAACCAGCATACCCCGGCTGTTCATGACAGTTCGGATAAGTTTTGTAACCTCGGCATTCGATAGAAACATTGTTGCAATGCACGAATTGCGTCCCCGTTTCCGCCGGACGCGGGGTACAGGCCGGACAGGCAGGCGGTGCGCGGCTGACAGCCAGATGACACTCGATGACACTGTCATCTGGCCGCCGCCGCGCTGATCCGTCCCGGGGATTTCCCCTATGACTGTTGCGAAAGCGCACTTTCGGGCGCCTGCATGCCGGTCGCCCGCAGGTAGTCGGGCCGGGTCCAGCCCCGTCCCAGCAGGAACATGCGGGTATGCAGGTCGCCCAGCACCGGCGGCGTCACCGTGGCGCCCAGATAGGTCAGGCGCTTGCGCCGCAGGTCGACGTAGCCCAGCTCGTAGTCGCGGGCCAGCCCCAGCCACAGGCGATGGGCGCCGGCCGACTGGCGCGCGCCGCTCATGATGCACAGGCCGGCCTCCAGCCCCCAGCGATAGACCGCGGTGGCCAGCCCCATGCCCTGGTAGGGCGCGGCGTACTTCGAGTGCGGCGCGCGCACGTAGGGATCGGCGCGCCGCCCCACCTCGATCAGCCGGTTGAACACCGTATAGCCCGCCAGCCGGCCGCGCCGCGCGTCCACCACATACACGTAATACTCGCCATCGGCTTCGCGGTAGCGAAGCACCATGCCAGGGATGTCGGTTTGAACCTCCGGCAATCCATACAAGCGGTCCGAAGGACGATTCATGCGGTCGTGGATGGCATCGAGTTCCGTCTCCACTTCATGCGGAGCATGGTTGACGTCGATGCGCAGTTCCGTCGCGATTGGCAGAGTGCGGCGGAAAGCGTGCAGGGCCAGCGTAGGCAAGGCCACCTCCTGTGCAGGGCAAATGCCCGATGAAAAAAGCGGTGCGTGCGCCGCCCCGGCCTGCCGGCCAAGGGGCGACGCGTGATGTCGATGGGGTCGTGCGGAAACCGCCGCGGCCTCTCGTCCGCGGCAAAGCGATTTCATGATGGGCTAGGCCGCGGCGTGGCCGCCGCTACGGCGCCAGTCCGCGCTATCGCCGGAGGCCTCGTCGGGCATGCCGAAGAACGCCGGAAACTGGCGCGCGCCCTTGCGCGTGACCGACAGCGCGCGCGAATCCAGGTCCTTTTCGATCCAGCCGCGCACGAGCAGCGCCTCCAGCAACGCGGCGCCGAGCGCGCCGCCCAGATGCGAGCGGCGCTCGCTCCAGTCCAGGCACGGGCAGGCGAAGCGGCGGCGGCGCTGGCGCGCCTGCGCCACGTCGACCCCGACCTGCGCCAGCGAGGCCTCGCCCAGCGGCGTCAGCGCGTAGTCGCGGCCATCGGCCGCCAGCCACTGGCGCGCCAGCATCGCGTCGTGGATGCGCACGGCCAGCGTGCCAGCCATGTGGTCGTAGCAGGTGCGCGCCTCGCGCAGCGCCGACGGCGTGTTGGGCTTGAACGGCGTGCGCTCGGCGCCCGCCACCACCAGCAGCGCCTCCAGCGCGCGCGCGACTTCGGCATTGGCCAGCCGGTAATAGCGGTGCTTGCCCTGCGCCGCCTGCTCCACCAGCCCCTGCTCGCGCAGGCGCTGGAAATGGCTGCTGGCGGTGGAGGCGCCGATCTCGGCGGCCGCGGCCAGTTCGGTGGCGGTGCGGGCGCGGCCGTCCAGCAGCACGCACAGCATGCGCGCCCGCGCCGGATCGGCGATCGCGCCGGCAACGGCCGACAGGTTGATATCGGCGAACTCGGATTCCATGATTCGGTCCCGGCCAAAGTGTTGTCTACAGGGCCAAGCATACTGCGAGTCATCCCAACAAAACAGCCGGCGCCATCGCCAGCCGCTTGCCATGCACACCCCACAGCGTTTTTTCGGCCGGAAAGTCCTTTACGCCACCTTCGTGCTGGCCATCTTCGGCTGGGGCGTCGGCTTCTATGGCCCGCCCGTGTTCCTGCACGCGGTGGTGCAGCGCACCGGCTGGAGCGTGGCGCTGGTGTCGGCCGCGGTCACCCTGCACTTCCTGTGCGGCACGCTGATCGTGGCCAACCTGCCGCGCCTGTACCGGCGCTGGGGCGTGCCGGCGGTCACCCTGGCCGGCGCCATCGCGCTGGCGCTGGGCGTGTCGGGATGGGCCCGCGCGGCCGCGCCATGGCAGCTGTACGCGGCCGCGCTGTTCTCCGGCATGGGCTGGGTCACGCTGGGCGCGGCGGCGGTCAACGCGCTGATCTCGCCCTGGTTCGTCAAGCGCCGGCCGGCCGCGCTGGGCATGGCCTACAACGGCGCCAGCATCGGCGGCGTGGTGTTCTCGCCGCTGTGGGTGTTCCTGATCGCGGGCTACGGCTTCGCGCAGGCGGCCTGGTGGGTCGGCGCGGCGATGGTGCTGGTGATCGCGGTGCTGGCGCGCAAGGTGTTCGCCGTCACGCCGCAACAGCTCGGCCAGCATCCCGACGGCGTGCCGCCGGACGCGCCGGCGCAGGCCGCCGCCGCCGCGCTGGCGCGCGTGCCGCGCCTGTGGCGCGACCGCGCCTTCCTGTCGCTGGGCGCCGGCATGGCGCTGGGGCTGTTCGCGCAGATCGGCCTGATCGCGCACCTGCTGTCGCTGCTGGCGCCGCTATTGGGCGCGCAGACCGCCGGCATCGCGATGGGCCTGGCCACCGCCAGCGCCATCGCCGGCCGCAGCCTGGTGGGCTGGCTGATGCCGGCCTCGGCCGACCGCCGCCTGATCGCCTGCCTGTCCTATGGCGCGCAGATCGCCGGCTCGCTGGTGCTGATGCTGGCGGTGGACCATGCCTGGGCGGTGTGGGCGGGCGTGCTGCTGTTCGGCGCCGGCATCGGCAACGCCACCTCGCTGCCGCCCTTGATCGCGCAGGCCGAATTCGCGCGCGAGGACGCCGCGCGGGTGGTGCCGCTGATCGTGGCCATGTCGCAGGGCGCCTATGCCTTCGCGCCCGCCGTGTTCGGCGTGCTGCGCACGCTGTCCGGCCAGGAGCAGCATCCGCTGTTCTGGTTCCTCGCGGTGGCGGCGGCGCTGCAGGCGGCGGCCATCGCCTGCCTGGCGTGGGGCCGCGGCGCCGCGCGCCAGCGGCGCCTGCAGGCGGCTAGCGCGGCCTGATCGGGCCGCCTGCAGGCCTCGATCGGTGTCGGTCAACCCGTGTGATTCCAGCCGTGGCGTGCAACCGCCATGCTTCATCCGCCGCAATGCAGCGCCCGCCGGTCACGCCAGCCCGCCGCGACGCGCCACCAGTCCGGCCATCACGGCGTCGCCCTGTTCATCGGCCAGCCCCGCCGCCACGCCCTGGCGGTCGGCCACGGTGCGGTTCTGGCTGACCTTCCATTTGCCCTCGATGCGCGTGATCGCGATTTCGACGCCGACGATGGCGCGCATCTGCGCCGCGATGAAATCCTCGGGCGCATCCTCGACGCGCCAGGGCTGCACCCGCGCCTTTTCCTGCGCTTCGGTCAGCGCGCCGATCTGCGCGCGCACCCAGACGGGATCGTCGTGCACCGTCGGCGTGCCCCACACATGCACGGCGACGAAATTCCAGGTCGGCACGACCTTGTGCGTCTCGGCCTTGGTGGCGTACCAGGACGGCGTGATGTAGGCCTGCGCGCCATGGAACACCAGCAGGCAGTCGCCGCCGGCGGCCAGTTCCTTCCATTGCGGATTGGCGCGCGCCATGTGCAGCCGCAGCACCCCGTGCGGCCCTTCCGGATACAGCAGACAGGGAATGTGGTTGGCCATCAGCCCGCCCTCCCCGCTGGTCATCAGCACCCCCAGGGGATGCGCGCGGATGAAATCGTGCTGGACCTCGAGGGAATCTTCACGGAAGGCGGACGGCAGGTACATGGCGGAATAGGCGCGGGAAAGGGAAACACACACCATAGCGCCGCGCTGGCTCCATTGCCAGAGCCATATAACCCTCAATTCATGGAGCCACAATGCGCGTGGCTCCCCGGCAACGGCGTCGCCGGCAGCCGATCACATCAACGGATCGCACCCGCGCATCCCGCCACCGCCCGCCGGATCACGCCAGCGCTTTCACCAGCAGCACCGTCGTGAAACCGCTGTCCCATTCCTCGTCGGGATAGGTGTCGACCTCGGCATAGCCATGCTTGGCGTAGAACGCGCGGCTCTGCGTATTGAAGGTGTCGGTCTCCAGCCGCGCCTCGCCGAAGCCGGCGGCGCGCATGCCATCCTCGGCCAGCGCCAGCAGCGCCGCGCCGACCCCGCGCCGCTGCTGCGCCGGATCCACGTGCAGGGCCCAGATGAAGTTCTTCTCCCAGTCCACCATGCCCGCCACGCGGCCGCCGGCCTCGCACACCTGGAAGCGCGCGCCGCGCTCGGCGACGTATTGCGGGATCTTGCCGCTATCCAGGAAGTGCTGGTACTTCTGCGGCGTCATCTGCGGCCGCCAGGTGCCTTCATAGGTTTGCGTCAATATGTCCTCCAGCGCCGCCACATCGTCGGGGCGCGCCGGTCGGATCGTCAGGGAAGTCCGGGTTTGCGTCATGCGCGGCAGTGTAGCAACCGCGCGCGCGCCCTATCGTCGGACGCGTTCGTAGGCCTGGTTCATGCGCTCGCGCGCGGCCGTTTCATGCGCATAGGCGCGGTCGTAAGTGGCCAGGCAGGCCGCCGTCGGATCGGGCCATTTGATCGCGGCGACGGCCGCGGTCAATTCGTCGCGCGCGCGCTGCCATTCCTTGACGGCGGCGTACCATTCCTTGGTCGTGTCCATAGTTCCCTCCCTATGTGCACGGCCCCATCGTAGTCCCGCCCGCGCCGGCCGCGACTACTGCTTTCAGCGACGCAAATGGATGAGTCCGACCCCGCGCCGGATGGCGACTTTGCGCCGCATCGAGCGCGCTGTTCGCCCGCCAGGCCAGGGCGCCGCGCGGCCAAGGTAAAATGATCGGATGCAACCGGGACCAGCATCGCGGCAGGCGCCGCGGCGGTCCCTTGCATGGATGCCGCGGACGCGGCTTCCCGCCAGCGCCGCCATGACGCCGCGGCTCGCACGGGCCATTCACGCAATGCGCTCATGCGGCGAAATCCAGACACAACGCCTCCAGAAATGAACGCTGCGCCGCCGCGGTGGTCGTAGGGTAGCCGGCCCGCCGCGCCATCGCCCGCCGCACCGCACCCGCGGCGCCGCGCCCTCCGCTTTCCTCATATCACGATGTGATGAATATTGACGTCAACCCTCACTTACTCACGGCCACGGCAAATGCTACTGTTCCGCCTGTGCAAGGAGTACAAGCAATGGATCAGAAAACGAAACCCTGGGCCTTTCCCAAACCCCATCCGGAAAACACCCCGCGGGGCGAACGAAACAAACAGGAGTTCGACACGCCGCCGGTGAGCGAAACGCCCGCGGCCAAGCCGCGCGGCAAGAAAAGCGCCACCACGGCCGCCGCCGCCAAATCATGACGCGTCATTGACGGCCATCCGCCCATGCGCCCGCCCGCCACCGCGCCGATCCCCGCCACCTTCGCGCGGCCGGTGCGCGGCCCGCGAGGCCTGAATCCGCCGCGCGCCCCGGGGCGCCGGCCGCATCAATCATGAACGCGTTCATGAATCCGGCGCTGCGGGGCGCCGGCCGGATCACCGGCGTGTTCTTCCACCCGGCCGGCGACATCGTCGCCGTGGCCTCCGCCTTTCCCCTCCTGATCAATCCGCCTGCGCGCGCCGCCTATGGCGGCGCCGCGCTGCGCTACCGCGTCGGCCTCTACCGCCGCGGCGATCCCGTGCCGTTCGCGGCCTGCGACGCGCCGCGCCTGCCCATCAACGACGTCGCCTTCCATCCGGACCGGCCCGTCATCGCCATCGGCGCGGGCAGCTACGACGGCGGCTATCTGTTCGAGGGCGAACTGATCGCCTGGAATTGGCAAAGCGGCGCCAGCCGCCGCCCCTTCCTCAACGTGCCCGAAGTGGTGCGTTGCCGCTACCTCGACGACGGCCGCATCCAAGCCTGGGTGCGCCCCTGGGATGAATCGTGGGACGAGCAGGACGGCGACGTCCCGCCCGCTTTCGAAACGCTGCTGCCGGTATGGGCCGAGGCCGACGCCGCGCCCGTCACGCCGGACCTGGACCCCGCCGCCGCCGTCCTCGACCCGGCCATGCCACGCGATGACGGCGACCCGGCCTCGCGCCTGGCGCAATGGCTGGACCTGCCCAACCTGGGCCTGCGCGGCGCCATCTGGGACCTGGCGTGGCTCGACGCCGACACGCTCGCCGCGGTCCACGACGGCTGCCTGCTCGAGCGCTACCGCGCCGACGGCGCGTTGCTCGCGCGTCACGACGGCGGCGGCCGCGGCGCCGAGATCCTGCGCACCACGCCGCTCGTCGTGCACGCGATCGCCCCGCCCGATCCCGCCGACCGCTTCCGCCGCGACTCGCGCTTGTACGCGCTGCGCGACGGCGAGCTGACGACGCTGCGCGACGAGGATGGCCAATACACCTTCTGCGCCAGCGCCGACGGCCGCCTGCTCGGCCGCCGCGACCGCATCGATGCGCGCCGCCGCGGCGCCGGCGACGTCCTGCTCGATGCCACCCTGACCGACGCGCGGCGCCTCGATCTCGGCCACTACGACTGCTTCAACCACTACATCGGCATCAACGGCGCGCCCGATCTGTTCACGGTGCAGGGCACGCCGCCCGATTCGCACGAAGGCAAGCACCTGTGCCGGGTCCACGCCGATGGTCGCCTCGAACGCCTGTGGCCATTGCTCAAGCCGGACGGCACGCCCGCCAGCCACGCCATGGAATGCCGCGGCGCCTACGTCGATGACGCGCTCGGCGCCGGCCTGGTGATCGCCGGCAAGCACTACTCGCCCACGGTCGGCAACGCCTATCGCGGCTTCATCTACCGCAAGTCGCTGGCGCGCGGCCAGGAACGCTGGCGCCATGCCACCCCGGCCTCGGCCAGCGCCATCGTCGTGGCCGACGGCCTAGTGCTGGCGGCCTTCCTCGACGGCACCCTGATGCTGATCGACGCGGACAGCGGCGACCTGCTGCTGGCGTCCCGGGTCCGCATCGGCGGCATCGCCACCGTGCTCTACGCCCTCGCCGCGCACGGCGGCAGACTGGCCGTCGGCGCCATCGACGGCCGCATCGCGCGGGTCGAGCTGGCCGCGCTGGCCGCCCTGCGTCCGACCCGCGGCGGCATCGATCTGGCATGATGGGGCCATCGCGGGCATCGCCGCCCGCCCCCCTTGAACCGATCCCCCACGCCCATGCACTACACCCAGGACCCCGCCACCCCGCCCGCCCCCACCGTCAGCTTCGACGACTTCATGAAGGTCGACATCCGCGTCGGCACCATCATCGCCGCCGATCCCTTTCCCGAGGCGCGCAAGCCGGCCTACAAGCTGACCATTGATTTCGGCGCCGGCGTCGGCGTCAAGAAAAGCTCGGCGCAGATCACCGGCCGCTACACGCTCGAACAACTGCCGGGCAAGCGCGTGCTCGGCATCGTCAACTTCCCGCCGCGCCAGGTCGGCCCGGTGCGCTCGGAAGTGCTGGTGCTGGGGCTGGCCGACGCCGCCGACCAGACCGTGCTGGTCACGCCCGAGCTGGACGTGCCCAACGGCGCCCGGCTGACCTGAACCTGAAAATTTCGCCCCGGCGCCCCGCGCCCTTTGCTACACTGCAAGCCTCCCTGGGGAGTAGCCTCTTCCGGCCCCGTCCGGAAGCGCCCGCGTCAACACTCTTGGCCCTTCTGGCCATGGCGCCGGCAACCGACACGGTTTGGCGAGACCACGGACTTTTCCATAGCTTCTGACCGGGCGATATGGAAAGTCTGTGTGTTTCGCCCGGTCGGAGCCTCTCCCGCATGAACGCCCTTTCCACCCTCATCCTGGCCTTCGCCATGTCCACCGACGCCTTCGCCGCGGCGGTCGGCAAAGGCGCCGCCCTGCACAAGCCACGGCTGTCCGAAGCGCTGCGCACCGGCGTGATCTTCGGCGTGATCGAAGCCATCACGCCCGTGATCGGCTGGGCGCTCGGCTCCATGGCCGCCCGCTTCGTGCAGGACTGGGACCATTGGATCGCCTTCGGCATGCTCTGTATCCTGGGCGCGATGATGATCCGCAACGGCCTGGGCGCCGACCACGAAGAAGCCGCGCCGGTCGGCCGCCATTCGTTCTGGCTGCTGGCCGCCACCGGCTTCGCCACCAGCATCGACGCCATGGCCGTCGGCGTCAGCCTGGCCTTCATCGACAACAACATCGCCGTCACCGCGCTGGCCATCGGCCTGGCGACCATGCTGATGGTGACCCTGGGCGTCATGATCGGCCGGCTGGTCGGCAACGTCGCCGGCAAGCGCGCCGAGGTGCTGGGCGGCCTGGCGCTGATCGGCATCGGCGCCACCATCCTGTACGAGCACTTGAAGGCGTAAGACGCGCGCCCGCCACACGCGTGGCGGACGCGCCGATCTCTCGGAAAATAGCGGACGGAATGACCCCGATCGCGCCGTGGGATCGGGCTATCCTGACACGTTTGTTGCAGCGCATATGCATGATCCGCCCCTGCCCGGGCGCATCGGCGCGCCGCAGCCCCCGCCCGCCCGCCGGGCCGGGAACGACGCGAACAGGATGCTCCCCCCATGGCCTTGAAACACTACCGCGACCTCGACGTCCACGAAGCCGCGAAGGCCCGCATCCGCCTGGTGTTCCGGCACTTCGAGCGGGTCTGCGTGGCGTTCTCCGGCGGCAAGGACAGCTCCGTCACCCTGCACCTGGCGCTCGAGGTCGCGCGCGAAATGGGGCGCGGCCCGGTGCACGCGGTCTTCATCGACCTCGAAGGCCAATACCAGGCCACCATCGACCACGTCACCGCCATGTTCGATCGCGCCGACGTCCACCCCTGGTGGATCTGCCTGCCGATCAACCTGCGCAACGCCTCGAGCCTGCGCGAACCCTACTGGTGCGCCTGGGAGCCCGGCCGCGAGGCCGACTGGATCCGGCCGCTGCCGCGGCATCCGTCCGTCATCAACGATCCCGGCTATTTCCCGTTCTACCGCCACCGCATGGAATTCGAAGAATTCGTGCCCGAATTCAATCATTGGCTGGCGCGCGACGCGACCACCGCGTTCCTGGTCGGCATCCGTTCCGACGAATCGCTCAACCGCTATCTCGCCGTCAAGCGCCGCACCAAGAAATGCGCCTGGACGCCGCCCGGCGCGCACAGGCCGCTGGCCTGGAGCACCCGCGACAAGCAGCGCGACAACGCCGTCACCTTCTTCCCGATCTACGACTGGAAGTTCGAAGACCTGTGGCGCTACACCGGCGAAAACGGCCACGCCTACAACCGCCTCTACGACCAGATGCTGCGCGCCGGCGTGCCGTATTCGCAGATGCGCATCTGCCAGCCCTACGGCGACGACCAGCGCAAGGGGCTGGACCTGTTCCACAAGCTCGAACCCGCCACCTGGTTCCGCACGGTCAAGCGCGTGCAGGGCGCCAACTACGCGGCGCGCTATTGCCGCCAGCGCTTCCTCGGCTATCGCGGCGGGCTGGGACTGCCGCCCACCTTCGACACCTGGCGCCAGTACAGCCAGTTCCTGCTCGCCAGCATGCCCGTTGCGCTGCGCCAGGTGTACACGCGGCGCATCGACGTCTTCATCGCCTGGTGGGAACAGCGCGGCCATCCGCTGGCGATGTGGCCCGACGCCGGCATCCCCGACCTCGAGAATCGCAAGGTGCAGCCCTCCTGGCGCCGCATCGGCCTGTCGCTGCTCAAGCAGGACATGGCGCGCTCGCTGTCCTTCGGCCCGGCGCGCCGCGACATCGACAGCCTGCTTCCCGACCCGCACCGCTCCGCGCCATGACGCATCCCCTGAAGCACTACGATTTCCTGCTGCTGCGCTCATACGACGACGAGCCCGCCTTCTTCGCGCAGATGGGCCGGTTCTTCGCCAGCGCCACGGTGCGCCGCGACTGCGGCGGTTATCCCCTGAACGACAGTCCCCGGCACCGCTGGTTCATCGTCCGGCGGCATAACCATGCGCGCGTGCTCGGCTTCATCAGCATCGAACTGCAAAGCGGCTCGGTGCGCATCCGCGACGGCTACATCCGCCCCGAAGCGCGCCAGCTCGGCCTGTTCCGGGCGCTGCGCCAGCGCGTGCTCGACTACATCGACGACCTGGACCAGCCCTGCACCCTGCGCGTGCCCTGGCTCAGCGCCGCGCTGCTGCAACCATACGGCTTCCAGCCGCACACCAGCCGCGGCAACTGGACCACCTTGAAAAGGAATGCGCATGCCACTTCTCGACAGCCTGGAGAACCGGGCCAGGATGCTGTTCAACGAACTGGACAGCCTGCCGATCCGGCAACGGATCGAAGCCATCAACCGGATCCGCCTGTGCCTGCATGAACACAGCCCCTTCGCCGCCGAGCCGGTCGACTGCGTGCAATGGATCCCCGGCGAAGCCGTCGAAGCCAACGACTACAACCCCAACAGCGTCGCGCCGCCGGAAATGCGGCTGCTGGAGCTGTCGATCGAGGCCGACGGCTACACCCAGCCGATCGTCGCGCACCAGGCCGGCCCCGACCGCTACGTCGTCGTCGACGGCTTCCACCGCCAGCGCGTGGGCAAGAAGAAGGGCCCCATCCGCCAGCGCCTGCAGGGCTATCTGCCCATCGTGGCGATCCGCCCCGGACGCGCCGGCGCCGCCGACCGCATCGCCGCCACCATCCGCCACAACCGCGCCCGCGGCGTGCACGGCGTGATGCCCATGACCGACATCGTCGTGCGCCTGCTCCGTGCCGGCTGGAACGAGGCCGACATCGCCCGCCAGCTCGGCATGGACGACGACGAGGTCCTGCGCTTCAAACAGGTGTCGGGCCTGCCCGAGCTGTTTCTCGATCATCGCTATTCGCGCTCCTGGGACTGACGCCGGCGGCCAGCGGCACGCTCAGGCGGCAGCGCAGACCCGCGCCCGGCGCCGACTCCAGCGCCAGCGTGCCGCCGTGGCGCCGCGCGATGGCGGCCACGATCGACAGCCCCAGCCCCGCGCCCTCGCCCTGGCGCCCGCCGCGCCAGAAAGGTTCCACCGCCTGCGCGCATTGCGCCGGGGTCAGCCCCGGCCCGCGGTCGCGCACCGTCACCACCAGGTCGGCCGCCACGACCGAGACGCGGACCTCGACCTCGGCCTGCGCCGGCGAATACTTGAGCGCGTTGTCCACCAGATTGCGCACCGCGCAATCCAGCAGCGCATCCGGCAGCGCCGCCCAGGGCTGGCCGGCGGGCAGGTGCCAGCGCACCCGCGCGGGCTTGCGGCTGGCCACCCGCGCCAGCACCGCGAGCGCGTCGCAGGCCGCGTCGGCGCCGTCATCGTCGGCGCGCGCCAGCATCAGCAGTTGCTCGATCAGGCGCTCCAGCCGCGCGGTGCCCTGCAGCGCATGGGCCACCGCCTGGCGGCTGGCCGCGTCCCCGACGGTCGCCGGCAAGCGTTCCAGCACCTGCAGGTGCGCCTTGATGGCCGTCACCGGCGAACGCATCTCGTGCGCCGCGTGGTCCGAGAAATGCCGTTCGCGCAGCAGCATGTCCGCCATGCGCCGCGACAGGCGCGCCAGGCCCTGGCCGACGCCGAACCACAGCAGCCCGACCCCCACCAGCAGGCCGGCCACGCCGGGCAGCAGCGCCATCCAGGCCATCTGCCGGTGCAAGGCCGCGCGGATGTCCATGCGGCCGGCCGTGGCGATGCGCACCCCGTCGCGTTCGATGGCGTAGGTGCGCCATGGGCCGCCAGCGTGCGCGAGCAGGCCGAACCCCAGCGGCGCGCCATCCAGCGCCGGCCCGCCCGGCGCCCGCGCCGGCGCGTCGCCGGCAGGTCCGCTGACTTCGCAAGCCAGGCCATCGCACAACGGCAGGCCGACCGCGGCCGCCATCTCCACGGCGTCTTCCCGCGGCGCGCGCGGCCATTGCGTCATCAGCCGCGCCACCATCGCCGCCGATGCCGCCAGCCGCGAATCCAGGGCCGCGTCCAGCTCGGCGCTGGCATGCTGGAACGCCCACAGCGTGACGGCGCCGCCGAACACCAGCCAGACCGCGCCCAGCAGCAGCAACAGGCGGGCGCGCAGGCTCATGGCGCCGGCATCCCCAGGCGGTAGCCCCAGCCGCGCACCGTCTCGATCAGGTCGGCGCCCAGCTTGCGGCGCAGCTTGTGGATGTGCACGTTGACCGCGTTGCTCTCGACCCGGTCGTCAAAGCCATACAGGCTGTCGCGCAGCTGGTCCATGGTGAGGATCTGCCCGGGATGCTGCAGCAGGGTCTTGAGCAGCGCCAGCTCGCGCCGCTGCAGCGTGACGCGCCGGCCGTCGCACAGCACTTCGCCGCGCGACAGGAACAGGGTCAGGCGGCCGTGGTCGATGCGGTCGGCGCCATGGCCGGCGGCGCGCCGTATCAGCGCCTGCAGCCGCGCGCCCAGTTCGTCCAGGTCGAACGGCTTGAGGACGTAGTCGTCGGCGCCCGCGCGCAGGGCGCCGACGCGCTGCGCCACCCCCGACCGGGCGCTGAGCACCAGCACCGGCAGGTTCTGGCGCCGCGCGCGCCATTTCGCCAGCAGCGTCACGCCATCGCCGTCGGGCAGGCCCAGGTCCAGCACACAGGCGCTGACGTGGGAGGTCTGCACCGCCAGGTCGGCCTGCCGCAGATCGCCGACCGCATCGACCACGAAGCCCTGCAACCCCAGGCCGGCCTGCACCGCCAGGGCGATGGAGGCGTCATCCTCGACCAACAAAATCCGCATGGCGGGCTCTCCGTTCCGGCGCGCTATACTTATTTGAAGTAATAAGCTAATTGCCAAAAGTAATTAATCATGATGACCGCGACCCTGCTGGGACTGTGCATCGGTGTCTCGCTGGGCCTGACGGGCGCCGGCGGCGGCATCCTGGCCGTGCCCGCGCTGATGTTCGGACTGGGCCTGACGCTGACGCAGGCGGCGCCGGTGGCGTTGATCGCCGTGGGCATCGCGTCGGCGGTCGGCGCCCTGCAGGGCCTGATGCGCGGACTGGTGCGCTACAAGGCCGCCCTGTTGATGGCCGCGGTGGGCGCGCTGACCGCACCGATGGGATTGTCGCTGGCGCGCCGCTTGCCGGCGCATTGGCTTAGTCTGACTTTTGCGGCGGTGATGCTGCTGGTGGCCGCGCGCATGGTGCAGCAGTCGCGCCGCCAGGCGCCGGCCCCGGGCGCGGCCGACGCCCCGCCCAAGGCCTGCCGCCTCTCGCCCGAGACCGGCCGCTTCGTCTGGAACCGCCTGACGGCCGCCACGCTCGGCGGCATCGGCGCCGTATCCGGCCTGTGCACCGGCATGCTCGGCGTGGGCGGCGGCTTCATCATCGTGCCGGCGCTGACCCACTTCAGCGACGCGCGCATGATCAGCATCGTCTCGACCTCGCTCATGGTGATCGCGCTGGTATCGGCCGCCACGGTCAGTTCCGCGCTGCTGCACGGCCTGACGCTGTCGGCCGCGCAATGGGCCTTCGTGGCGGCGGCCATCGCCGGCATGGCGGCCGGCCGCACGCTGGCGCCGCGCGTGCCGCAAGCGGTGCTGCAACGGGTGTTCGCCGCGGTCTGCGTGGTGGTCGCCGCCGTGCTCGCCTGGCGCGCCTGACGCCCGTCCGGCGCCCCACCCGGGCGCCCTGCGGCGCCCCGGGATCGCCCGCGCTTTCCTGACACCGCTTCCCCGAGCGCCCCGCCTGGGCGCCGCGCCCCGGCGCCGCCGCGGCTTCCGATCTGATGCGAGTTAACGCTCAGATAATCCGGACCATGCAAGATGGCCAGCATGACGGAAATATCTCATATCCCTCTGCACGCGTGGCGCTCGAGCGCGGCCCCGCCCGCCTGGCCTGGCTTCATGCTCGCCTCGCCGCATCCGCGCCCGCCGCCCGCGTTCACGCCACCCTTGGCCGACCCTTGTTCCGCCGCGTGAACAAGCGCCCCCACGCCGCGAGCGGCACATCCGCATCGCCGTCCCCGACGAACCGCGAAACGCCTCGACATTCCATGCGAACGCAATAGATCCCCTTTCGGGCGGAAGAAAAACCGGCGCCAAGCCGACCCATAATTTTCTGCGCCCGGCGCATCCGTTTTTTTCAACCACTGCGCGGCATCCAGCGCAGGCAAGCCCCCCCTCGGATATCAATAAGGACTATCCATGTTTAAGAAGACGCTCCTCGCCACCGCAACCACCGCCGCCCTCCTGGGCCCGGTCGCGGCGTTCGCCGCCGGTGATTTCGGTAACGGCACCATCACGTTCACGGGCTCGGTCATCGAGGCGCCTTGCTCCATCTCGGCCGCCGACACGAACATGACGATCGACATGGGCCAGGTCTCCAAGAAAGACCTGACCGCGACTGGCAAGTTTTCCACCTCGGTGCCGATCAACATCCACATGACGGGGTGCACGTTCGATGCCGATCCCGCGCCCCCCGCGGGCACGGGCAACGCCAACGGCAAGTTGTCGAAAATTGGCGTGACGTTCCAGGGCACCTCAGCCACCCCGGCCTCGGGATTACTCACCAACATCGGCGGCGCCGCCAACGTCGTGGTCCAGCTGCTGAACAAGGACAACAACACGCCGATCAATATCGGCACCCCCGCGACGGCGGCGAACGCCCAACAGATGACGGCCAGCAATGGCGTGCTGAACTTCTTCGCCCGCCTGATGGCGACCGGCGTGGGCGGCGCCGGCTCGATCAACAGCACGGCGACCTACTCGCTGACGTATTTCTAAGCGGCCCGCCGCCGCGACTCCCCGCGCCCGAGAACCCCGCCGCCCACGCGGCGGGGGTATCCGACGCCCCCCATTCCGTACCGAGGTGGCCGCGCCGCCACATCGCTGCCGAGGTTTTCCGGCAATCCCTGAGGCCGGAGATACGGCAAAAGACATCATGATCCTGGCCCGCTTGGCATCACTCATGGCAATCAGTACCTTTGTGCTGTCGGCACAGGCCACGGAATTCAGCAGCGGCTTTCTCAATACCAAAGACAAGCGCAACATCGACCTGTCGACCTTCAGCCGCGACGGCTACCTCGCGCCCGGCAGCTATCTGGTCGACTTCTACCTGAATCAGCGCCTGATCCAGGGCCAGTACCTGGTCAAGGTGGTGCCGGTGATCGACGACGGCAGTGTGTTCTGTATCACTCCGGCGATGCTCGACATGCTGACGCTCAAGGACGACGCCGTGGCGCGGCTGGCCAACGTCAACACCGAGGCCGGCCCCTGCATCGACCTGGACACGCCCGACAGCAAGGTCGAGTACCGGCCCGACAGCCAGTCGCTGACCGTGACGCTGCCGCAGGCCTGGCTGCAATACCAGGATCCCGACTGGGTGCCGCCGGCGCGCTGGAGCCCGGGCGTGAACGGCGTGATCCTGGACTACAACCTGCTGGCCAACCGCTACATGACGCGGCAGGGCGGCAACACGGCCAGCTACACCCTGTACGGCACCGCCGGCGTGAACCTGGGCGCATGGCGCCTGCGCAGCGACTACCAGTACAACCGCTACGACAGCCGCGGCGTCTCGCAGTCCAGCTTCACCCTGCCCCAGACCTACCTGTTCCGGCCGCTGCCGCAATGGGGCGCGAAGCTGACGCTGGGCCAGACCTACCTGTCGTCCTCCATCTTCGACTCGTTCCGCTTCGCCGGCGTCACGCTGGCCAGCGACGAGCGCATGCTGCCGCCGTCGCTGCAGGGCTATGCGCCGCAGGTGACCGGCATCGCCAACAGCAACGCGCAGGTGACGGTCAGCCAGAACGGCCGCCTGCTGTACCAGACGCGGGTGTCGCCGGGGCCTTTCGCGCTGCCGGCGCTGAACCGGAACATCAGCGGCAACCTGGACGTGACACTGCAGGAAAGCGACGGCAGCACCCGCAGCTGGCAGATCACGACGGCCAGCGTGCCGTTCATGACGCGCAAGGGCAACCTGCGCTACCAGGTGTCGGCCGGACGGCCGCTGTTCGGCGGCCGCGCCAACAACCAGATGGCGGCCCCCGGCTTCGTGATGAGCGAGGCCACCTGGGGCGCGTTCAACGATACCTCGCTGTATGGCGGCCTGATCGCCACCAACGGCAACTACCACGCGCTGGCGCTGGGCGCGGGCCAGAACCTGGGGGTGCTGGGCGCGCTGTCCGCCGACGTCACCCGCTCGGACGCAAAGCTGCCGTTCTCGAATGCGCCGCGCCGCATCGGCTACAGCTACCGCGTCAACTACGCCAAGACCTTCGACAGCCTGGGCAGCACCATCGCCTTCGTGGGCTACCGGTTCTCGGGGCGGCACTTCCTGTCGCTGCAGGAATACATCTCGCGCGCGGCCTTGCGCGGCGAATACTTCCGCGACGAAAAGCAGAGCTACACGGTGGCGTACAGCCAGTACATCCGCCCGCTGGAGATGAGCGTGTCGCTGTCGCTGAGCCGGCTGAACTACTGGAACGACGGCGCCACCAACAACCACTACATGCTGTCGCTCAACAAGAACGCCAGTTTCGGCAGGCTGCGCAACGTCAACCTGTCGTTGTCGTTCGCCCGCACCCAGAGCTTCTACGGCCAGACCGAGAACCAGGTCTACGCCACCGTCAGCATCCCCCTGGGCGACAACCGCCAGGCCAGCTATGGCTACCAGAGCAGCGACAACGGCCGTATGCAGCACACCGCCGGTTACACCGACTTCAGCAGTCCGGACACCACCTGGAACCTGAGCGCAAGCGACGAGCGCAACGACAACGCGCAGCGTCAGAGCCTGAGCGGCAACATTCAGACCCGCACCCCCTACGGCCGCGCCGGCGCCGACTTCACCATGCAACCCGGCCAATACCGCAACGTCGGCCTGAACTGGTATGGCTCGCTGACGGCAACGGCCGCCGGCGCGGCCTTCGGCCAGCCAGCCGCGGGCAACGAACCGCGCCTGATGGTCGACACCGACGGCATCGGCGGCGTGCCGGTGGACAACGGCAACGGCGTCACCAACCGCTTCGGCATCGCCGTGGTCAACGGCGTGTCGAGCTATCACGAAAGCAGCGTGGCGGTGGATGTGAACGCCCTGCCCGACGACGTGGACGTGATCGACTCGATCATCAGCCAGGTCCTGACCGAGGGCGCCATCGGCTACTCGCGCGTCCGCGCCAGCCACGGCGAACAGGTGCTGGGCCACGTGCGGCTGGCCGACGGCCATAGTCCGCCGCTGGGCGCCCTGGTGCTGTCCACCCGCACCGGCAGGACGGCCGGCATGGTGGGCGACAACGGGCTGGTCTACCTGACCGGCGTGGAGCCGCAGGACCGCGACGCGCTCACCGTCACCTGGGCCGGCGAAAAGGAATGCCGCCTGACCCTGCCCGACTCCACGGCGCTGGCCGAAGGCCCGCAACCGCTGCCCTGCCGCTGAGGCAAGGCATCCCCGCATACCACAACGGTTCCCTTGAAAGCACAGACATGAAACTCAGACAGATGGCCCCGGCGCTTCTTGGCGCCTTGCTGGCATTGCCCACCGCCGGCCAGGCCGCGGTCAACGTGGACCGCACCCGCATCATCATGGGCCTCGAACAGAAATCGGTGTCGATCGTCCTGACCAATGAAAGCGCCGATACGCCTTACCTGGCGCAGTCCTGGATCGAGGACCACGAAGGCAAGATGACCAACGACCTGCTGGCGCTGCCCCCGCTGCAACGCATCGACGCCGGCAAGAAGGCGCAGGTGCGGATCATGCAGATGAGCGCTGCCGCCAGGGCGCGCCTGCCACAGGACCGAGAAACGCTGTTCTATTTCAATGTGCGCGAAATCCCGCCGGCGCCGAAGGACAAGAACGCCAGCATCCTGCAACTGACCACACAGAGCCAGCTCAAGCTGTTCCTGCGGCCGGGCAAGCTGGCCGAACGCGGCGAGGCCGCGCCGGAGCAGGTCTTGCAGATACGGACGAACGGCCAGGCGTTGACGCTCAAGAATGCCTCGCCCTACTACGCCACCGTGATCTGGCTGGGCCAGACCGTCAAGCAACGGCTGCCCGGCTTCGATGCCCCCATCATGCTGGCGCCGTTCTCCGAGCAGACGCTGAAGGCGCAACTGCCCGCGAGCGCCACGGAACTGATGCTGGGCAATGTGGACGACTACGGCGGCCTGCGCATGAACCGCTACCGCTGCGCGGCGGGAGAGTGCGTGTTCAAGGAGCGGATAAGTGAATAGGCGAAGACGGCGTGGCCCCGCCTGCCCGCCGCCTCGCCTTCAGCGTCGACAGACCCCGTAGGCGATGGCCAGCATCCCGACCAGGGTCCAGCCGATGGCCATCGCGGCGTGTTCGCCCTGATGCGAGCCATGGAGGTACAGGCCGCAGACTGCCGCGGCGGTGAACACGATCAGCACCCCAAGGACGAAGGGGCGCCAATGCGTGCGCGCGGTGCGTAAGCGCCCGCTCGATGCAACTCGGGGTTTGCGCATGGACTGGGAAATTGTTTTGCCGGAGTTACATTCTGCCAAATTTCCCATGAACGGAACAGTGTGTTCCGTTATTCGCACTAATGAGACGATTCACTCTCATTTCGCCGCCGGCAGCGCGGGCAGCGGACGCACCGCCAGGACCCGCGCGCCGACGGTCGCATCGACCTGGAAGCGCCGGACCAGTTGCGTCAAGCGGCCGGCCTGCTCGCGCATGCTGGCGGCCGCGGCGGCGGCCTGTTCCACCAACGCGGCGTTCTGCTGGGTGACGCCATCCATCTGCGCCACGGCCTGGTTGACCTGGCCGATGCCGGTGGATTGTTCGGCCGAGGCGCCGGCGATTTCGCGCACCAGCGTCACGGCCTGACCGACGCTGGCCACCACTTCGCGCATGGTGCGGCCGGCGGCGTCGGCCTGGCGCGCGCCGTCCTCGACGCGGCTGGCGGACTCGTTGATGAGGGCGTTGATCTCCTTGGCGGCCACGGCCGAGCGCTGCGCCAGGGTGCGCACCTCGCCCGCCACCACGGCAAAGCCGCGGCCCTGCTCGCCCGCGCGCGCGGCCTCGACCGCGGCATTCAGGGCCAGGATGTTGGTCTGGAACGCAATGCCGTCGATCACGTTCGTGATATCGGCGATGCGGCGCGAGCTGTCGGAGATGGCCTCCATGGTGCGCACCACGCCGTCGACCTCGTTGCCGCCGCGCACCGCCACGGCCGAGGCCTGGGTGACGAGCTGCTCGGCCTGGCCGGCATGGCTGGCGTTCAGTTGCACGGTGCCGGTCAGTTGCTCCATAGAGGCGGCGGTTTCCTCCAGTGAGGCGGCCTGTTCCTCGGTGCGCTGCGACAGGTCGGCGTTGCCCTGGGCGATCTCGGAGGAGGCCGAGGCGATGCCCTCGCAGCCGTCGCGCACGTCGCGCACGATGCCCGCCAGGTTGTGGTTCATGGCCTGCAGCGCGGCCATCAGGTCGCCGGTCTCGTCGCGGGTAGCGACGCGGATGTCGCCGGTCAGGTCGCCGGCGGCCACTCGCCGGGCGGCGTCGACGGCCTGGCCAAGCGGGCGCACGATACCGCGCGTCATGAGCCAGCCCAGCAGAAGACCGAGCACGACGCCGGCGATCGACAGCGCGATCATGAAATCGCTCACGCGCTGGTACAGGCCAGACGCTTGCGCGACCGATTCCGCCGTGACCTCTTCCTTGTTGGCCGCCAGTTCGCTCAAGAGCGCATCCAGCTTCTCCGAAGACGCGATCACGTGTTGCTCGATCTCGGCGGCGCGCGGGTCCTTCTGTATCGGCGGCAGGGCGCTGGCGGCGGAGAAGAAGGCCTCGGCGTCACGCTTCCAGGCGTCTTCAAGCTGCTTGAAGCGGCTCAGCAACTGGCGCCCCCGCGGGGTGTGGTAATAGCCGTCGGCGCGTTCGCGCAGCCTGTCCAGGGCTTGCACGGCATCGTCGAACTGTTTGCGCACGGCCTGGCGTTCGCGCTCGGTGGAGGCCGCCAGGTAGCTGTTGCGGGCGCGGCCGGCGTAGACCAGTTGTATGTTGGCCTCCCTCATTTCGGACAATCCGCGCAGCTCGACGTCATAGAGTTCGCTGTTCATGGCGTTGATATGGGCCATGCCCCAGACGCCGAAGGCGCCGATCGCCCCCCCAAGCACCGCCACCAACAGGAACGCCGCCGACAAGCGGGCGCGAATACGCAAACCAGAGAACAGCCGAAACATGCTTACTTCCTATATCTGCCCCGGCGGAATGGCGCATGGCCTCTAGCTCTTGTCCGGGGCGGTGTTGAACCGGACCAAGAATCGTGATTCTTGGTGGTAGCCAGGGATCCCCCTGGGAACGTCTGACTTGTCAGACCGTTCAACCGAATAAATAAAGCATTTTCTTAATGACATTATGGATTTCATTAATAAGTAGGACTCCACGTAAGACTGAATTTCCAGGCATACGGCATTCGCACGACGGCGAGGACGGCGCCGTTCTGGCGTCCGATATTGCGACGGCAAACCGCGCCATCGCTCGCTGCTAATGGCGGGTTAATGCAGGGCAACGAGCATTGCTGCGAAGGTGTCCATGCGTGCGCAACGCGTGGGCATTCTTATTGCGTCAAAGGTTCCCGATGGTCGGCAGCCACGACGCTCGAGGAAGCTCCACCGCCATGCGTCACCCGCCGTCCCTCCCGTTCGCGTCCAGACTCGCCGTCTCGATCCTGAGCCTCGCCATCCTG
>NZ_CYTU01000001.1:156733-189650 GCF_001299375.1 Achromobacter sp. 2789STDY5608621 | reverse complement strand
CCCCCCCCGCCGTGCCGGTCGATCCCGTCACGCCCACTCCGCCCGCGACGCCGCCTGATCCCGTCACGCCCACTCCGCCAGCGACGCCGCCTGACCCCGTCACGCCCACGCCGCCGGCAGCACCGCCTGACCCGGTTCCGCCCGCGACGCCGCCCGATCCCGCGGACCCCGCTCCGCCCCTGGCCCCGATCGATCCCGACGCCCCGGTCGATCCCGGCGGCGCCGGCATCGCTGGCTGGCGGCCCACCTCGCCCACGCCGGTTGCGCCGGCCGCGGCAGCCTTCGATGGCGCCGGCGTCAACGTCGGCGTGATCGACAATGGCTTCCCTGCCGATCCCACCACGGACCACCACCAGGCGGCGATTGCGGGCGTGCTGCGCCGGGTCATCGCGCCCGAGGCCGCCGAAGCCACCGACGAGCACGGCGCCATCAAGACGCACGGCGCCATTGTCAGCCGCATCATCGGCGGCCAGGTCGTGGCTGGCGACAGCTTCCCCAAGGGCTCGGCCACGGGCATCGGCCTGTACCAGGCGAATCTGCCGTCCACGTTCAATGCCCTGGTGCTGCATGCCCGGTTGACTTCCCTGACCGCGAGCGGCGTCACTATCGTCAACAACTCCTGGTCCTTCGCCACCGAGCCCGAATACGCCTTGCCTGGCGGCGACCAGGCCAAAGCCGATTCACCGATCGTGATGAGCTTCTTCCCGATCCTGGACACCGCCGTGACCCGCAATGGCCAGCTGCTGATCTGGGCCAACGGCAACGAATCCCAGCCCAACCCCTACCTGCTGGCCGGCGCGCCCTATGTCGCGCCGCCGCTCGAACGCGGCTGGCTGACGGTGGCCCAGCTGCTGGCCGACGGCAACCTCGCGCCATGGTCGAACGCCTGCGGAGTGGCGGCGAACTGGTGCATCAGCACGCGCTCGCCGGACGACGCCAAGCTGACGGGCACCTCGTTTGCCGCCCCGGTGGTCGCGGCGACCGCGGCGCTGGTGTCGCAGGCCTACCCCTGGATGGACAACAGCGCCTTGCGCCAGACCTTGCTGTCGACCGCCGACGACATGGGCGACCGCGCGCGCTTCGGCTGGGGCCGGCTGAACCCGGACCGCGCGGTGCGCGGCCCGGCGCTGTTCGACACGCGCCTGACGCTGGGCGGCGATTTCGTGGCCGACTTCAATGCCCGGCAATCGGCCTTCTTCAATGACATCGGCGGCAATGCCGGCCTGACCAAGAACGGCACTGGCGAGCTGGTCCTGTGGGGCGCGAACCACTATGCCGGCGCCACGACCATCAACCGGGGCACCCTCACGCTGTACGGCAGCGTCGCCAGCGACATCGCGATCCAGGCGGACGGCGCGCTGGGCGCCGACGGCGGCGTGGCGGGCGGGTCAGTGCGCAACAACGGCGCGCTGGCGGCCTACGGCAACGGCCTGCACATCATGCGGGACTACGACGCCCTGCGTCCGGAGGCGAAGCTGACGATCCAGCTCGGCACGACCGTCACGATCGACGGCCAGGCAGCCCTGAACGACTCCGGCCTGGTGATCGCCAAGCCCGACGATTCCTACCTGGTCCGGCATCGCGAAACCGCCCTCAAGGCAGGACAGGTCGCCGGCCGCTTCGGCACGGTGGCCGGGTCGGCGGGCCTGCTGTATTCGGTCAGCCCAAATTACTCCGCGACCCAGGTCGACCTGGACGTGGCGCGCAACAACGTGGCCACCGTGGCGCACAGCCTGTATGCCGGCCAGACCAGCCGCCTGGCCGCCGCGCAGGCCGTCGAGACGGCGTTCCAGGCCGCCGACGCGACTGCGCTGGGCGACGACGCGAACGTCAGCGATACCTTCATGCGGGCGGCGGCGAAGCTGCAGGCCGTCGGCGACGCGGCGGCGCTGGCCACGGCGCTGGACAGCCTGAGCGGACAGATCCACGCCTCGTCGCAGGCGCTGACCTTCCAGCAGTCGCAAGCCGTGAACCGCGTGCTGTCCAACCGCGTCGACGACCTGTCCCTGCCGGGCGCCCGGACCGGGCCCTGGGTCGACATGGCCGGCGGCAACGGCCGGCTCAGGCAGGCCGGCTTTGCCGGCGCCGACACGCGCCTGTTCGGCGGTCAGTTCGGCGTCGACCAACGCCTGGGCGATGCCGGCATCGTCGGCGTGGCGTTCAACTGGTCCGAGGCCAAGGCGGACTTCGACCGCTACGGCGGCCGCGCCAGGAGCCAGGGCACCGGCCTGTCGCTCTATGGACGCTACGGCGCCGACGGCGGGCCGTATGTGGCGGGCCGCGCCGGCCACGCCTGGATCCACGCCGACATCCAGCGCGACATCCTGGCCGGCGGCGCCGACCACCTGGACAGCGGCCGCGATGACCGCCTGATCTCGCTGTATGTCGAGGCGGGTCATGCGTTCGACCTGGACGGCACGCGCCTGACGCCGTTCGTGGGCCTGTCCCACGACCACCTGCGGCGCGGCGCGATCCATGAGCGCGACAGCGCCTTCGGCCTGAAGGCCGACGCCAAGTCCTACGGCCAGAGCGCCGCGCTGCTCGGCCTGCGGCTGCAATCGTCGCCGCTCGACTGGGCCGGCGGCGCCACCACCTTCAGCGGCTATGGCGCGTACCGCTATGGCAACGCGACGCCGCTCGATTTCACCGCTGCGTTCGCGGGCGCGCCCGACGCGTCATTCCAGGTCCAGGGCATCGGGCTGCCGCGCCACACCGGCTGGCTCGGCCTGGTCGCCCACTCGCTGCTGGGCAACCGGGTGTCGTGGTTCATCCAGGGCGATCTGCAGTTCGGCCAGGGCGGCCTGGCCAACACGGTGTTGTCGACGGGGCTGCGGTACTGGTTCGATTGACGCGGGCCGGCGCCGGTCAAGGCGCCGGCGCCGGCCGCAAGCGGCTCAAGGCCAGCAGCGCCGCCAGCGCCAGCACGCTCAGCCCGCCCAGCAGCGCGAACGTGACCGGCGCACCGGCCTGCTCCATCGAAACGGCAAGCGCCGGCGGCGCCAGGGCGTTGATCAGGTTCATCGGCAAGGCGATGGCGGCCATCGCCGCCGCATAGCCAGCCTTGTCGAAGAACACCAGCGGCATGGTGGCCCGCGCCACCGCGAAGGCGCCGCTGCCGACCCCGAACAGCAACAGGTAGCCGACGACCGGCAGCAGGCCGGCGCCGCCGATCCAGATGGCGACCAGCCCCAGCGGGATCATCGCGCCCGCGGCGATGCCGGTGGACAGCCCGTCCCAGCGTCCTCCGCCCAGCAGGTCGAGCACGCGCCCGCCGACCTTGAAAACGCCCAGCAGCGACGCAACCGCGACGGCGCGCGCCAGGTCCATGCCCATGGCCTGCAGCAGCGGCACGCCCACGGCCTGGATGCCGAACGTGACGAAGCTGTTCAAGGCAATCGCGGCCACCAGCAGCACGAAGATCCTGCCATGGGAGCCGGCGCCGCGCCGCGCGGCCACGGCCGCCGTCGCTTCGGTCGCCGGCAGGCCGAACCAGAGCAGCGGGCCCACGGCCAGCGCCATGACGGCGGCGTACACGAGCAGCGCATCGCGCCAGCCGATCAGGTGATCGAGAAACGCCGTGACCGGCAGGAACACGCTGCCCGCCAGGCCCGTCACCAGCATCAGCGTGCCGATGAGGCCGCGCGCCTGGTCCTGCGCATATTCCACGACGTAGGCATAGGCGGCGGTCGTCAGGAAGGCGGCGCCCGCCACGCCGATCAGCGCCCAGGCGGCCCAGAAGGTCATTAGGCCCGGAGACAGCGCCAACAGGGCCAGGCCCAGTCCGATCAGCGCGGCGCCCGCCGCCATCGCCTGGCGCGTGCCGAACCGGCGGAACGCGCGGGCGGTCAGCGGCGCGGCCAGCCCCATCGCGACATACATGACCGACGTGCCCAGGAATATCGACGGCAAGGTGGCGCCCAGGTCGGACGCGACCGGCGCGGCGATGACCGGCAGCACGCCGACCACGCCCCAACCGACGATCTGGGTCAGCGACAGCAACAACAGGACAAGGAAATGGCGTTGCATCGTCCACTCCTCGATCCGGGTGGGGCAGTTGCATGGCGATGGTCAGGCGCTCCGATGCGACGGGGCGCTGGAGGAGTTTACCCCCCGCCAAACGCAACGCCGCGTTGCGCGCTCTTCTCTTTTTTCCCGCCGCGCGCCGGCCTAGCGCCCCTTGTCCATCGACAGCGGCACGCCCCAGATCGGATCTTCCATGCCCTGCTTGCCCAGCGGCGTGATCTGCATGGGCTGCAGCTTGGCCAGCAGCGCCTGGTGCTCGGCGCTCAGGGTCCGCTGCGCCAGGTACTTCTGCGCGAACTCCATCGGCGCCGGGCGGGTGTAGACGGTCAGGTCCTCCAGCGGGCACTCGATCATCTTGGGGTCGACCGCGCGGCAGGCCGACTGGCGGAACTTGTAGCTGGGCGTCTTCAGGTGCATGCGCTGGCTCAGCACCAGTTGACCGCCCTGCAGCGTGAAGCTGGCCAGCGCCTGCTTGGGCGGGATGCGCGCCTGCACCTTGATGGCGGGAATATCGCGCGAATCGGTTTCCTCGTAGTAGCCCGCCGGCATCCCCGCCGAGGTCTCGGTGTATTGCTGCTCGCCCCAGCTCACGCAGGCGCCCGAAGCCACGTGCACGGCCGTGCAGACCTGGCGCGTCTTGGTCTCGCTGTGGGTGGTGGCGTCGCGCCACGCCTCCTGCCTGTAGAACTCGCGATAGAGTTCCGGCGAAAGATAGGCGGTGCCGTTGGCGCCGCGGCCCGATCCCTCCGGCCCGCGCTTGGCCCCGACCTGATCGAGCAGCGCATTCAGCTTGTAGTCGTCGCCGCCGGTCAGCAGGTATTTGCCGGGCGGCAGGATATGCACCTCGAACGCCTGGAACAGGTAGGTTTCCTTCGGGTCGCGCTTGAGCGCATTGGTCTGGAACTTGCGGCTGAAGGTCACCTGCGGCGCCTTCTCGTGCATCCAGATCACGGTCGGAGTCCACTGCGTCATGGTCAAGGCGTCTTTCAGCGTCGCGTGCGGCATCAGGTCGGCCACCAGCACCACGGCCATGTCCGATTTGAGCGCCTCGTTGATCAGGTCCAGCAGTTGCCCGTAGCGCGGATCGTCGCGGGTGCCGTATCCGTTCGAGGACGGAATGTTCACGCACCCCGACAGCGCCAGCGTAAGCGTCAGGAGGGACAAGGCAAGGCGCGGGCGCGGCAAGGTCATGGATCGGTCCTTAAATGAGGCTGAATCGTTCTGAGCGCGCATGCTACTGGCTGGCGGCGGAATGGCAATGGCCGCGTGCTCGCCTGAAACATAAGGCCGCGTTGTCCGTCTGGCGGCCTGGGCCGTCCGTCGCGCGCCACGGACGGCGCAACACCTGCAATGGCGCGGCCCGGGGGCAGCATGGCGGGTCAGGATCGAGCATCCGCGGGCCGGCCGGACCGTCCGCCCGATGACAATTATTGTTGCGATTGTTTCCTGTTGAGGGCATACAGGACCGCGCGAAAAACCTCACTCAGAAGCACGCCGAGGGCAGCCCGGCGCGAGCGACCTCACTCAAAAGCATGCCGAGGACGGACGCGGGACAGGACTTTGATAAGCTCCCTGCCCCATCGCCTCATGGAGCCTTCGATGCCGCGTGTTTCGCTTGCCATCCGCACGCTGTTTGCCCTGTGCCTGCTTGGCGCGACCGTCAACCATGGGGCGGCGATCGTGCAACACGGGTGGCTGTGGGACTACGGCTACGGCGCTGCGGCCTCGATATTCAGCAAGGCCTACTGGAACGCCCTGACGCTGCTGGACCCGCTGGCCGCGGCGCTCCTGTTCCTGCGACCGCGCGCGGGCGTGTGGCTGACGCTGCTGATCATCGCCAGCGATGTGCTGCATAACACCTGGTATGTCGCCGCGCATGATCAATGGTCAGCGCCGTTCTATCTGGCCCAGGTCGGTTTTCTGATCCTGGTGCTCTGCCTCGCCCCCGTCTCATTGCGAGGGGTGCATCGTAAATATCAGACCAACAGCAATCCCAGGGAGCGCGTTTTCCGACACGAGCAAATCTAGAATCGGATTGGCATCGTTTCCGCGATGCGCCGCGGGAAGCGCCCAGGCCCGACCTCCCCGCGATCGACGCAATCCGTGGCCAGGGATGACCAGTGCAGGTATGCGCGTTCTTGTCGTTGAAGATCAGCCGGAATGGGCCGAAAGCGTGTCGAACCACATCGCCGGCCTCGGGCGCACGGTGCAGGCCTGTGGCACCCTGCAGGACGCGCTGGCCCACATCAGGCAGGACGCGCCCGGCATCCTGGTGACGGCGGCATCGCTGCCTGACGGCGACATGCTCGACCACATCGCCTCGCTGCGCCGCACGTTTCCCGCCATGGGCATCATCGTGCTGACCGACAACGTGCGCATGCCTGCGCAGCTGCAAAGCCTGAGCGACGGCGCCGACCATTACCTGATCAAGCCGATCCAGCTCGCGCTGCTGGCCGCCACCGTCTGCGCGCTCGAGCGCCGGCTCGTGACCGCGATGCCCGGCGTCGACACACGCCGCAACTGGACCCTGAACGTGCAGTCGCGCCAGCTGCGTTCATCGGACGGCGAACAACTGGAACTGACCGCCAAGGAATCCATCATCCTGGCGTCACTGATCCAGAGTCCGAAATTTCCCATCAGCCACAAGCGCATGTCGCAGAATCTCGGCTACCCGGAAGTCATCTACGACCAGCACCGCATCGACGCGCTGCTCTATCGGGTCCGCAAGAAACTCGCGACCCTGCGCGACGCGCCCATGCAGATCCGCAATATCTATTCCGAAGGGTCCTTGCTGGTGATGCGCGAAAGCACGATCCGCATCGCCACGCATTCCTGATCGACGCGCCGCCTTGCTCGACAACGCCGACAACGCCGACAACGCCGACAACGCCGACAACGATAGGACCCTGGCGGCTCGCGATTGTTGCGCCGTCGAGTATTTATGAGTTTTCAGCAACGCGAAACGCCTACACTGCAGGTGTCTTGCAACTTTCCCCAAGAGAGACAAGGCCGAAGGCCCCACCCGCTTATCCGCGTGTGGGGCCTTCTTCTTTTGCGACGGCAAGCATGCGCCTTCAGCCCGCGATTTCCGCATCAAATCTCATAAAAAATCATAAGACTGCCGTTTGCCCGGCAATCATCTAAAGATCATTTTCGCCATGTCGTAGTCCTGGCAACGGACGAACCTGAACGCTGATTCTCAGTTCATCACGTTGGCAATCGGGCAGCTCCCTGCCCGGTGCGATCAAGCCTTTCTCTGCTAGGAGCTAACACATGGCCGCAGTCATCAATACCAACTATCTGTCGCTGGTCGCGCAGAACAACCTCAACAAATCGCAGTCGGCGCTCGGCACCGCGATCGAGCGCCTGTCCTCGGGCCTGCGCATCAACAGCGCCAAGGACGACGCGGCCGGCATGGCCATCGCCAACCGCTTCACCGCCAACGTCAAGGGCCTGACGCAGGCAGCGCGCAACGCCAACGACGGCATCTCGCTGGCGCAGACCACCGAAGGCGCCGCGGCCGAGATCAACACCCACCTGCAGCGTGTGCGCGAGCTGGCGGTGCAGGCCGGCAACAGCAGCTACTCGCAAGAGCAGCGCAATTCGATGCAGGACGAAATCAACCAACGCCTGTCGGACATCGACCGCATCTCGGAACAGACCGACTTCAACGGCGTGAAGGTGCTGTCGGCCAAGGCAGAGCCCCTGACGCTGCAGGTCGGCGCCAACGACGGCGAAACCATCAGCCTGAACCTGTCGGAAATCAGCATCAAGACGCTGGGCCTGGACGGCTTCAACGTCAACGGCTCGGGCGTGTCCCAGAACCGCACGGCCACGGTGACCGACCTGACCGCGGCCAACGGTACCCAAACGGGCAACGACTGGGTCGTGCAGACCAACCACGCCTCGGCCACTGCCGACCAGGTATTCGGCAAGCTGGAAAACGGCAACAAGGTCACGCTTGGCGCCGCCGTGCCGTCGTCCGCCACCACGTACACCTACGACGCCGCCAACAACAACTTCTCGTTCGTCGACAAGTCGGCCTCCGACGCAGCTTCCGTCACGGCCCTGGCCAACTCGCTGCGCCCGCCCACCGGCACCGCCACCGGCACCTACGTCCATGCCAACGGCACCGCGTCGACCACCTTCGAAGTCGACGCCACGGGCGCCATCAAGGTCAATGGCTCGGCGGCATACCTCGATGCCGGCGGCAACATGACCACCAACAGCGCCAGCGGCACGGCGGCCACGCTCGACACGGTGATGACGGCCGTGTCGAACAACACCAACGCCGCTGGTCAATCGTCGCTGTCCATCGGCGGCAAGACGTACCAGAACATGGGGGGCGCCGCCTCCGCCGCGGCCCATGTCACGTTCATCAGCACCTCCTCGTCCGATGCATTGCTGGCCAAGGCCAAGGCCAACGCCACGGCCAACGACGTAACCGTCACGCTGGGCTCGGGCATCGCCTCCGCCACCGTGAACTTCACCAGCGGCACGTCGACCAACACCTACGTCGATGACAAGGGCGCATTCACGACCACCGCGAACTTCCAGACGAACTACCACGTCGACCCCACCTCGGGCCAAGCCACCGTGACGGGCGGCACCGGCACGGGCGACTACGCCCCCAAGACGGGTTCGCTCGCCTACGTCAGCGCGTCGGGCAAGCTGACCACCGATACCACCAGCAAGGGCACGCTGACCGCCGATCCCATGAAGGCGCTGGACGCCGCCTTCACCAAGCTGGACAAGATGACCGGTGAACTGGGCGCCGTGCAGAACCGCCTGGAATCGACCATCGCCAACCTGAACAACGTGATCAACAACCTGGCCAACGCCCGCTCGCGCATCCAGGACGCTGACTACGCCACGGAAGTGTCGAACATGTCGAAGGCCCAGATCCTGCAACAGGCCGGCACGTCGGTCCTGGCGCAAGCCAACCAGGTGCCGCAGACGGTGCTGTCGCTGCTGCGTTGATCGCATAAGCGGCCCCGCCCGGCCGGCCCCCGTCCGTCGCGCATCGCGGCGGGCGGGGGCCGGCCTTTTCTATCGGTCGAGCGGATCTACAATGCGGACTTCCTTTTCGGGAGTCCTTCCATGCTCGGTGTCACCGACTATGGCGCATTCGTCCTCGCCTTCATCATGCTACTGATCATCCCCGGCCCGGGCAATTTCGCCCTGCTGACCGCCACCGGCAAGGGCGGCATCAAGGCGGGCCTGGCGGCGACCTGCGGCGTGATCCTGGGCGACCAGGTGCTGATGTGGCTGGCCGTGGCGGGCGTCTCGGCCCTGCTGGCCGCCTACCCCACCGCGTTCCATATCGTGCAGTGGGCCGGCGCCGCGTATCTCGCCTGGCTGGGCCTGCAAATGATGCGCAGCAAGCCCGGCGCCGCGCCGCGCCCGAGTCGCATGGACAATGGCCATTACCTGCGCCAGACCGCGATGATCACCTTGCTGAACCCCAAGGCGATCATGTTCTACATGGCATTCTTCCCGCTATTCATCGATCCGGTCCGGCACCAGGGGCTGGTGACCTTCGCCTTCATGGCGGTCACGGTGGCGGCGCTGACGTTTCTCTACGGCCTGGCGGCGGTGCTGCTGACGCACCACCTGGCCGAACGCATGCGCGCCAATCCGCGCGTGGCGAACCTGCTGGAGCGGCTGGCGGGGGTGTTCCTGCTGGGGTTCGCGGTGAAGCTGGCAGCGATCCGGTAGGCCAAGCCGATACGGCCGGCAACCTGGCATGCGGTCATGCGGATTGCAGCACTTTCACGGCGACTTCGGGCGCGCGTTCCACGATCTTGAGCAGTGCAATGGCAGGCCCGGTGGGATTGCGATGCCGCTGCTCCCAATTCTGCAGCGTGCGGGTGCTGACATGGATGGCCGCGGCGAATTCGGCCTGGGACATCTGGACACGCTCGCGAATGGCCCGCACATTGATGGGCCCCAGCTTCGTGACCCGTCCGGGCGTCAGTTGGCCCTTGCGGATCGCTCGCACCTGGTCCAGGCCTTCGCTCAAGAGATCGAACGTGGATGGTTCCGTAGTCTTTGGTTTGGCTTTCTTGGGCATGCACATCATTTCGTCCCGGGACATCCTCACATTCTGGATTCTCTCTCTCAGAAGACCATCCGTGTGCAGCAAGCACACAACCTTGGGACGCTTTCCTTGTCACCCGGCGACCCGCCACACGTCAATGGAAAGCCTGACGGCGGAGATGACCCAATAGGCTGGCGCCGCGTCCGCTTGAACGGCTATGCTGGGACACGCTCAGTCGCGACGACTCACACGGCCGGGCGGCAACCGAGGCAACCCGATACCCGCAGGCGTACGCGCCGGCCCCACCCTCCCCCCCGCACCGGCGCTCGCACCATGACGACCAACTACACGGAAGCCTTCATCACGGTCTCTCCCGACAGCACCGCCACGGTGGGGACCACGCCGACCAAGGCGGGTTCGATCGCGCAGATCCAGCACGATCTGCTGACGCGGCAGCCGTATCACTACACCAGTGACGACCTGCTGTTCGAGGTGCACGCCATCCGCCACGGTATCGCGGCCAAGGACAGGAAGCCGGCGCGCGAGGCGTTCTTCGCCAAGTCGCAGGCGTGCCTGCGCGCCTCGCCGCTGGTCAAGCAGTTCGGCTGGGGCCTGCATCACGACGCCGAGTCGAAGGTCGCGGCCTATGGCGTCGACACCCAGGCCTACCGCGACCTCAGCGCGCGCGCCGATCTCAAGATCGTGCCCGGCATGCGCAGCAAGCGGGCCGCCGTTTCCTGACGCAGAGATGCCTGTGCTTGCAGTACCAGACGGTGAAGGCCACCGGATCGCGGCCCGACGACGGCTTCAATCCGCCGGCCGATGACAGACGGCTTCGACGTTGTGCCCATCCGGCCCGATCACGAAAGCCGCATAGTAATTGGAATGATAGTGAGGACGCAGTCCCGGCGGACCGTTGTCTTTTCCGCCTGCCGCCAGCGCCGCGGCGTGGAACAGGTCCACCTGTTCCCGGGAATCGGCGGCAATGGCGATATGCAAGGGCGCGCTGACGCGGGACTGCGCATACAACCACAGCGACGGCTTGCCCTGCCTGCCCAGGCCGATGCTTCCCGGCCCTTCCATGGCAAGACCCACGCCGAGAGGCGCAAACGCCTTGAGAAAAAACTCGCGGCTCCGATCCATGTCGCTGACACCAAAACCGATGTGATCAAACATATTCTTCTCCGCTGCCGTCGCCACCGGCACGTACCGTCATAGGCGTTCGGGCCAACTGATTTCGGGCATGCGAGTCGGTCCACGCCTTGCGCGACGGACACGCGAGATCCCCGCAGGGATCATTCCCCCTTCTTGCGCGAGCGGAACGCCGCCACCTTCATGCGGTTGCCGCACACGGCCATGCTGCACCAGCGGCGCCGGTGCGACTTGGTCTTGTCGTGGAACATCAGCGTGCAGTCGTGCGCCTCGCATTGCCGCACGAGTTCCAGCTGCGTATCGGTCAGCAGACGGACGACGGCCTGGGCGATGGGTTCGAGAAAGCTGGCCGCGTCGTCGTGGCGGCGCTGCCTGACCACCTTGAACGACGCGCTGGCGTCGTCCCACCGCAGTTCCTTGGACGCACGGCCAGCCAGCAGCACCTGGTTGACGACGCTGGCATCCGACGCGCCCTCGTGCTTGGCGGCATGCACCAGCGACCTGGCGTTGTCGCGCAGCCGCAGGGCCAGCGCCCGCAGCCCCTTGGGCGCCGCGCCGACGTCCTCGGGCAGCGCGCCGGCCAGCTTCAACCAGGCCAGCACGGCCTCGTCGTCGGCGAAACAGTCGTGATGCGCCGCCCCGACGCCGAATTCACTGTTGATGAAATCGAGCGCGAGGTCGTCCCCGACGAACATCGGGGCTTTTGGGGTTTTGGCGGTTTCCAGCATTCGCCCAATGTAACCGATAAAAAATTAATTGACCAGTTACCCAAGCTATGAGTAACCTTTTAAATCCAATTTATCGGTTACAAGGAGATTTGTCATGGTTACGAAGACATTGATGGGCGCGGCCGGGCTGGCGGCGCTGGTGCTGGCCGGCGGCGCCCAGGCGGCCGACCTCCAGGTCCACCACCGCTTCGAACAGGTGGGCGACGTGAAGGTGTTCTACCGCGAGGCGGGCGCGCCCGACGCGCCGACGGTGCTGCTGCTGCACGGCTATGCCGCGTCGTCGTTCATGTATCGCAATCTGATCCCGATGCTGGCGGACAAGTACCACGTGGTCGCGCCGGACCTGCCGGGTTTCGGCTTCACCGAAGCGCCCGCCCGCGGCAAGTACGCGTACACCTTCGACCAGCTGGCCAGGACCATCGATCAGTTCACCCGGCAGTTGAAGCTGGACCGCTACGCCATCCAGGTCTTCGACTACGGCGCGCCGGTGGGCTGGCGCCTGGCGGCGGCGCATCCCGACCGCATCACCGCGATCATTTCGCAGAACGGCAATGCGTACGAGGAAGGACTGGGACAGGGCTGGGCGCCGATCCAGCGCTATTGGAAGGAGCCGTCACAGGCCAATCGCGAGGCGCTGCGCGACTTCCCCACGCCGGCGTCGATCGAATGGCAGTATCTGGAAGGCGTGCCGGACAAGAGCCTGGTGGCGCCGGATGCGATCGCGCTGGAAAGCTATCTGGTGTCCCGTCCGGGCAACGCCGAGGTGCAGCTCGACCTGCTGCTGGACTATGCGTCGAACGTGGCAAAGTATCCGGCGTTCCAGGCGTATTTTCGCGAGCACCAGCCGCCGCTGCTGGCGGTCTGGGGCAAGAACGATCCGTTCTTCCTGCCGGCAGGCGCCGAGGCGTGGAAGCGGGATATTCCGGACGCCGAGGTGCGGTTCTATGACACGGGGCACCTGGCGCTGGAGACCCATGGGGTGGAGATCGGGGGGGTGATCCGGGAGTTTCTGGATCGGAAGGTGAAGTGATAATGAGATCGCGCATACGCGCGTGCACTACGGATAACTCCACCCTAAGGGTTCGTCCTGTGTAAGAAAAACCGCCCATGCGGGCGGTTTGTCTTTGGCGAGGTTCCTCAGCCTGCTACGCAGCTTTGCGCATGTCTTCAGTGAGATGCATATCGATGTGGATGTCAGCGAATGGGCATATCAACCCGCCCTCCACATCTTGCTCCAGAAGCCCAAGATCGACGAGAGCGCGCGCATCCTGGTGAACGCGCCTCACATCCCGGCCCAGGCGGCGGGCCAGCTCGCGCACGCCGACTCGACCTGCGCCCAACATCTCCCGCACCATGTTCCACCTCAGCTCCGTCAACTGCCCGAAGAATGCCGCTGCGGATTCGAAATTCAGCCTTTCCCCCTGATACCCGCCGGACTGCGCCCCGGCGACGGCCCGCTTGCTGGCGCTGGTCAGAAAGGCACGCCAATCCTGATTGATAGTGATAGTCAGAGTTCGCTTCATGTTCAGGTCCTCCATTTCGTGACCTCAGCGACGAAGTCCTCCAGCAATTGCGCCACACCGCGAATCATGGGCCAGGCCCCGTCCCGCAAGAATTGGCGGGCGTTGCGACAATGAGGGATCCGAGCTGCTGTGTCAGCACAAGACGCGCAAAAGCGGATGCATTCACGCCTCAGGAGGTCGGGGAGCCCCGGCCTCCTGAGACTTTTATCCTGCCTGTTTCTGAATCGCCGACTATTGGCCGGGTTCGTATCCACCGGCTAGCTCTCGGTGACACGCTACGTGTCTTGCCAGCATCAACAGAGTTTGGCTTGACCACGGGATTGGACTGGTAGGCGCCTGCGGTGCAGGCCCTTCGCGCAATGAAAAAAGGCACTCCGCTTTCGCGTAAGTGCCTTTTCCATGCCGTTTCCAGCGAATTCTTTGGGGTGGCTGATGGGACTCGAACCCACGACAACTGGAATCACAATCCAGGACTCTACCAACTGAGCTACAGCCACCACTGGGGTGTTTCTCTTTGCCGCCGGGCCCGTTGTTTCGTGCCCAACCGCGAAGAGGCCGAACTATAGCACGATTTTTCGGGCTGTGTAAAACAGTCCGCCCCCAGCCAGCGATCCGCCCTCCCGGCAGCCCGCCCCGGCCGGACTTGCCACCCGCGCCGGCCTTGCTATCCTTGGCGCTCGGATCATTCTCTGGAGGCCCGCGCCGCGCCGTTGCCATGGATCGCATACACCAACTACTGATTGATTACTGGCCCCACATGGTGTTCACCATCAGCGTGGTGGCGGGCGCGGGCGCGGCGGTGCATGCGGCCATGACCAAGCAGGATGTGCGGTCGGCCATCGGCTGGGTGGGGCTGGCGCTGTTTTCGCCGTTGTTCGGGGCGCTGGCCTATTTTGTGGCGGGGATCAACCGGATCCGCAAGACGCGGCTGTCGCAGCAGCGCGACGAGGCGATGCTGGTGGATGCGGCGCTGGTGGAGACGCCGAGCGTGGACGTGGCGCCGATCTCGGGGCCGCAGTTCGCGTCGCTGAAGGTGCTGGGCGACCGGGTCAGCCGCTTCCGGCTGCTGGGCGGCAACGCGGTGCGGCCGCTGGCCGGCGGCGACGAGACCTATCCGGCGATGCTGCAGGCGATCCGCGAGGCGCGGCACGCGGTGGCGATGCAGAGCTATATCTTCGACAACGACGCGATCGGGCGCGAGATGGCGCAGGCGCTGATCGAGGCGCACGGGCGCGGGGTGCAGGTGCGGGTGCTGATCGACGCGATCGGGGCCAAGTATTCGCGGCCGCCGATCGTGCGGATGCTGGCGCGCGGCGGGGTGCCGGTGGCGCGCTTCATGATCAATCCGCTGGGGGTGCTGCGCATGCCGTACGCCAACCTGCGCAGCCACCGCAAGGTGCTGGTGGTGGACGGGCGCGTCGGGTTCACCGGCGGGATGAACGTGCGGGCGGCGTTCGTGACGGCGCTGTCGGGCCCGGCGACCAATGTCGATACGCATTTCCGGGTGGAAGGACCGATCGTGACGCAGCTGATGTCGGTGTTCGCGCACGATTGGAATTTCACGACGCATGAGTCGCTGCCGGCGCAGCCGTGGTTCGATCCGCAGGCGCAGCCGCCGCATGGGGCGGTGCCGATGCGCTGCGTGCCGTCGGGGCCGGACCGCGCCCTGGGCAGCGCGCACAGCATCCTGCTGGGCGCGCTGGCGGTGGCGCAGCGGCATGTGCGGATCCAGTCGCCCTACTTCCTGCCGGACCAGCCGCTGATCGGCGCGCTGGCGACGGCGGCGCGGCGCGGGGTGGTGGTGGATATCGTGATTCCGGGCAAGAACAACCTGCGGCTGGTCGACTACGCCATGACGGCGCAGCTGGACCAGGTGGTGCGCACGGGCTGCCGGGTGTGGCGCTCGCAAGGGGCGTTCGACCACTCGAAGCTGATGACGGTGGACGACGGCTGGGCGTATGTGGGCTCGTCGAACCTGGATCCGCGCAGCCTGCGGCTCAATTTCGAGCTGGATACCGAGATCTACGACGTGGACGTGGCGCGCTGGGTGGGCGCCCGGATCGACGCGCAGGTGGCCGGGGCGCGCCGCCAGACGCTGGAGGAGCTGCTGCAGGCGCCGTTCGCCAAGCGGCTTCGCAACAAGGTGATCTGGCTGGCGACGCCGTATCTGTAGGCCGATGCCAGGCACAGGGCCGGCCGTTCAGCCGTCCGAGGTCGGCACCGCCGCCTGGCGCACGGCGAAGACGGCGCTGGCCTTGAGCACCAGGCGTTCGTCCACTTTCAGGTGGCAGGTGGCGTAGATCAGGCGCTTGCCGCGCTTGTCGATGGTGACGTGGGCTTCGAGCCAGTCGCCGGGCATGACGGCGTTGAGGTATTCGACCGACATCTGCGCGGTGACGACCGAGGCCTGGCACTGGTGGGCGATGACGAAGCCGAGGGCGCTGTCGGCCAGGGTGGCGAGCAGGCCGCCATGGGCCATGCCGTGCATGTTGCCGTGGGCCGGGCCGATGCGCATGGCCAGCACGTCGTCGGCGTCGCGCCGGTAGAAGCCGCCCAGGTCCGCCAGGTGGCGCATGAATTGGCTGCTGGGAAGCCAGGGCGCGAAGCCGGCGGGAATGGTGTCTGTCATGGCGAGGGGGAAAGTGCGCTGCGCAATGCCCCACGGTAGCGCAAACCGCCGCGCGCGCGCCAGCGCCGGCGCGGGGCGACCGGTGAGCGGACAATATCTGGCGCAACTGGCGCCGGCGTCGCGCCGGCGCTACAGTCTGCCCATGCAATTGCCCGTTTCTTCGCCGCCCGCATGAACCGCATCAAGACCTACGGCATGGCCGAGCGCGCGGATTATTTCGATTTCGATATCCGCGCGCAACAGGTGCGCGAGCCGCTGGAACAGCCGCACCGGCACGAGTATTTCCAGATCCAGGTGAACCTGGAGGGCGACACGCGCCAGACCATCAGCGGCACCACGCGGCCGTTTCCGCGCGGCGGGATGAGTTTCGTGCTGCCGTACCGGGTGCACCTGGTGCCGCATCCGCCGGGCGCGCGCTACGTCATCATCAATTTCGCGCAGCGTTTCCTGTGGCCGGAGCTGGCGGTGGATCCGCTGGACCTGGAGGACGTGCCGATGACGCAGGCGCCGGCGCTGGCGCCGTTCCTGTTCCAGGAGTATCTGGATTTCGCGCTGGACGCGGACGGGCTGGCCGAGGCCGAGGCGCTGATCGCGCGCCTGATGGACGAGAACCGGCGCCGCGGGTTCGGTTCGTCCACGACCATACGCGGCCTGCTGCTGCAGCTGATCGGGCTGGCCTGCGGGCGCTACGAGACCGACCTGCTGCATCTGGCGCGGCACCATGCGGGCAGCAGCCGGCGCGAGAGCGTGCGGCGGGTGCTGGCGCACATCGGCGCGCACCTGGCCGAGAACCTGACGCTGAACGACGCGGCGGCGGCGGCGTTCCTGTCGCCCAATTACCTGGCGCACCTGCTGAAGAAGGAAACCGGCAAGACCTTCACCGAGCTGGTGGCCGAGCGCCGCATGGCGCTGGCGCGCGACCTGCTGGCGCATACGGCGCGCACGGTGGCGCAGGTGGCGCATGCGGCGGGGTTCGCCGACGAGGCGTATTTCTCGCGCCGCTTCCGCCAGCTGGAAGGGGTCAGTCCGACCGGCTACCGCGAGCGCCTGCGCGGCGGCGAGGCCGAGGCGCGTTGAGGCGCCCGGGTCAGCCCGACCCGCGGTGAAACCGAGCCGCGACAAGGAGTCGGGCCAAGGTCGCCACAGGACGCGCGGCGAAATGCGCGGAATCGTCCACGGATTGCGTAATCGTCTCCAGGCGGGGCGGGCCGGGCCGACCTAAGCTGGCGGCAACCCTCGCAACCTTCAGGAGACCCGCGATGACCCAAGCCGTCCAGACCCCGTTTACCGTGGCCCAGACCACCGTGCCGATCGCCGGCAGCGACCTGCGCTTTCCGGTGCGCCGCATCTATTGCATCGGACGCAACTACGCGGCCCACGCCATCGAGATGGGTTCGGACCCGAGCCGCGAGCCGCCGTTCTTCTTCCAGAAGCCGACGGACGCGATCCAGGTGGTGCCGCCGGGCACGGTGACCGACCATCCGTACCCGCCGCTGACCCAGAACTACCACTACGAGGTGGAGCTGGTGGCGGCGCTGTCCAAGGGCGGCCGCGACATTCCTCTGGACAAGGCGCTGGACTGCGTCTACGGCTACGCGCTGGGCCTGGACATGACGCGGCGCGACCTGCAGCGCGGCATGGGCGACCAGAAGAAGCCGTGGGAGATCGGCAAGAGCTTCGACCACGCGGCGCCGATCGGCCCGATCCATCCGGTGGCCCAGACCGGCCACTACAAGGAAGGCGACATCTGGCTGGCGGTCAACGGCGAACGCAAGCAGCAGGCCACGCTGTCGCACATGATCTGGTCCGTGGCCGAGCAGATCTCGCGGCTGTCGCAGGCGTTCGAGCTGTTCCCGGGCGATCTGATCTATTCGGGCACGCCGGAAAACGTCGGCCCGGTGGTGCGCGGCGATGTGATCGTGGCGCACGTGGACGGCCTGCCCGAACTGAGCATCCGCATCGTGTGATGCGCGGCACAGGCTGGCCCTGCCGCCCTCCCCGGCGCCAGCCTGGTCTTGGCGCCTCGCCGCCCGGCATGCGGCGAGGCGCGGCAAGGCCGTCCGACAATGGCCGCGGCGCCGCGCCCCACGACGGTACGGCGGCCGGATCCTCGCGGATCTGAGAGTAAGATTTATGCCATAACAAACAGCCCGTGTGGCAGGAGCAGTGGAAGATGGCAAAAATCGGTATGGTGGGCATCGGCCTGATGGGCCATGGCATCGCAAGCAATCTGGTCAAGCACGGTCACACGCTGACGGTGCTGGAACATCCGGGCAACCAGCCGCTGGACGCCCTGAAGGCGGCGGGCGCCACCAGCTGCGCCGACGGCGCGACGCTGGCGGCGCAGTCGGACGTGATCATCCTGTGCGTCACGGGCAGTCCGCAGGTCGAGGCGGTGCTGCTGTCGCCGGCCGGCGTGCTGGAAGGCCTGCGCCCGGGCACGGTGATCATCGACTGCTCGACGGCGATCCCCTCCTCCACCGTCAAGGTGGCCGAGGCCGTCACCGAGAAGGGCGGCCGTTTCCTCGACGCCCCCATGACGCGCACGCCGAAGGAAGCCGCCGAGGGCCGCCTGAACCTGCTGGTGGGCGGCGACGCCGCGCTGTTCGAGGAATGCCGGCCGATCCTGGCGTGCTTTGCCGAGAACATCGCGCACGCCGGCCCGGTGGGCGCGGGCCACCGCATGAAGCTGCTGCACAACTACGTGTCGCTGGGCGCGATCGCGCTGCTGTCGGAAGCGGCCGCTTGCGCGCTGCGCGCCGACATCGATCCGGCGGTGTTCGCCGAGGTGCTGACCAAGGGCGGCGGCGGCGGCGTGGCGCTGGAGCGCCTCAAGCCCTACCTGCTGGAACAGGATCCGTCGTCGCTGCGCTTCTTCATGTCGAACGCGCAAAAGGACCTGTCCTACTACAACACGATGGCCGCCGAGACCGGCGCGGTGCGCGAGATCGGCGCCGCCGTGCTGCACACCTATGACCAGGCGGTCAGCCAGGGCGGCGGCGAACGCTACGTGCCCGAGCTGGTCTCGCTGCTGAAGGACCGCTGAGCGTGATGGCGGCGCGGGTTCAACGCCCGCCCGCCGCCATCGCCGGCACGGCGCGCAAGGCGCCGCGCCGCGGCAGTTGCAGGGAAATGGCCGCGGCCAGCAGCAGCAAGGCGCCGGCCGCGCCGAACGCCACCCAATGGGTATGGAAGGCCTCGAAGGCCCAGCCGCCCAGCCATGAACTGATCATGCCGCCGATCTGGTGACCCAGGTAGGTCAGGCCGTACAGCACGCCCACCAGGCGCACGCCGTAGACGTCGGCCAGGATGGCCGAGGACAGCGCGATGCTGCCGGCCCAGACGATGCCGCCGATGGTGGCTGCCGCGTACAGTTCCCAATGCGCGCCGACCATCACCAGCGCGAAAAAGCCCAGCCCGCGCACCAGGTAGATGACGGCCAGGATGTTGCGCCGCTCGACCTGGTCCGACATGCGGCCCAGCACCAGCGTGCTGAAGATCGCCACCAGGCCGATCAGGCCGATGCCCAGCGAGCTGGTGGTGGCGTCAAAGCCATGGTCCATCAGCATGGGCATGCCATGCGTGCCCAGCAGGTTCATGCTGAAGCCACAGGCGAACAGGCCCAGCGCCACCTGCCAGAACGGCAGCGTGCGCACGGCGTCCTTGACGCGCGGCTCGGGGCCCTTGGCGGCGGGCCGCGAGGCGGATTTTTTCTCGACGATCTGGTGCGGCAGCAGGTCGGTGTGCTCGGGCGCCTGGTCGCGCATCACGAACAAGGCCACCGGCACGGTCAGCAGGGCGAACAGGGCGGCGAAGGCCAGCAGCGTCTCGCGCCAGCCGACGGCGCTGATAGTGAAGGTGAGCGTGGGCGTCATCAGGGCGATGCCGGCCATCGAGCCGGTGGACAGGAAGAACAGCGCCATGCCGCGCTGGCGCGTGAACCAGCGGCTGATCACCGGGGTCAGCGCCACCGGACTGGTGAAGGCCAGGCCGACCGACAACGCCACGCCGAAGGCCAGCAGGAATTCGATGGGACCGCGCGCGAAGACGGTCCAGATGGACGAGGCCACCACGATGGCGGCGCCGGTCAGCAGCACAAAGCGGGTGCCGCGGGTGCTGACCAGATAGCCGGCCAGCGGCATCGCCAGGCCGTAGCACAGCATGCCGGCCGCGACGATGCCCGACAGCAGGCTGCGCGAAAAACCCAGGCCGTCCGCCATGGGCAGGAAAAACGGGCCGATGCCCATGCGCAGGCCCACCGTGAGCAGCGTCAGCACCGTTGCGGCGCCGACGATGTTCCAGCCGAAATACCAGCCGGCCGATTCTTGCTTCTCCACTTGCCTCTCTCCTTGTGTCTTCTTGTCGCGCTGGGGCGCTTCAGTACGGACACCGCGAGGGATGCGAGAAGACGGAAGCCGGCCGCCAGACGCGCCATATTACTCCCGGCTATATGCGGGCGGCGCGGAGGCAGCGAAATCCTGTCCGGTGAGCGGTCAGGCGCCGCGCGGCTGACGGCGTCGCGGCTTGGGCGCGCCATCCGCCGGCGCGGCGGCGACCAGCGCCTCGACCTGGCGCAGCTTGTCGGCCGCGACGGCGCGCAGGTGCCGGATCAGCAGTTGCGCGGCCGGCGACGGCGGGCGCGCCTTGGGGTAGATCAGGCCATATTGCAGCGGCGTTTCCGGTTCGAAGCGGCGGATCTGCGCGCCCAGGTGGATCTGCGACAGGGCCGACAGCGGGTCGCTCAGGGCCGCGCCGCAGCCGCGCACCGCCAGTTGGCAGGCGATGAAGCCGAACGAGACATCGAACTGGGCATCCGGCTCGTAGCCGGCCTGGGCGAAGGCGCGCGCATAGCGGTGATGCAGGGCGCCGCGCTGCGGCAGACCGATGAAGCGGCCCTGGCCCAGGATCCGCGGCGTGATGACGGCCTGCGCGGCGCGCGGATCGGCGCCGCTGAGGACGGCGACGGCGCGCGATTCGGCCAGGATCTCGGTGGTCAGCAGCGGATGCTCGACCGGCAGCTGCGCCAACGCCAGGTCGAACTGCTGCTGGCTGATCCAGGCATCGACGTTGGGCGGCATGCGCGCGTTGATGGTGACGCCGAAGGCATTGTCCTCTTGCACGGCGCCGGCCACGGCGTCGACCAGCAGGCCCTCGATCAGGTGCTGCGCCACCAGCACGTTGACGTGGGTGCGGCTCTTCCTGCGCGCGCCGCGGGCGTATTCGCGCACCGCGTCGCCGGCCCGCAGCATCTCGTCGATGCGCTGATAGAAGCCCTGGCCCTGCTCGGTCAGGGACAGCCGCCGGCCTTCCTTGAGCAGCAGCGGAAAGCCGGCCTCTTCCTCCAGCATGGCCAGCAGCCGGCTGACCTGCGACGGGCTGCGATGGATGCGCAAGGACGCTTCGGCGATGCTGCCGCCTTCGACGAAGGCGCGCAGCGCCTCCAGGGCCATGAAGTTCATGGCGGGCCTCCAAACAGTTGTGCGTTATGCAAGTATCACGCCGAATTTCGACATTGACGCATATTAGCCCGCCTGCCGACAATGGCCTTGCCGATGGCGCCCGACGCTGGCGCCCGGCCCAGAACAGCAAGGGGAAAATCCATGAACGCAATCCACCGCCTGGCCGCCGCCGCCACGCTCGGCCTGGCCCTGGCCGGCCCGGCCCAGGCCCAGGACGCCTATCCGTCCAAACCCATCAAGGTCATCGTGCACACGCTGCCGGGCGCGTCGTCCGACGTGCTGGCGCGCGCCGTCAGCAAGACGATGGGCGAGCAGCTGGGGCAGTCCTTCGTGGTCGAGAACCGCTCGGGCGCGGGCGGCGCCATCGGCGTGGACGCCGTGGCCAAGGCGGCGCCGGACGGCTATACGCTGCTGGCCGGCGCCTCCAGCGCCATGGTGATGCTGCCGATCGTGCTGAGCCGCAAGCTGCCGTATGACGAGAACAAGGACTTCGCGCCCATCGGCGTGATCTCGCGCTCGCCGTTCGTGCTGGTGGCCAGCAAGGCCTCGGGCATCCGCAGCGTGCAGGACCTGATCGCGCGCGCCAAGGCCGAGCCGGGCAAGCTGACCTACGGCAGCGCCGGCCCCGGCACCAATCCGCACCTGCTGGGCGAGCTGCTGAGCCAGCTGGCCGGCATCGAGCTGTCGCACATTCCGTACAAAGGCCCGGCCGCCGCCGAGTCGGACCTGATCGGCGGCACCATCGACATCCTGTTCGACACGCCGTCCTCGGCGCTGCCCTACGTAAAGGCCGGCAAGACCGTGGCCATCGCCGCCACCAGCGACAAGCGCGTGGCCGACGCGCCCGATGTGCCCACGATGGCCGAGCTGGGCTATCCCAGCCTGACGCTGTACGGCTGGACCGCGCTGTACGCGCCGGCCGCCACGCCGCCCGCGGTGCTGGAGAAACTGCGCGAGGCGCTGCGCCAGGCGCTCAAGACGCCGGCGCTGCGCGAGTTCATCCTGGGTTCGGGCAACGACATCCTGGACCTGTACGGCGATGACCTGCTCAAGATGCAGGTCGGCATGCAGGACTTCTGGCGCGACGTCGTCAAGGCGCGCGGCATCCGCCTGGACTAGGCGCGGACCGGCCATCCCCTTCCCTTCCCCCAACGCGGCCGTCCGGCCGCGAGGACATCTTCCATGAGCATCAAGATCCGACTCGCCGTGCGCGACTGGGACTACATCGTCCCGCTCGCCCTGGGCGATGTGACCGCCCGCGGCCTCGACCTGGAGATCCACCGGGTCGGCACCCTGCCCGACGACCTGGCCAGCGACCCGCGCTTCGACGCCGGTGAAATGTCGATGAGCCGCTACTGCCTGGGCCGCGCCCGGGGCCGCGACGACATCGTCGGCGTGCCGCACTTCCTGATGCGCGGCTTTCGCCACCGCTGCATCATCACCGCGCGCGACAGCGGCATCACGCGGCTGGACCAGCTGGCCGGCGCCCGCATCGGCATGACCGGCTGGCAGGATTCCGGCAATACCTGGACCCGCGCGCTCTTGCGGCGCGAGGGCATCGGCGTGGACGACGCGGTGTGGAAGGTGGGACGCCTGACCGGCGCGCACCCGATCACCGACCGGCTGGGCGGCTTCGGCCGGCCCGGCGTGATCGAGGCGGTGGCCGACGAGCGCCCGCTGGTGGACCTGCTGCGCGCCGGCGAACTGGAGGCGGTGTTCACGCCCTTCATGCCGGACGGCTTCTTCGACGCCGGATCGGACCTGCGCCAGCTGCTGCCCACCTGCCGCGACAGCGAGGTGGACTACTTCCGCCAGGTCGGCTACGTGCCCGGCATCCACCTGCTGGGCATGAAGCCGGCGCTGGCGGCGGCCCATCCGTGGGCGGCGCAGGCACTGAGCGAGGCGCTGGACGCGTCGGCCGCGCTGTGGCTGGACAAGCGCCGCAAGTATGCCGACACCACGCCGTGGATCCTGGACGAACTGATCCAGACCTCGCGCGACCTGCCCGAGGCCTGGAACCGCAACGGCCTGGAACCGAACCTGAAGATGATCGGCGACTTCGCCGCCGAGCTGCACGCCCAGCAACTGGCCGACCGCGTCATGACGCCGGCCGAGCTGTTTCCGCACGCGCACTGAACACCGAGGAATCCATCATGAAAATCGCCATGGGCCAATTCGCCGTCCGCCCGGTCTGGGAAGACAACGCCCGCGTCTGCCTGGACCTGATGCGCCGCGCCGCCGAGGCCGGCGCCGACCTGCTGGTGCTGCCCGAGGGCATCCTGGCGCGCGACATCGCCGACCCCGACCTGGTGCGGCGCGCCGCCCAGCCGCTGGACGGCCCGTTCCTGTCGCAATTGCAGGCGCTGTCGCGCGGGCTCGACCTGACGGTCATCATGACCGTGCACACGCCCGCGGCGGGCGAGCGCGTCTGGAACACGCAGGTGGCGCTGCGCCGCGGCGAGATCGTGGCGCAGTACCGCAAGCTGCACCTGTACGACGCGTTCTCGATGCAGGAGTCGGTCAACGTGGTGCCGGGCGACGAAGTGCCGCCGCTGGTGCCGGTGGCCGGCATGCGGGTCGGCATGATGACCTGCTACGACCTGCGCTTTCCCGAGCTGGCGCGCCGCCTGGCGCTGGATGGCGCCGACGTGCTGGTGGTGCCGTCGGCCTGGGTCAAGGGGCCGCTCAAGGAAGCGCACTGGTCGGTGCTGAGCACGGCGCGGGCGCTGGAGAACACCTGCTATGTGGCGGCGGTGGGTGAATGCGGCCCGCGCAACATCGGCGCCAGCCTGGTGGTGGACCCGCTGGGCGTGGCGATCGCGCAGGCCGGCGAGCAGGAGGCGCTGGTGTTCGCCGACCTGGATCCGGCGCGCATCGCGCATGCGCGCGACGTGCTGCCGGTGCTGAAGAACCGCCGTTTCGCGCGGCCGGAGCTGGCGTAACCCGCCCGCCGCGCCGCCACCGCGGCAATGCGCTATCTCAACACATTGCGCACGAAGCGCAGCGGCGTGTCGGCGTCGTTGCGATAGGAATACGGCTGCGCGCTGCTGTAGATGGCGAAGTCGTTGGCCTGCACCGGCTGTGTCACGCCCGACAGCTCCAGCAGCAGCGTGCCCTCGATGACGTAGATCATCTCGTGCCAGCCTTCCGGGTCGGGCTCGGCCACGTAGGTTTCGCCCGGCCCCAGCGACCAGATCCAGAGCTGCGCCTCACAGCTGGCGGGCGCGGCGCCCAGCAGCACGGCCTGGCTGCCGGGGCGCTTGCCGCGCCAGGCGCGGGCCTCGATGCGGCGCCGTTCGCGCGCCGGATCGCTGACCAGGTCGACAAACCCCACATCCAGCGCCTGCGCCAGCTTGTCCAGGCTGGACAGGCTGATGTTGGCGTTGCCCGCTTCCAGGCCGGCGATCATGCGGCGGCTGATGCCGGAGGCGTCGGCCAGCGCCGACTGGCTCAGGCCGGCCAGCTTGCGCAGCCGTTTCAGATTGGCCCCCACGTGCGTGAGGACATCGCTGTCGGAATTGGTAATGTGCAGTATATTGCTCAAATTAGTGACACCTGAAGTCCGCCGTGAAACCCGAATCGATGTTTGCCTTGTCGCGCCAGGAAATCGCCCTGGTGCTGGTCACCATGCTGTGGGGAAGCACTTTCCTCATTATCCATATCGCCATGCAGCATAGCGGACCGCTGTTCTTCGTGGGGGTCCGGTTCACCGTGGCCGGGCTGGTGTCGATGCTGCTGTTCCGCAAGCACATGGCCGGGCTGACGCGGCGCGAGGGCGGCGCCGGGGTGGCGATCGGCTGCGCCCTGTTCCTGGGCTATTACCTGCAGACCTACGGCCTGCAGACCATCACCAGCAGCCAGTCGGCCTTCATCACCGCGCTGTACGTGCCGATCGTGCCGCTGTTGCAGTGGGCGGTGCTCAAGCGCCCGCCCGGCCTGATGAGCTGGGTCGGCGTGGGGCTGGCGTTCACCGGACTGGTGCTGCTGGCCGGGCCCGAGGCCGGCGCGCTGCATGTCAGCCCCGGCGAGCTGGCGACGCTGGCGGGCGCCGCGGCCATCGCCGCCGAGATCATCCTGATCGGCCATTTCGCGCGGTCGGTGGACAGCCGCCGCGTCACCGCGGTGCAGCTGCTGACGGCGGGACTGGCGTCGTTCGCGCTGATGCCGGTGCTGGGTGAGCCGATTCCCGCCTTCTCGTGGTTGTGGGCCGGCGCGGCGATCGGGCTGGGCCTGGCCAGCGCGGTGATCCAGCTGACCATGAACTGGGCGCAGAAGTCGGTGTCGCCGACCCGCGCCACGGTGATCTACGCCGGCGAGCCGGTCTGGGGCGGCATCGTCGGCCGGCTGGCCGGCGACCGGTTGCCGGGGCTGGCGCTGGTGGGCGGGGCGCTGATCGTGGCGGGGGTGCTGGCCAGCGAGATCAAGTTCAAGCGCAAGCCGAAGACGCGGCCGCGCGAAGCCTGAGCGCCGGGCCTCAGCCCGCCCGTTCGAGGAACGCCTGGAGCGCCGGCACCGTGTTCAGCACGTGCTGGCGCATCGCCGCCTCGCAGCGATCAGGGTCGCCGGTAAGCAGCGCGTCGATCAGTTCCTGGTGCGATTCGCGCACCCGCAGCACGCGCCCCGGCTGGGCCGCCCACAGGCGCATGTAGGGCTCGACCACCGAGTGCAATTCGGAGATCTGCCGCAACAGGCGCGGCTGCTGGCAGAAGCTGCACAGGTATTCGTGGAAGTCGCGGTGGGCGCTGGTCCAGTCCAGGTCGTCGCCCGAGCCCTGCTCGAGCTGGTCCAGCATGCGGGCCAGGCGGCGGATGTGCTCGGGGCTCATGTGGCGCACGGCGTTGCGCATGGCCAGCCCTTCGAGCACCGAGCGCATTTCGAAGACTTCGCGCATTTCCTGCTGGTTCAGGCCGCGCACCACCGCGCCGCGGTTGGCGCGGATCTCGACCAGGCCCTCGGAGGCGAGCCGGCGCAGCGCGCCGCGCACCGGCATGCGGCTGGTGCCGATCTCGCTGGCGATGACCTCGGGCACCAGGCGGTGGCCGGGCGGATAGTTGCCCAGCCGGATCTCGCGCTGCAGGTGCTGGTAGGCCTCTTCTTCGGCGCTGACGGCTGTCTTCTGAAACTGCAGCATTCTCGTCCCCGGGTTTTCAAAGCCGCCATGATAGATAAACGCAAAAATAACACAAATTGGATCCAGTGATCCATGGATGCAAATACCAATGGCCGGACCGGCGGCGCTCGCGTCAAATCCGTCCTGGCGCGTCGGCCGGACGCGTCCGCCGGCATTGCAAGGGGCAGCAGACCCGCCTGGCGCCATCGCTCGACCGACATAACGCATTCAAGGGGAATCCATGACTTTCCGTCTCATCCGCGCCCTGGCCGGCGCCGCCGCCGTGGCCTTCGCCGCGCAAGCCGGCGCCCAGGCCACCGACTGGCCGCAGCATCCGGTGCGCATCGTGGTGCCGTTCCAGGCCGGCTCGGCCACCGACCTGATCTCGCGCCAGCTGGGCGCGGCCTTGTCGACCGAACTGGGCCAGCCGTTCGTGGTGGAAGCCCGCCCCGGCGCCGCCGCTGCGATCGGCAGCGCCTCGGTGGCGCGCTCGGCGCCCGACGGCTACACGCTGCTGATGGGCGGTCCGGCCGCCATCGTCACCAACCGCTTCCTGCAGAAGCGCCTGGCCTATGACCCGGACGCGTTCGCGCTGGTGTCGATGGTGGCGTACACGCCCAACATCCTGCTGGCCAATCCGCAGCAGCCGTTCAAGACCCTGCCCGAGATGATCGCGTACGCCCGCGCCAACCCGGGCAAGCTGACCTACGCCTCGTTCGGCACCGGCACCACCTCGCACATGGCGGGCGAAATGCTCAAGTCGGTGGCCGGCATCGACATCCTGCACGTGCCCTACAAGGGCGCCGGCGAAGCCATTCCGGCGCTGCTGAGCGGCCAGGTGTCGATGTACTTCGACACCATCATGACCGGCCTGCCGCAGGTCAAGAGCGGCGCGCTGCTGGCGCTGGGCATGTCCAATTCGCAGCGCTCGGCGCTGGCGCCGGACATTCCCACCATCGCCGAGCAGGGCTATGCCGGCTACGACATCGCCCCGTGGTACGGGCTGGTGGCGCCGGAAGGCACGCCCGCGCCGATCCTCGACAAGCTCAACCGCGCCGTCAACAAGGTGCTGGCGGATCCCGCATTGCGCGGTAAGCTGGCCGAAGCGGGCGCCGAGCCGCGCGGCGGCAGCCGCGAGGAATTCGCCGCCTTCATCAAGGCCGAGATCCCGCGCACCAAGCAGCTGATCGACCAGGCCGGCATCACCCCGCAGTAATCTCCCTCGCAACCTTTCTCGCCACCATGTCCACTTCCTTCGATTGGTCTTTCCCGTACGCTTCCCGAAAAATGCCGGTGCTGGCCGCCAACGCGGTCGCCACCAGCCAGCCGCTGGCGGCGCAGGCCGGGCTGCGCATGCTGCTGGCCGGCGGCAATGCCGTGGACAGCGCCATCGCCACCGCCATCGCGCTGACCGTGGTCGAGCCCGTGATGAACGGGATCGGCGGCGACATGTTCGCGCTGGTCTGGCACGAAGGAAAGTTGCATGGCCTGAACTCCAGCGGCTGCTCGCCAGCGGCGTGGACGCCGGAGTACTTCGCCGGCCGCGAGGCGATGCCCGGCACCGGCTGGGGCACGGTCACCGTGCCCGGCCAGGTGGCGGGCTGGAAGGCGCTGTCCGACCGCTTCGGCAAGCTGCCGTTCGCGCAGTTGTTCGAGCCCGCCATCGCCTACGCCGAGCACGGCTTCGCGGTCAGCCCCACCATCGCGCGCCAATGGGCCGCGCAGATGCCCAAGCTGGCGCGGGAGCCGGGCTTCGCCGACGCCTTCCTGCCGCAGGGCCGGGCGCCGCAGGCGGGGGAATGGTGGCGCTTTCCGGACCAGGCGCGCACCCTGCGCGACATCGCCGAGAGCGGCGGCGACAGCTTCTACCGCGGCGCGCTGGCCAACAAGATCGCCGACTTCGCCGCCCGCACCGGCGGCGCGCTGACCGCGGACGACCTGGACCAGCACCGTCCCGAGTGGGTCGAGCCGATCTCGCAGTCGTTCCGCGGCTACCAGCTGCATGAAATCCCGCCCAGCGGCCAGGGCATCTCGGCGCTGATGGCGCTGGGCATGCTGGAGCAATTCGACCTGGAGTCGATGGGCCGCGACAGCGCCGATTACTACCACGTCAGCATCGAGGCCATGAAGCTGGCCTTCGCCGACCTGCATCAGCACGTGGCCGACCCGCGCCACATGCGCACCGACGCCCGCGCCCTGCTCGACCCGGCCTACCTGGCCGAGCGCGCGCGGCTGATCTCGATGGACCGCGCCGCCGTGCCGGTGGCCGGCACGCCCGCCACCGGCGGCACGGTCTACCTGACCGCGGCCGACGCGGCCGGCACCATGGTGTCGTTCATCCAGTCCAACTACCACGGCTTCGGTTCCGGCGTGGTGGTGCCGGGCACCGGCATCAGCCTGCACAACCGCGGCCTGAACTTCGTGCTGACGCCCGGCCACGCCAACCAGGTCGGTCCGCGCAAGAAGCCGATGCACACCATCATCCCGGCCTTCATCACCCGGGGCGGCGAACCGCTGATGTCGTTCGGCGTGATGGGCGGCTCGATGCAGGCGCAGGGCCACCTGCAGATGGTCACGCGGCTGGCGGCCTTCGGCCAGAATCCGCAGGCCATGAGCGACGCGCCGCGCTTTCGCGTGGAAAAGGGGCCGGTGGTCAACGTCGAGGCGCACCTGCCCGCCGACGTGGTGGATGCGCTGCGCCAGCGCGGCCACAACGTGGCGGTGGCGCCGGCCGACAGCCTGGAATTCGGCTCGGCGCAGCTGATCTGCCGCCTGCCGCAGGGCGGCTACTTCGCCGCGTCCGATTCGCGCCGCGACGGCCAGGCGGTCGGCTTCTAGGCATTCCAGGCGCGACGGGCACGGCGGCGGAACACGCCGCCGGAAAGGCGCTTGATCGGTCATATGGGCGACGCCTGGCGCGGCGATACTGCCGCGCAGACTCCCCAAGGCCCTTATGAACCGCATCCTGTCCGCCGTGGCGCTCGCCGCCGCGCTCGCCCTACCCGCCAGCGCCCTGGCGGCCCTGCCCATGGCCGTGGACGGCCAGCCCCTGCCCTCGCTGGCGCCCATGCTGGAGCGCGTCACGCCGGCGGTGGTCAACATCTCCGCGCAGGGCGAAGGCGGCCAGGCCCGCGCCCCCGGGCGCCAGAGCATCGGCTCGGGCGTGATCGTCGACGCGGCCCAGGGCAACATCCTGACCAACCATCACGTAGTGCGCGGCGCGGCCTCGATCCGCGTGTCGCTGCAGGACGGCCGCAGCTTCACCGCCACCGTGGTCGGCAGCGATCCGGACACCGACCTGGCGGTGCTGCGCATTCCGCCCGACAAGCTGCAGGCCCTGACCCTGTCCGATTCCAGCGATCTGCGGGTGGGCGATTTCGTGGTCGCCATCGGCGATCCCTACGGCCTGGGCCAGTCGGCCTCGTCCGGCATCGTGTCGGCGCTGGAGCGTTCCAGCCTGCGCGCGGCCGGCTACCAGAACTTCATCCAGACCGACGCCTCCATCAACCCCGGCAACTCGGGCGGCGCGCTGGTCAACCTGAACGGCGAGCTGGTCGGCATCAACACCATGATCTACACGCCGTCGGGCGGCAACGTCGGCATCGGTTTCGCGATTCCGTCGAACCTGGCGGGCGAGGTCATGCGGCAGCTGCTGCAGCACGGCCAGGTGCAGCGCGGCGGGCTGGGGCTGGACACCATCGACGTCACGCCGCGCAACGCGCGCCAGCTGGGCATGGCGCCGAACGCCAGCGGCGTGGTGGTGGCGCGCGTGGCGGACGGCTCGCCGGCGCAGCAGGCCGGGGTGCAGGCGCGCGACCTGATCCTGGCGCTGGACGGCAAGCCGATCGGCACCAGCGCCCAGCTGCGCAACGCCGAGGGCCTGCTGCCGGTGGGCAAGCAGGTGCGGCTGACGCTGTCGCGCGGCGGCCAGCGCTCGGAGGCGACGCTGCGGATCGAGCCCGAGAAGAACGAGCGGCTGCACGGCGGCTCGCTGGACGCGCGCCTGAACGGCGTGGAGTTCACCGAGATCGGCCGCGAGCAACGCCTGAAGGGCAACGACGGTGTGGCGGTCAGCGCCACCTATCCCGAGCGCGGCGCGGTGGCCGCGCGGATGCAGCGCGGCGACATCATCATCGGCGTCAACCAGCGCCCGGTCAGCCGGCTGGCCGACCTGCGCGGCCTGCTGGGCGGCGCGACGCCCGGGCAGCCGCTGCTGCTGACGCTGGTGCGCGGCCAGGCCATGTACACCTTGCAGATCCAGTAGGCGCCGCCGACGGGAACCCGGAAGCGTCGGCCCGCCCTGACGGGCCGACGGGACGCCGAACCGGCGATAATGCTTCCCGCACCGGATTCCCGTCATCGCTGCCCATGCCCTTTCCTGCCGCTTCCCTCGCCCTCTGGGGCATTTCCGCCCTGGCCATCCTCGGCATCCTGCTGCGCCCCTGGAAGCTGCCCGAATACGTCTGGGCCGGCGGCGCCGCGCTATTGCTGACGGCGACCGGGCTGATCCCGTGGCAGGCGGCGCTGGGCGCGGTCGGCAAGGGGCTGGACGTGTACCTGTTCCTGATCGGCATGATGGTGCTGGCCGAACTGGCGCGCCAGCAGGGCCTGTTCGACTGGCTGGCGATGGTGGCGGCGCGCCACGCGCGCGGCTCGGCGCGGCGGCTGTTCGACCTGGTGTTCCTGGTGGGCATCCTGGTGACCGTGTTCCTGTCGAACGACGCCACCGCCGTGGTGCTGACGCCGGCGGTGTACGCGGCGGCCAAGGCCGCCGGGGCGCGGCCGCTGCCGTATCTGTTCATCTGCGCCTTCATCGCCAACGCCGCCAGCTTCGTGCTGCCGATCTCCAACCCCGCCAACCTGGTGGTCTACGGCAGCCAGATGCCGCCGCTGCTGGACTGGCTGCAGCGCTTCACGCTGCCGTCGCTGGCGGCCATCGGCCTGACCTACCTGGCCCTGCGCTTCAGCCAGCGCGAGGCGCTGCGCCAGCCGCTGCGGGCCGACATCGTGCCGCAGCCGCTGGCCGCGGGCGCGCGCCTGACCGGCATCGGCATCCTGCTGACGGCGGCCGTGCTGATGCTGGCGTCGGCGCTGCACGCCGACCTGGGCCTTCCGACCTTCATCGCCGGCCTGGCCACCGCCGGCGTCATCCACCTGAAGCAGCGGCTCAGCCCCCTGCCGGTGCTGCGGCACGTGGCCTGGGGCGTGCTGCCGATGGTGGCCGGCCTGTTCGTGCTGGTGGAAGGCCTGGCGCTCAGCGGCGCGATCGACGCGCTGGCGCGGGCGCTGCTGCGGCTGGCAGGCGACTCGGCCGGCGGCGCGCTGTGGGGCGCGGGCATCGTGGCGGCGCTGGCCAGCAATGTCATCAACAACCTGCCGGCCGGCCTGATCGCCGGCTCGGTCGGCCAGATCGCCGACCTGCCGGCGCAGACCGCCGGCGCGCTGCTGATCGGCGTGGACCTGGGGCCCAACCTGTCGATCACCGGCTCGCTGGCGACGCTGCTCTGGCTGATCGCCGTGCGGCGCGAGGGCCAGCACGTCGGCGCGCTGCGCTTTCTCAAGCTGGGCGCGTGGGTGATGCCGCCGGCGCTGCTGGGCGCGTTGCTGATGCTGGCGCTGGCCGGCGGCTGAATCCCCGCGGCGGCGTCACACGCCGCTCCCGCGCGCCCTCGCACGCCGTCCCGGCGGCCCCGCGCGAAAGGCTCAAGACTGGGGCTGGGCCAGCAGGCGCTGGATCTCGGCCTCGGTCTCGGCATAGCGCCCCTCGCCGAAATGGCGATAGACGATGTTGCCGCCCTTGTCGATCAGGTAGAACGCGGGCCAATACTGGTTGCGGTAGGCGTCCCAGGTCTTGTACTGGTTGTCCTGCGCCACCGGATATTCGATGCCGAAACGCTTGATGGCGTCGGCCACGTTCCTGGTGGTGCGCTCGAACGGGAATTCCGGCGTGTGCACGCCGACCACGACCAAGCCCTGGTCCTTGTACTTCTGGTTCCACTGTTTCACGTACGGCAGGGTGTTGATGCAATTGATGCAGGTGTAGGTCCAGAAATCGACCAGCACCACCTTGCCGCGCAGGCCGGCCAGGGTCAGCGGCTCGCTGTTGAGCCAGGTCTGGATGCCGGTGAACTCCGGCGCGGGGGTCGGCGCGGGCGCGGCGGCGTGCGCGGCGGCGCCGAGCAGCAGGCCGGCCAGGGCCAGTTTGGCGGAAACGAGGGCCCGGCGGGCCGGCAGGCGGATGGACAGCATGGTG
>NZ_CYTU01000001.1:134988-156455 GCF_001299375.1 Achromobacter sp. 2789STDY5608621 | reverse complement strand
GCGTCAGGTTGTCGGCGCGCGCGGCCAGGATCAGGATCGACGCCAGCACCGGGCCGGCGCAGGGGGTCCAGACGGCGCCCAGCGACATGCCCAGCAGGAAGCCGCCGGCATTGCCCGAACCGCCCCTGGCGCCCAGGCCGATCACGCCTTGCAGCGGACCGCTCAGGCGCGCCGCCAGCCAGTCGTAGGGTTGCGGCCAGATGCGCGCCAGGCCGAACAGCGCCAGCGCCGCCACCGACACCGCGCGCACCGTCTCGTGGGCCGATTCGACCGCGCCCGACAACAGGCTGAGCGCGATGCCCAGCCCGGAAAAGGCCGCGACGAAGCCGAGCACGATGCACAGCGGCCGCAGGCGGCCGCCGCGCTCGACCGCGCTGCCCAGCAGGATCGGCAGCAGCGGCAGCACGCAGGGCGAGGCCACCGTCAGCATGCCGGCGGCCAGGGCGAGGGGGGTGTCGATCAGGGTGGTCATGGCGCGGCGGTCCGTTTGTGTCTCGATGACCGCATTGGACGCGCGCCGCGTATCCGTCCTGTGCCCGGAAAGCGGGTTTTTGCCCGGCTTTTGTATCGTGTCCGGCCCCGCATACACTACGACACACTTGGCGGCGCGAGCGGCGCTATAACCTGCCGGACACCCGTTGCCGGAGCCCGCGCATGAACACCGTTCCCCTTCCCCGCCCCCGCCGTTCCTGGCGGCGCCTGCTGGCCGTGCTGGCGCTGCTGGCCAGCGGCCTGGGCGCCGAGGCCGTCCAGCCCGGCCCCTGCCAGCTGATCGTCAACAGCCAGGCGCGCCGCCGCGCGCAGCCCGCTGAGTAGAATGCGCCATGGACAATCCAGACCACATCCTGATCGTCGATGACGACCGAGAGATCCGCGAACTGGCCGGCAACTTCCTCAAGAAGAACGGCCTGAACGTCACCCTGGCCGCCGACGGCCGGCAGATGCGCACGCTGCTCGAAACGCTGACCGTCGACCTGATCGTGCTGGACATCATGATGCCCGGCGACGACGGCCTGGTGCTGTGCCGCGAGCTGCGGGCGGGCAAGCACCGGCGCACCCCGATCCTGCTGCTGACCGCGCGCGACGAGGACATGGACCGCGTGCTGGGGCTGGAGATGGGCGCCGACGACTACCTGGTCAAGCCGTTCGTGGCGCGCGAGCTGCTGGCGCGCATCAAGGCGATCCTGCGCCGCACCCGCATGCTGCCGCCCAATTTCCAGGTCACCGAACCGGGCCGCGCCGTGCGTTTCGGCGACTGGACGCTGGACACCACCGCGCGCCACCTGGTCGACGCCGAAGGCACCCTCGTGTCGCTCAGCGGCGCCGAGTACCGGCTGCTGCGCGTGTTCCTGGACCACCCGCAGCGCGTGCTGAACCGCGACCAGCTGCTGAACCTGACGCAGGGCCGCGACGCCGATTTCTTCGGCCGCTCGATCGACCTGCTGGTGAGCCGCCTGCGCCAGCGGCTGCGCGAGGATGCGCGCGAGCCGATGTACATCAAGACGGTGCGCAGCGAAGGCTATGTGTTCGCCGCGCAGGTCGACGTGTCCGAGGCCCCCTAGATGCCCGCCCTGGTCCCGGCGCTGCGCCGCTGGCCGCGCACCCTGGCGAGCCGGCTGTTCCTGATCTTCCTGGTAGGTCTGGTGCTGGCCCACGGGCTGTCGTTCGGGCTGCAGTTCTACGAGCGCTACCAGTCCGCCAAGAGCGTCATGCTCGACAACCTGGAGCGCGACGTGGTGGTGGCGCTGGCGGTCCTGAACCGCCTGCCCGCCGACGAACGCGCCGCCTGGCTGCCGCGGCTGAGCGCCAGCAACCGCCAGTACCAGCTCGGCCCCGGCGACTTCGACCGGCCGTTGCAGACGCCCGCCGCCGAAGCGGTGCGCGACTCGATCCAGGCGGCCCTGAACAACGCCTATCCCCTGGCCTTCGGCACCGTCGGCGACGACCCCAAGCACATCCAGGCGCGCGCCACGCTGGCCGACGGCCAGGCGGTGACGCTGGACATCCACATGGCCGTGATGCCGCTGGCGATGTGGCTGCCGGCGGTGCTGCTGGCGCAACTGGCGCTGCTGATCCTGTGCGCGTGGCTGGCGGTGCGGCTGGCGATCCGGCCGCTGACGCAGCTGGCCGGCGCCGCCGACGCGATGAGCCCCGACCGCCGCAGCCCGCGCCTGGCCGAGGACGGGCCGGCCGAAGTGGCGCAGGCCTCGGCCGCCTTCAACGCCATGCAGGACCGCATCGCCGCGCACCTGGCCGAACGCATGCAGATTCTGGGCGCGATTTCGCACGACCTGCAGACGCCGATCACGCGCATGAAGCTGCGCTCGGAATTCATGGACGAATCCGCCGACCGCGACAAGCTGGCGCATGATCTGCAGGAAGTGGAGCAGCTGGTGCGCGACGGCCTGGCCTATGCGCGCAGCGCCGGCGCGGCCACCGAGCCGCCGGCGCGCATCGACCTGGACGCGTTCCTGGACAGCCTGGTGTGCGACTACGCCGACATCGGTAAACCCGTGACGCTGCAGGGCCGCAGCCCCGGCCCCTGGCAGACGCGCCCGCGCGCGCTGCGCCGGATCCTCGGCAACCTGATCGACAACGCGCTGAAATTCGGCGGCGCGGCCGAGGTCGAGGTCGGCGCGGCCGACGATGGCCGCGGCGTGTCGATTCGCGTGCTGGACCGCGGCCCCGGCATTCCCGAACACGAATTGCAGGCCGTGCTGCAGCCGTTCTACCGGCTCGAAGGCTCGCGCAACCGCGACAGCGGCGGCACCGGCCTGGGCCTGGCGATCGCGCGCCAGCTGGCCGACGTCATCGATGGCGAGCTGCGCCTGCGCAACCGCGCGGGCGGCGGCCTGGAGGCACAAGTGCTGCTGCGGCCGAACGCCTGAGCCGACGCCGGCTCACGGCGCGACGCGGTTGTCCGGCACGCGCGTCTGTCCATGAAACGCGTCTGTCCATGAAACGCGTTTATCCGGCACGGAAAAAAGCCCCGCGATGTCGCCATCGCGGGGCTTTTTTTCTGATGCGAACAAGGTCAGAGAATCGCCAGTTCCACATCGATGTTGCCGCGGATCGCGCCCGAGTACGGGCAGGTCTGGTGCGCGGTGTCGACCAGCTGGCGTTGCTGTTCGGCCGCCAGGCCCGGCAAGGCGATGTTCAGCTTGACCGCCAGCGCGTAGCGCGCGCCGCCGTCGGTCTTGCCCAGCGACACCTCGGCGTCGACCGCCACGTCGCGCGGCACGGCGATGCCGAGCTTGGCGCCGGCCAGCTGCATCGCGCCGATGAAGCAGGCCGAATAACCGATGCCGAAAAGCTGCTCGGGATTGGTGCCGGGCCGGCTCGACCCCGGCGGGCTGAGCGGCAGCAGCAGCGCGCCGTCATCGGTGCGGCCGGCGCCGTCGCGGCCGCCGGTGGTGTGGGTGTGGGCGGTGTACAGCACGGTTTCCAGCGTATGGGACATGATGGCTCCTGGTGTCAAAAAATGGGGAACCTGGATTGCACCAAGGCGCTGTATCCTGCCTGTGTCCGCGATCCGCGGGTTTTGCGTCGTACTGTATCCGGGCGCGCCCCTTCCCATGGAATCTTCCCCCGCATGAAACGAGCGATCATCATCGGCGCCACCTCCGGCATCGGCCGCGAACTGGCCAAACGGCTCTCGGCCGAGGGCTACGTGCTGGGCCTGGTGGGGCGCCGCGCCGAACTGCTCGACAGCCTGCGGGCCGAATTGCCGCGCCCGGCCCACACGCTGGCGCTGGACATCGCCCGCGACCCCGGCGCGGCGCAGGCGGTGCGCGACCTGATCGCCCAAATGGAAGGCCTGGACCTGTTCGTCATCAGCGCCGGCGTCGGCTTCCTCAATACCGACCTGGAGTGGGACAAGGAGGCCGACACCATCGCCGTCAACGTGCAGGGCTTCGCCGCCATGGCCAACGTCGCGCTGCGGCATTTCATCCTGCACCGCAAGGGCCACCTGGTGGGCATCTCGTCGGTCGCGGCGCTGCGCGGCAGCGGCGCGGCGCCGGCCTACAACGCCTCCAAGGCGTTCGTGTCGAACTACCTGGACGGGCTGCGGCGGAAGGTGCGGCGCCTGCAGCTGCCGATCGCGGTCACCGACGTGCGCCCGGGCTTCGTCGCCACCGCCATGGCGCAGGGCCAGGGCCTGTTCTGGGTGGCGTCGCCGGAGAAGGCCGCGCGGCAGATCGCCGCCGCCATCCGCCTGCGCAAGAAGCGCGCCTACGTGACGCGCCGCTGGGTGCTGATCGCCGCGCTGCTCAAGCTGATGCCGTAGGCGCCGCGCCAGACTCCGGCGCCAGCTGCGTGAACGCGCCGGGTCCGGCGCGCTCGGTCATGGCGTCGAGGATGCGCTGGATCAGTTCGGGCACCAGCGGATGCGGCGGTTGGCCCGCCAGCGCGGCCATGCCCACGCAGTAGTCGATGACCGGCCGGAACGGACGCCGGACGATGCCCATGTCCTGGCACAGGCCGGCGAACAGGCCGTTGACGATCGACACGCCGATGCCTTGCGCCGCCAGCCGGCAGGCCATTTCCACCGAGTGCACCTCGGCCTTGATCTGCGGCATCATGCGGCCCTGGCGGAAGGCCTGGTCGATCTGCTGGCGCAGCGAGCGCTGCCGGCCCAGCAGCACCAGGTCGACGCCGATGAGGTCGGCCGGGCCGATCGCGTCGAGCGCCTGCAGCGGATGCCCCGGCGGCATGACGCAGACCGCCTCGGTGGCCAATCGCAGCAGCATCGACAGGCCCGAATTCATCGGCGGCGAGCGCACCAGCGCCAGGTCGGCCTCGCGGCCCAGCACCGCGACCTCGCTGGCTTCGTAGGTGCCCACCAGCACTTCGAGCGCGACGTCGGGATGATCCGCCAGGAAGGCCTCGGCCACCGCCGGCATGACCGATTGCGCCACCGTGCTCGGCAGCTGCACGCGGATCAGCGTGCGCCGCTGCCCGCCCAGCCGCAGCTGGTTGACGTGACGATGCAGGGACTCGGCATCCGAGATCATGTTCTGCACGTCCGGCAGCAGCGATTCGGCCTCGGCCGTGGGGTGCAGGCGGCCCTTGCGGCGCACGAACAGCGGCACGCCCAGGTCGGCCTCGAACTGGCTCAGGAGGCGGCTGACGGCCGGCTGCGACGAGCCCAGCCGCTGCGCGGCCTCGATGGTCGAGCCGGTGGTCATGAAGGCGAGAAACGCCTCTAGCTGCTTGAAGTTCATCCTGTCCCGCAAGGTCCGCAATGCCGGCCCCGCGCGGCGAATCGACGCGCGGGGCCTAGGGTTAACACCAAATTTCTCGTCATTCACATAGCCATATGCCGCCTTCGCATACGGTTGCCAGCCGGGCGCGATGGATCGAACATTCCGCCCATCCGGATTCTCGCCATTCATGAATCCGCAATCAATACGCGATATCGCCGATATTGTCCGGCAAGGAGCCCCCCGATGCGCGCCGTTCCGTTTCCCGCTTCCTGTCGCCGCGAGGCGCCATGACCGCGTTCATTATCCGCCGGCTGTGCCAGAGCCTGGTGATCCTGGCGCTGACCTCGCTGATCGTGTTCGCCGGCGTCTACGCCATCGGCGACCCGATCGAGATCCTGGTGCCGGCCGACGCCACCCAGGCCGAGATCGCGCAGGCGGTGCAGTCGCTGGGCCTGGACCTGCCGCTGTACCAGCAATACCTGAAGTTCGTCGGCAACGCGCTGCACGGCGACCTGGGCAACTCGTTCGTCTTCAACCAGCCCGCCATCCAGCTGATCCTGCAACGCCTGCCGGCCACGCTGGAGCTGGCCTGCGTGGCGCTGCTGCTGGCGCTGGCCATCGGCCTGCCGCTGGGCCTGGTGGCCGGCCTGAAGCCGGATTCGGCGCTGGACCGCGGCATCATGACCGGCTCGATCCTGGGATTCAGCCTGCCCAACTTCTGGCAGGGCATCATGCTGGTGCTGATCTTCTCGGTGACGCTGGGCTGGCTGCCGTCCACCGGCCGCGGCCCCACCGGCGAGATCTTCGGCATCTCCACCAGCCTGGCGTCGTGGGACGGCATCCGCCACCTGATCCTGCCGGCGCTGAACCTGGCGCTGTTCAAGATCGCGCTGATCGTGCGCCTGACCCGCAGCGGCGTGCGCGAGACGATGCCGCTGGACTACGTGAAGTTCGCCCGCGCCAAGGGCCTGCGCGAATCGCGCGTGATCTATATGCACGTGCTCAAGAACATCATGATCCCGATCGTCACCGTGGTCGGCATGGAGTTCGGCTCGCTGATCGCCTTCGCCACCGTCACCGAGACCATCTTCGCCTGGCCCGGCGTGGGCAAGCTCATCATCGACAGCATCATGAAGCTGGACCGCCCGGTGGTGGTCGCCTACCTGCTGATCGTGGTCACCATGTTCATCGTGCTCAACCTGCTGGTGGACATCATCTATTCCGTGCTGGATCCCCGTGTCCGCGTGGGAGCCTCCGAATGACATTGCTTCCCAACAAATGGCTGCCCAGCCGCGACACCACCCTGGGCCAGGCGCTGCACGGCGTGCTCGACAGCCGCCCCGCGACCCTCGCCGCGATCATCTTCCTGCTGCTGGTGCTGGCCGCGCTGCTGGCGCCGTGGATCGCGCCGCAGAACCCGTATGACCTGGCCGCCATCACCATCCTGGACGGCCGCATGCCGCCGGGCAGCCAGGGCATCTATGGCGACATCTACTGGGCCGGCACCGACGCCCAGGGCCGCGACATGCTGTCGGCCATGATGTATGGCCTGCGCACCAGCCTCTCGGTGGGCGTGCTGAGCGGCCTGTTCGCCATGGCCGTGGGCACGGTGCTGGGCCTGACGGCGGCGTACTTCGGCGGCCGCATCGACGCGCTGATCATGCGCCTGGTGGACCTGATGCTGGGCTTTCCCACCATCCTGGTGGCGCTGATGATGCTGGCCATCCTGGGCCAGGGCGTGGACAAGGTGATCCTGGCGCTGGTGGTGGTGCAATGGGCCTATTTCGCCCGCGCGGTGCGCGCCACCGCGGTGGTCGAGCGCCGCAAGGAATACATGGAGGCGGCGCTGTGCCTGGGCCTGAGCCACCGACGCGCGCTGTTCAGCCAGCTGCTGCCGAACTGCATCCCGCCGGTCATCGTCATCGCCATGATCCAGACCGCCAACGCCATCGCCGCCGAGGCCACGCTCAGCTTCCTGGGCATCGGCCTGCCGGTCACCGAGCCGTCGCTGGGCCTCTTGATCGCCAACGGCTACCAGCAGATGCTGGCCGGCCTGTACTGGATCAGCGTGTTCCCCGGCGTGCTGCTGCTGACCGTGGTCTTCACCATGAACATCGTGGGCGACCGCGTCCGCGAGGCGCTCAATCCGCGCCTGCAGAAATAGGAAGCGCCATGCATTCGGCATCCCCCACCCTTTCCGTGCGCAACCTGCGCACCTGGTTCCACACCCGCGCCGGCCTGGTGCGGGCGGTGGACGACGTCAGCTTCGACGTCCATCCCGGCGAGATCCTCGGCCTGGTCGGCGAGTCCGGCTCGGGCAAGTCCATCACCGGCTTTTCCATCCTGGGCCTGATCGATCCGCCCGGGCGCATCGACGGCGGCCAGATCCTGTTCAAGGGCACCGACCTGGCGACGCTGTCGCGCGAGGAACTGCGCCAGCTGCGCGGCAACCGCATCGCCATGGTGTTCCAGGACCCGATGATGACGCTGAACCCGGTGTTCCGCATCGAGACCCAGATGGTCGAGACGGTGCTGAGCCACGAGCGCTGCAGCCGCAAGGCGGCCTGGGACCGGGCCCGCGACACGCTGGCCGCGGTCGGCATCCCGTCGCCGGCCGAGCGCTTGAAGGCTTATCCGCACCAGCTGTCGGGCGGCATGCGCCAGCGCGTGGCGATCGCCATCGCCATGCTGCACAAGCCCGACCTGATCATCGCCGACGAACCGACCACGGCGCTGGACGTCACCATCCAGGCGCAGATACTGGCCGAAATGCAGAAGCTGTGCGCCGAGACCGGCACCGCCATGGTGTGGGTCAGCCACGACCTGGCGGTGGTGGCGGGCCTGGCCGACCGCGTCTGCGTGATGTACGCCGGCCGCGTGGTCGAGTCCGGCAGCACCGACGACATCCTCGACCGTCCGCGCCACCCGTACACCATCGGCCTGATCGGCTCGGTGCCGAGCAACGAACACACCGGCGACCGCCTCTACCAGATCCCCGGCATGGCGCCGTCGCCGCTGGCGCTGCCGGCCGGCTGCGCCTTCAACCCGCGCTGCGGCCACGCCACCGAGCGCTGCCGCGCCGAACAGCCGCCGCTGGAGGCCGCCGGCGGCCGCGGCCTGCGCTGCTTCCATCCCCAGACTGGAGTGCTTTCGTGAGCCCGACGATCCTGATGCAGGCCAACCAGGTGTCGCGCCTGTTCGTGAAGCGGCCCGACTACGCCGAACGCCTGGCCGGCCTGCTGGGCGCCAAGGTGGCCTCGCACACCGTGCACGCGGTCGACCGCGTCGACCTGACCATCCACCAAGGCGAAGTGGTCGGCCTGGTGGGCGAATCCGGCTGCGGCAAGTCGACGCTGGGCCGGGTGCTGGCGGGCATCCTGCCGGCCACCTCGGGCAGCATCCAGACGCCCGCCGGCGAACTGTCCACCCTGAGCGGCCGCGCCGCGCACGCGCAGCGGATGGCCACGCAGATGATCTTCCAGGACCCGATGTCCTCGCTCAATCCGCGCAAGCGGGTGCGCGACATCATCGGTGAGGCGCCGCTGGCCAACGGCATCATCGCGCGCCGCGACTACGACGACTACGTGGTGCAGGTGATGCGGCGCGTGGGGCTGGACCCGGACTACCGCAACCGCTTTCCGCACCAGTTCTCGGGCGGCCAGCGCCAGCGCGTGGGCATCGGCCGAGCCTTGGCGGTCAAGCCTGGCTTCCTGATCTGCGACGAGTCGATCGCGGCGCTGGACGTGTCGATCCAGGCGCAGATCCTGAACCTCTTCATGGACCTGCGGCAGGACCTGGGCCTGACCTATCTCTTCATCAGCCACGACCTGGGCGTGGTGCGGCGCATCAGCGACCGCACCGTCATCATGTACCTGGGCCGGGTGGTCGAATCCGGCCCCACCGCCGAGGTGTTCGCCGCGCCGCGCCATCCCTACACCCAGGCCCTGCTGCAGGAAGTGCCGCGGCTGTCGAACCGCAAGCGGCGCTTCAACGCCATCAAGGGCGAGATCCCGTCGCCACTGCATCCGCCGGCCGGCTGCCATTTCCATCCACGCTGCCCGCAGGCCATGGCGCGCTGCAGGACCGAACAGCCCTTGCTGCGCGTCACGGCCGACGGCCATCAGGCCGCCTGTCACCTGCTCGACGGCGCCGGCGCCGCGCCCCTTCAAGGAACTCCCGCCGCATGAACCGCTTTTCCACTCCGATCCGCCGCGGCGTCGCCGCGCTGGCCCTGCTGGCGCTGCTGGCCGGCGCCGCGCCCGCCCTGGCGCGGCCGCTGCTGACCATCGGCCATTCCAGCGAACCGTCGTCGATGGACCCGCTGTTCTCGCGCACCGGCAACAACCAGGCCGCCGCCGAGAACATCTTCGAGCGGCTGGTGTCGACCGACGAGAACATGCAGATGCGGCCGGGCCTGGCCCTGTCGTGGCGGGCGCTGGCGCCCGATACCTGGGAGATCAAATTGCGGCCCGGCGTGCGCTTCCATGACGGCACGCCGTTCAGCGCCGACGACGTGGTCTTTTCACTGGCGCGCGCGCCCAAGGTGCCGAACAGCCCGGCGCCGTTCAGCGGCGCGGTGCGCTCGATCGCCGCGGTCGAGGTGGTCGATCCGCTGACGCTGCGCATCCGCACCAAGGAACCCACGCCCGACTTCATGGAGCAAATCGGGCTGGTCTACATCCTGTCGCGCCACGCGGCGCAGGACAAGCGCTCGGAAGACTTCAACAGCGGCGTGGCGACCATCGGCACCGGCCCCTACAAGTTCGTGCGCTGGCAGCCGGGCGACAGCCTGGAGCTGGCGCGCAACGACGCCTACTGGGGCGCGCGGCCGGACTTCGACCGCGTGGTGATCCGCTACATCGCCAACGACGCGGCGCGCATCTCGGCGCTGCTGTCGGGCACGGTCGACCTGATCGACAGCGTGCCGCCGACCGACGCCAAGGCGCTCACGGGCAAGGCCGGCTATACGCTCTATCGCTCGCCGTCGGCGCGCCTGATCTACCTGGCGCTGGACTCGGCGCGCGACGCCAGCCCGTTCGTCACCGACGCGCAGGGCAAACCGATGAAGGTGAACCCGCTCAAGGACGTGCGGGTGCGCCAGGCGATCTCGAAGATGTTCATGCGCGGCCCGATCACCGAGCGCCTGCTCAGCGGCGCCGGCGTGCCGGCCGGCCAGATGGTGCCCGAGGGCCTGGGCGGCTACAGCCCCAACCTGCCGGCGCCCGCCTACGACCTGGAGGGCGCGCGCGCCCTGCTGGCCGAGGCCGGCTATCCGCACGGCTTCGGCCTGACGCTGCATTCGTCCAACGACCGCTTCGCCGGCGACAGCGACCTGGCTCAGGCGCTGGCGCAGATGATGGCGCGCGCCGGCCTGCGCATCAACGGCGTGGTGACCCAGCCCTACAACATCTATGCCGGCGCCAGCGGCAAGCAGCAGTACAGCGCCTTCATCTTCTCGTACGGCAACAGCACCGGCGATTCGTCCAATGGCCTGACCAATGTGCTGGCCACCTACGACAAGGCCGCCGGCACCGGCGCCTTCAACCGCGCGCGCTATTCCAATCCGGCCGTCGACCGCCTGCTGGCGCGGGCCGCGGTGGAGTTCGACCCGGCGCAGCGCGACGCCCTGCTGCGCCAGGCGGCGGAGACCGCCTTCAACGACGTCGGCATCGTGCCGCTGTATTTCCCGGTGGCCTTCTGGGCCGCGCGCGACGGCACCGTCATGCGCGCCAACAAGCTCGAACGCACCTCAATGCTGTACATACAGGAAGCAAAATGACCGCCCCCGAAGTTTCTCCCGCCGTTCTGCTGGCGGACCAGATGGTGCGCATGCGCGACGGCGTGCGCCTGGCCACCGACGTGCACCTGCCGCCCGGCTATCGTCCCGGCCACGACGCCCCGCTGCCCGTGATCCTGGAGCGCACGCCCTACGGCAAGGCCGAGGTGTCGCGCTCGGAACAGATCGACGGCCGCCTCGGCGTGCCGCGCCCGGACGTGGCGCGCTACTTCACCGCGCGCGGCTTCGCGGTGGTGTTCCAGGACTGCCGCGGCCGCTACGGCTCGGAAGGGCATTTCACCAAGTACCTGTCGGAAGGCCCGGACGGCTTCGACACGCTCGCCTGGATCCTGCAACAGCCGTGGAGCAACGGCCGCGTCGGCACCATGGGCCTGTCGTATGCCGCGCACACGCAGATGGCGCTGGCCTGCCTGAATCCGCCGGGCCTGGCCTGCATGGTGCTGGACTCGGGCGGCTTTTCCAACGGCTACCAGTGCGGCATCCGCCAATCGGGCGCGTTCGAGCTGAAGCAGGCCACCTGGGCCTACAAGCAGGCCAAGCTGAGCCCGGCCGCGCAGCAGGACCCGCTGGTGCTGGCCGCGCTCGAAGCCGAGGACATCCGCCAGTGGTTCACGCGCATGCCGTGGCGTCCCGGCCATTCGCCGCTGGCCAGCGTGCCCGAGTACGAGGACTACCTGTTCGAGCAATGGCGCGCCGACGCCTTCGACGAATCCTGGCGCCAGCTGGGCATCTACGCCCAGGGCTACTACGACGCGATTCCCGACGTCCCGGTGGCGCTGATGTCCAGCTGGTACGACGCCTACGTGCGCACCACCATGGAGAACTACGCCGGCCTGACGCAGGGCCGCCGGTCGCCGGTGCGGCTCATCATGGGGCCGTGGCTGCATGGCGACCGCAACACCACCCACAGCGGCGATGCCGAATTCGGCCCGCGCGCCGCCTTCGACGGCAACCTGGCGCGGCACTGGCTGGGCTTCCGGCTGGCGTGGTTCCAGCGCTGGCTGCAGGACGCCCCCGCCGGCGCCGCGCCGGACCCGGCGGCGCGCCTGTTCCTGATGGGCGGCGGCAGCGGCGCGCGCGACGCGCAGGGCCGCTTCGACCACGGCGGCGCCTGGATCCAGGCCGACGCCTGGCCGGTGCCGCAGGCCCGCGCCACCGCCTTCTACCTGCACGCCGACGGCCGCCTGGATCAGCGGGCGCCGGCCGGCGATGCGGGCCAGTTGCGCTACCAGTACGATCCGCGCAATCCGGTGCCCACGATCGGCGGCGCGCTGACCTCGGGCCAGCCGGTGTTCGAGGGCGGCGGCTTCGACCAGCGCGAGGATGCGCGCTTTTTCGGCGTGCGCCAGCCCGGCCTGCCGCTGGCCGCGCGCGACGACGTGCTGGTGTTCCAGACCGAGCCGCTGCCAGAGGCCCTGGCGGTGGCCGGGCCGGTGACCGTCAGGCTGCACATCTCGTCCGACTGCCCCGACACCGACTTCACCGCCAAGCTGATCGACGTCTACCCGCCCAGCGCCGACTACCCGCAGGGCTACGCGCTGAACCTGACCGACGGCATCTTCCGCTGCCGCTTCCACGAGACCTGGGACGAGGCGCGGCCGCTGGCGCCGGGCAAGGTCTACGAGATCACCATCGAGCCGTTCGCCACCTGCAACCTGTTCCAGCGCGGCCACCGCATCCGCCTGGACATCTCCAGCAGCAACTTCCCGAAGTACGACGTCAACCCGAACAGCGGCGAAACCGCCGCCGACGCGCGCGAGAAGCGCATCGCGCTGAACACGCTGCACCTGTCGGCCGCGCACCCGTCCAGCGTCACGCTGTGCGTGGCCACGCCGAGCGACCTGACGCCACTGCCCGCGCACGGTGCGCTGCCATGACCCGCTAGCGCCCGCCCCAGACCTCCGCTTGCATCACCCTTTGCCGCCGGCGCGCCGGCGGCAGGGGCTTCTTTTGTCCAACGCCATACCAATCGAGGGGATCACACCGTGAAAAGAATCATTCGCCATCGCAGCACGCTGGGCGCCGCCCTGGCCCTGAGCTGCCTGAACCCGGCACAGGCCGCCGAGACCAGCAGCGTGACGCTGTATGGCCTGGTCGACCTGGGCACCACCTATGAACGCAAGGACGGCGCCTCCAGCCTGCGGCAGAAAAGCGGCAACCAGTCGGGTTCGCGCTGGGGCCTGCGCGGCGCCGAGGACCTGGGCAACGGCTACAAGGCCGTGTTCCGCCTGGAAAGCGGCTTCAACGCCAACAACGGCACGCAGGCGCAGGGCCGCATGTTCGGCCGCTGGGCCTACGTCGGCCTGGCCGGCGGCTTCGGCGAAGTGCGGCTGGGACGCCAGTGGGTCTACGGCTTCGAGTGGGCCGGCGTCGGCTCGCCGTTCGGCACCGGCTGGGGCCAGTCCTCCAACAACGCCAGCCTGGGCTACAACGACGGCGACTTCGGCGCCGGCGGCCGCGTCAACAACGCCGTGTTCTACGCCACGCCGCGCGTGGGCGGCTGGCAGGCGGGCCTGGGCTACAGCTTCGAGGCCCACGACGGCGAGGCCTTCGCCACCGACGCCCACGACCGCGTGCTGACCACCGGCCTGCGCTACAACGGCGGCCCGGTGGCGGCGGCGCTGACCTACGAGCGGCTCAATCCGAATTCGCAGCTGCCGAACAAGAAGACCGCGGGCAACCTGCAGGTGGCGGGCTCCTACGACTTCGAGTGGATCACGCTGCACGGCACCTACGGCAACCTGCGCAACGCCAACACCGGCCCATCGGCGGGCTACGACCGGGTCAATTCGTACATCGCCGGCGTCAGCGCGCCGCTGGGCAAGGCCGGCACGGTCATGGCCTCGTACCAGCGCGCCACCGGCTCGGACATCACCGGCTGGGCCCTGGGGTACCAGCACGACCTGTCCAAGCGCACCAACCTGTACGCCTACGTCAACCGCCTGGACATCCGCGAATCGCACACGCTGCAGACCTCGGTCGGCATCCGGCATCAGTTCTGACCGCTATAGAAACGCGCGCGTGCCCCACCAGCCGGGCAGCAGCAGCGCCGCCGCCCACAGGAAGGCCGAAGCCCAATTGGCGACCTGGAACGCGGCGGCGCGCATGCCGCAGATGCCGGCGATCATCGGCACGGTGGCGCGCAGGGGGCCGAAGAAGCGGCAAAGCACGATGCTCAGCACGCCCCACTTCTGGATGAACCGCGTGCTGCGATGCAGGAGTTCGGGACGTTTGCGCAGCGGCTTCGATTGCGTCAGGCTGGGCCCAAACCACACGCCGCAGGCGTACTGCACCCAGTCGCCCAGCGCCGCGCCCACCGCGATCGCCAGCCATACCGGCACGAAGCCGCTATCGCCCAGCCCCAGGATGGCGCCGATCGACAACAGCAGCGCGGTCCCGGGGATCACCAGCGCCACCAGCGGCAACGACTTCAGGAAGGCGAACGCGAACCCCAGCGGCGCCAGCCAGTCGGCGTGGGTCCGGGCGAAGTCGACCAGGGTCTCCTGCAGGGAATGGAAGGTTTCGAACAGCATGCGGCGTCGGCATCAGGCAGGCATCAGGGCCATCGTACCCGGCCCGGGCCTCAGACGATCACGTCGCGCAGGCCGCGCGGCTGCCGCGACACCAGCCCGGCCAGGCGCGCCAGCGCCTGCGCCAGCGCCTCGCGCTCGGGGATGCTGCCCAGCGAAATGCGGATGGCGTTGGGCGCGCCGGGGCCCTGGTGGAAGGCTTCCGACGACGTGACGCTCAAGCCTTCGTCGCGCGCCACCCGCTCCAGGTCGGCGGCGGTCCAGCCATCGGGCAGCGGTTGCCACAGGTGGATGCCGGCGGCCGCGGCCGGGAACGGCCCCGGCAACAGTTGCCGCGCCAGCTGCTGGCGCGCCTGAGCCTCGGCGCGCACGCCATCCAGGATCTGCCGCGCGGCGCCGCTGGTGATCCATTGCGTGGTCAGCACCCCCATCAGCGGCGCGGCCATCACCGCGAAAGACCGCATCGCCGCCAGCACGTTGCGGCGGCTGTCCCGGTCGGGCCCCAGCACGAAGGCGGTGCGCAGGCCGGGCGTCAGGGTCTTGGCCAGCGTGGCGATGTAGAACACCGAGGCCGGCGCCAGGCTGGCCAGGGCCGGCGGCGCGCCGTCCAGGAACAGCGAATAGGGATCGTCCTCGATGATGCGCACGCCGCAGGCCACGGCCGAGCGCACCAGGTCGCGGCGGCGCGCGGCGCTCATGGTGTGGGCGGTGGGGTTCTGCAGCGAGGGATTCAGGTAGACCAGCCGGCCGCCGTCGCGGCAGGCGCGTTCGAGACCGGCGGGCGTCATGCCGTCGGCATCGGACTCGGCCACCAGCACGCGGCGCCCCAGCTGCTGCGCCGCCGTCAGCAGGCCGGGATACACCAGCGGCTCGGCGATGATGCCGTCGCCCGGCCGGCTATAGGCCAGCATCACCGCGGCCAGCGCGGCCTGCGCGCCGGGGCACACCAGCACGCGGTCCGGGTCGACCCGCTCGACCGACTGCGCCAGCCACTGCGCGCCGGCCTCGCGTTCGGCCGGGCCGCCGCCGGCCTGGTGGTAGGTCATCATCACCCCGACATCGTGGCGCTCCATGGCCTTGGCCAGGCCGCGCCGCAGCAGGTCCTGCAGGTCGCAGCCCAGCGGCAGCGGCGGCATGTTCATGCCCAGGTCCAGCATCTGCAGCAGCGGTTGTTCGGCCGGCCGCGCGATGAAGGTGCCCAGCGGTCCGCGCGCCTCGAGCAGCCCGCGCTGGCCGGCCTCGGCGTAGGCGCGCGTCACGGTCGTCAGGTCCACCCCCAGGTGCTGCGCCAGGCGCCGCTGCGGCGGCAGGCGATCGCCCGGCTGCATGCGGTTGGCGGCCACCGAGGTCTCGATGAAATCGGCGATCTGGCGGTAGCGGGGGCCGGCGCCGCGGACGAATTTCAGCGGCCAGGATGCATACATTTCTTCGTCATGCATGGGATTAACTGCGCCAATAAGTCGCAATGTATGGATGATCTCAACCGACCAGTATGGCGACAAACGCAATTCAAGTCCATACATAAGGAATCTTGTACGGTCTTTTTTTTCCAGGCCGTGCCGGTGCCGTTACGGCTCGCCGGTTGCGACGTGGCGCGGGACTGGACGTGGCGGTTCATGCCAATCGACGACCGCATCACCGAGGGCGGCGGCTTGCCATGGGTCATCGGGCTGATAAGATCAAAGCCCGCGCCGGCCGCCGCGCCCGCCCTCCCGCCCCCGGGGACGGCCACGCCAGCGGCGGCCCCTCTGCCGACCCCATGCGACCCGACCTGAACCTGCTGTACGCGCTGCAAGCCCTGCTGGAAGAAGGCAGCGTCGTCGGCGCCGCCCGCCGCATGAACCTGAGCGCCCCGGCCATGAGCCGCACGCTGGCGCGCATCCGCGAAACCACCGGCGATCCGATCTTCGTGCAGTCCGGCCGCGCGCTGGTGCCGACGCCGCGCGCGCTGCAACTGCGCGAGCAGATCCACGACGCGATCCAGCAGGCCAGCGGCGTGCTCGCGCCCGGCGAACAGGTCGACCTCAAGCGGCTGGACACGCGCTTCAACGTGCGCGCCAACGATATCTTCACCGGCATCTACGCCGGCCGCCTGCTCGACGCGCTGCAGAACGACATGCCGCGCGCCACCTTGCGCTTCATGCCCGAGGAAGACGACGTCGACGACGAGATGCTGCGCGCCGGCCGCGTCGACCTGTTCATCAGCGCCGCGCGCCAGCTGGGCCATGAGATCCGCGTGCAGCCGCTGTTCACCACCCGCATGGTGGGCGTGGCCTGCGCGGACCATCCGCTGTTCAAGGACGAGATCAGCGCGCGGCGGGTGGCGCGCTGGGGCCACATCAGCGTCTCGCGCCGCGGCAAGTCGCACGGCCCGATCGACGAAGCCTTGGCCAGGCAGGGGCTGGACCGCCAGGTCACCCTCACCGTGCCCACGCCCAGCGCGGCGCTGCTGGCGCTGCATGGCTCCGACCTGATCCTGCCGCTGCCGGAACAGCTGGCGCGCGCCGCCATCGAGATGGGCATGAAGATCCGCCTGTTCGACATGCCGCTGGAACTGGAGCCGGTGCTGATCATGCAGGCCTGGCATCCGCGCTTCCAGCATGCGCCCGCGCACCAGTGGCTGCGCCGCACCATCCGCGCGCTGACCGAAGACGCGCGCGACGCCGACCCCGCGCCGCGCTGACGCGGCCCGCGCGCCAGCCGTGCGCGCGACGCATGCCTGGCGTGCGAACTCTCGACTTCTCCGCGCCCGCACCCGCTCCTAGACTGGCTCATCGCAAGCATTCAGGAGCGATGCGTTCATGTCTGAAGTCCGGTCCGCCGTCGCGGACATTCCTCCCTCGTGGCCCGGCCGCGCGCGGGCCCTGCTGTCGCGGCTGGATCTGACCACGCCGCGCAGCGCCTACGTCGCCCGCTCCACCGCCGCCGCCCTGCTGGCGCTGGCCGTGGCCTACCTGCTGGAACTGGACACGCCGTTCTCGGCCGCCTCCACCGTGCTGCTGGTCATCAACCCGGTCCAGGGCGCGGTCATCGGCAAGGGCGCGTGGCGCGTCATCGGCACGCTGGTCGGCATGCTGGCGGCCGTGGCGCTGATGGCCGTGGCCGGCCAGCAGCCGCTGCTGTTCGTGCTGGGCTTTGGCGCCTGGCTCGGGCTGTGCGTCGCGGCCATGACCCTGCTGCGCCATTTCCGCGCCTCGGGCGCGGTGGTGGCGGGCTACACCATCGGCCTGGCGACCTACGGCGCCATGGGCCATCCCGAACATACCTTCGAGCACGTCATGGGCCGCGGCGCCACCGTGATGATCGGCGTCGTCTGCCTGGGGCTGGTCAGCAGCCTGTTCAGCGCCCGCACCCTGCGCGTTCGTCTCCATGCGCACTACCAGCGGCTGGCGGCCGGCGTGGCCGGCGCGATCGCGCGCCAGCAAGGCGCGGCGCCCGCCGAGGCGCTGGCGGCGCGGCAGGCGCTGATCGCCGACGTATATGGCGTGGACGATCTGCTGGCGGCCGGCAAGGCCGAGTCGGAGGACCTGGCGCAACGCGCGGCCGCCGTGCGCAATGGCATGGCGGCGCTGTTCGGCGCCCTGGTCGGCGGGACCCCGGCGCGCACGGACGAGGGCCCCGCCGCCCAGGCCCTGGCCGCGCTGCGGGCGCCGTTGCGCCAGGCCTGGGAGGACGCCAGCCAGGCGCTGACGGCCGGCGACCTGCCGCGCGCCGCCGGCCTGCTGCGTCAGGCGCGCCAGTCACTGATCGATGCGCTGTCCGACCTGCGCCTGGCGGATGCGCGCCAGGAAGCGACGCTGCTGATCGCCGCCGACCGCCTGGGCGAACAGCTCGACGCCTATCTGGACGCGCTCGAAGGCCTGGCCGCGCTGGCGCACCCGCGCCCGCCCGCCGGCGCCGCGCCGGTGCGCTTTCACCGTGACTACGCCAGCGCCGTGCGGAACGGCCTGCGCTCGATGGCCGCCATCGTGCTGGCCGGCCTTTTCTGGCTCTGGAGCGGCTGGACCGACGGCGACATGATGCTGCTGGTGCTGGCGCCCTACTGCTCGCTGCTGGCCACCGCGGGCGATCCGCCGGCCGGCGCCCGCGCCTTTCTGCGGGGCTGCCTCTATGCCGTCCCCGCGGCCTGGGTCTGCGCCTTCGGCGTGCTGCCGCACCTGGACGGCTTCGCGCTGCTGGCCGTGGCGCTGGCCGTGTTCTGGTTGCCCGGCATCCTCGCCACCAGCTCGCCCCGCACGGCGTTCGGCGGCCTGGCCTACCTGGTCGCGTTCAACACGCTGACCGCCGCCGACAACCCCATGCAGTATTCGATGCAGGCCTTCGCCAACCACGCGGTGGCCTGGGTGCTGGCGACGTCCTTCGCGCTGCTGTGCTTCCAGGTGATCCTGCCGCGCCACCCGGGCCGCGACATCGCCCGCCTGCGGCGCGTCATCCGCGACGACGCGCTGGCGCTGCTGCGCGGCAAACGGCTCGCCGACGCCGGCTGGCAACAGCGCCAGCAGCACCGCGTGGCGCAACTGGGCGCGTTGCTCAAAGGCCGGCCGGCGCAACTGGCCGATGCGCTGGCGCAAAGCCTGGCGGCGCTGCGCGTCGGCCTGGAGACGCAGCGCATCCAGCGGCTGCTGGCCAACCACGCCTTGCCGCCCCAGGCGCAACGCCTGGCGCAAGCGGGCCTGGATCGCCTCGCGCGCGGCGGCGCCCCCGCGTCCCGCCGGTCGCAACATGCGCGCCGCGCCGCCCGCCTGCTGGCGGGGCAGCTGGACCTGGCCGGCCCGCAACGCCCGGCCGTGCAGAAGGCCATGGCCGCCTTCGCCGACATCCACTGGCTGATCCAAGGCCATGCCGCCTATTTCGATGCCCATCCTTTCCTGGAGCCGCCCCGTGCTGAGTGAAGTCGCCATTGCCGGCATCTACGTGCCGCCGTTCTTTTTCTATGCCTGCGTGGCCGTGCCGCTGTACTGGCTGGCGCGTGCCGTGATGGCGCGCAGCGGACTGCTGCGGCGGGTCTGGCACCCCGCCCTGTTCGAGTTCGCCGTGTCGCTGGCGCTGGTGTCCCTGTTGATCCTGACCCTTTGATTGCCGTATTCCCATGTCTCCGTCATTGCAGAAAACCTTTCGCGTGGTCCTGACCCTGGCCGCGCTCGCCCTGGCCGGCGCCCTCGTCGCCGCGCTCTGGAACGCCTACGTCCTGGCGCCGTGGACTCGCGACGGGCGCGTCAGCGCGCACGTGGTGCGGGTCGCGCCCGAAGTGTCCGGCACCGTCGCCGACGTCGCCGTCGACGACAACCAGCCGGTCAAGCGCGGCGACGTGCTCTACCGCATCGATCCCAGCCGCTTCGAGCTGGCGGTGGCCCAGGCCCGCGCCCTGGCGGCGGCGGCCGATGAAACCCTGCGCCAGCGCCAGGACGAGGCGCGCCGCCGCCACGGCCTGGACGACCTGGTCTCGCGCGAGGACATCCAGCGCGCCGGCCGCGCCGTCGCCATCGCCCAGGCCGAGGCGCAACGCGCCCGCGCCGCGCTGGAGGTGGCCGAGCTGGACCTGGCGCGCAGCGTGCTGCGCGCGCCGGTGGACGGCTTCGTCACGCGGCTGCGCCTGCGCCGCGGCGATTACGCGGTGGCGGGCAAGCCCGACATCGCCATCCTCGACGCCCACAGCTTCTGGATCACCGGCTATTTCGAGGAGACCAAGCTGGAACGGATCCGGCCCGGCGCGCCGGCGCAGATCAAGCTGATGGGCTTCGCGCCGCTGCTGACCGGCCGCGTCGCCTCGATCGGACACGGCATCGCGGACGACAACGACGGCCCCGACGAATACGGGCTGCCCGCGGTCAAGGCCAACTTCAGCTGGGTGCGGCTGGCGCAGCGCATTCCGGTGCGTATCGAGATCGACGCGGTGCCCGACGGCGTCCAGCTGGCGGCGGGCATGACGTGCAGCGTCGACATCGGCGCGCCGGGCGAGCAGCGCGTGGCGCGCGGCCGGCTGGCCGGCTGGCTGCACAACCTGATGTAGGAGGCGCCATGCGTATCCCCTCCGCCCTCGCTCGAACCGCCGCGCCACGCCGCGCCGCCGCCATTGCCGCGTTGTCCGCGACGCTCGCGGGCTGCGCCGCGGTGGGACCCGACTACCACGCCGAGCCCCCGATCCACCCGCAAGCCTGGTCGACGCCGCTGGCCGGCGGCGCCCCCGTCGATCCGGCCGCGCTGGCGCAATGGTGGCGCGCCTTCGACGATCCGCTGCTCGATGAATTGCTGCAACAGGCGCTGGCGCACAACCAGGACCTGGCGATCGCCCGCCTGCGGCTGCTGCAGGCCCGCGCCGAACGCGATCAGGTCGCCAGCCACCTGGGCCCCGACGTCGGCGCCCGCGCCGACGCCACCGCCTCGCGCACGTCGCTGGCGCTGCGCCCGCCCGGCGTCGGCGAATCGCGCGCCTATCAGCTGGGGCTGGACGCCAGCTGGGAGATCGACGTCTTCGGCGGCCGCCGCCGCGCCGTCGAACGCGCCGACGCCGACGCGCAGGCGATCGAGGAAGACGGCCATGCCCTGCGCATCAGCCTGCTGGCCGAACTGGCCGGCGACTATGCCGCGCTGCGCGCCACCCAGGCGCGCGGCGCCATCGCCCGCGACAACATCGCCACGCTGACCGCCGCCGAACGCCTGGCGCAACGCGCCGCCACGCATGGCCTGGGCACGCGCGCCGAGGCCTCGCAGGCGCGCGCCGAACGCGAATCGGCCGAGGCCCGCGTACCCGAGCTGGCCGCCGACGAAGCGCGCCTGGCGCATGCCATCGGCGTGCTGGCGGGCGGCTTCCCCGGCGACCTCAAGGTGCGCCTGCTGGCCGGCGGGCGGCCCCTGCCGACGCCGCCCGCGCTGCCGGCCGGCCTGCCCTCGGACGTGGTGCGCAACCGCCCCGACATCCGCGCGGCCGAACGC
>NZ_CYTU01000001.1:101293-134728 GCF_001299375.1 Achromobacter sp. 2789STDY5608621 | reverse complement strand
GCGTGCGGCGCGCGTTCCAGGATGTCGAGGACGCGCTGGCCGGCCTGAACGCCGAACAGGCGCGCCAGCAGTCGCTGGCCGCCGCCGTCCACGACAGCCAGGACGCGCTCGACCGCGCCACGCGGCTGTACCGCAACGGCCTGAGCGGCTATCTCGGCGTCCTGACCGCCCAGCGCGCCACCTACCAGGCGCGCGACGCCCTGGCGCTGAGCCAGCTGGCGCGGGTGCGCCACGCCATCGGTCTGTACAAGGCGCTCGGCGCCGGCTGGCAGCCGCCCTCCACCACCGCGCAACCCGCCGCGCAGCCGCTCGCAAGCCCTCTCGTTTCCCCCTCCCCGCTTACCCGGAGCCCCTCATGAGCATCCACCCAGACGCCTTCCGCATCCACGACGTACGCCGCTATCCGCTCTGCCTGTTCGACCCGGCCCAGGTCCACCCCGGCTACGCCGCCCAATGGCAGACCGAAATGGAAGCCCTGCTGGCGGCCGGCCAGCCCTTCACCGTGGCCTACGTCGAACTGGACCCCGTCGAACCGCACGCAGACCGCAAGCAGCGCGGGCTCTGGCTCAAACACAACAAGGCGCGTCTGGGGCGGCTCTGCAAGGCCCAGATCAGCGTCGAGCCCGACGCCGGCCGCCGCGCCGAGGCCGAGCGGCAGGGGCAGCTGGCGGCGCGCGCCTTCGGCATCCCGCACGAGGCCGTGGCCACCCTGGAGGAAGCCGTGGCGCTGACGCGTCACCTGACCCGGCCGCAGCCCGCCCGCCCCGCCGACGCCTACGACATGCGCGGCTGGGAGAACATCAGTTGAATCCGCCCGGCGCCCCCGCCGGCCCCGGCCGGCGGCACAGATATGTATTTTTATGAAGCCGCGCCTGCCAAATTTTCACATTCCTTAAATGTATCGAAGAAGGTTTGGCCGCCCGCTCCTTTAGATTGCGTAGCCATCACACATGGCTACCGAGGAGAGGCAAAGCGTGTCGGACATCGTCGTCTACGTCAGAAGCCAGCCCCAGCTGGGCGACCAGATCGTCGCCTTCGCGACGCTCTACCAGCTCAAGGCCTGGTGGCCCGCGCGGCAGGTCAAGGTCGTCGCGCGCGACGACGTCGGCCACATCTACCGCGGCCTGCCGTGGGTCGATGAATTCGTGCGCGCCCGCAGCCTGCTGGATTACGCCCGCAGCCTGACCGCGCGGACCCAGGTGTCGGTCAGCCTGCACCACAGCAGCGAACGCTTCGGCCTCATCAACCTGCTGCGGCTGCCCGCCATCCGGCTGGGCTTTCGCAATGCCCGCTTCAGCGACCTGGTGTGGACCCATTGCCATCGCAAGGACGAGGCCGAGTACATCGGCCTGGCCAACCTGCGCCTGCTGGCGTCGTACCGTCCGCTGAACGCCGAGGAGGCGGCGCGCCGCTGCTTCACCGAACTGGCCCGCGCGCACCGACACACCACGCTCGGCGCGGACGTGGTGTTCATTCCCGGCGGCGGATCGGGTCCCTTCAAGCGCTGGAGCCTGGCGCACTACCTGCGGCTGGCCGACCGGCTCAAGCCGCTGCTGGGCGCCGACACCCGCTACACCTTCGTGCTGGGCCAGCAGGAAGCGCGCGAGCGCGCCGAGCTGGACGCCCTGCGGCGCGCCGACATCGAAGTGGCCTACTGTCGGCCGCTGTCCGAACTGAGCGCGATCATGCTGCGCGCGCGCCTGGTGGTGGCCAACGACTGCGGCCCGTCGCACGTGGCGCAGGCTGCCGGCGTGCCCTACGTCGGCATCTTCAACAGCGCCAATCCGGAATGGTTCTGGCGCCGTCGCAACGCCACCGACGTCGTGCCGCGGCATCCGCGCGACGGCATCAACTCGATCACCCCGGACCAGGTCGCGCACGCCTGTGCACGCGTGCTGTCGCACGCGCCCGCGGCCCGCACCTGACGCGCAGCCGTCCTTACCCATCAGGTCACACCATGCGGATCCTGCATACTCTCGGCGAAAAAAGCCTGGGCGGACTCGAGTTCCGCACGCTCGACCAGGCCTGCTGGCTGGCGCGCCACGGCCATGACGCGGCCATCGCCGCCCCCGCCGGCAGCGCCATCAACCTGGCGGCGCGCCAGCGCGGCATCGCCACCGTCGACATCAACTTCGACGCGCCCTATTCGCCGGTCACCGTGCTGCGGCTGCGGCGCGCCGTGCGGCGCCTGCACATCGACGTCATCGACAGCCATAGCCGCGCCGACGGCAAGACCGGCGCGCTGTGCCGCGACCTGTGCGCCGTGGTGCGCACTCGCCATTTCGCCAAGCCCATGCCGACCAGCGCGCGCCGCCGCCTGGAATGGAAGCTGGGCTGCGACCACGTGATCGCCACCAGCGCCGCCGGCCGCGACGCGCTGCTGGACGCGCGGCTGGCGCCGGCCGACCGCATCAGCGTGGTGGGCGAGTGGGCCGGCGACGAGTTCTTCCGCGCCGCCGACAAGCCGGGCGTGCGCCGCCAGGTGCGGCGCGAGCTGGCGCTGGGCCCGCACGACTACGTGATCTCGACCATCGGCATGCTGCGCCCCGAGAAACGCCAGGCCGACCTGCTGCGCGTGGTGCTGCGGCTGCGCCGCCACGCGGTGCCGGCCACCGCGCTGGTGGTGGGCATGGCCACCGCCGCCACCCAGGCGTACGCGAACGAGCTGCGCATCCTGGCCGCGCAGCTCGGCATTGCCGAGCACGTGGTGTTCGCCGGCCACCGCGCCGACGTGGCCGATCTGATCCATGCCTCCGACGTGGTGCTGGTGCCGTCCGCCACCGAAGCCTGGTCGCGGGTGGTGCCGGAGTCGTTCGCCGTGCGCTGCCCCGTGGTGGCCAGCAATGTCGGCGGCCTGCCCGAGATCGTCCGGCCCGGCGACACCGGCTGGCTGGCCGAGCCCGGCGACATCGCCGGCTTCGCCGACCGCATCATGCAGATCCGCGCCGACCCCGCCGCCACCGCCGCCGCCGTGGCCCATGCGCGCGGCTACGCCGAATCGCACTTCCGCCTGGCCGGCCAGATGCACCGCACGCTGGATGCTTACGCGCACGCGATGGCGCGGACATAGGCGCCGCCGCGAGCGGCATCCCGGATGAGCCCGTGACGCGTTCGAGCCCGTCCTCGAGCCGCGCCGCATATACCTGGTTACGTCTTTTACGCTGACGATTTCCTGTCTGGGCCGACCTGGAAATAGAATTCGCGCTTTCGGACTTCACGAGAAGCGCCTCATGATCCGCCGCACCCTGTCCATCGGTTCCGCCGCCCTGGGTTTCGCCCTGGTGAGCGGTTGCGTCTACCACCCGCCCGCCAACCAGCTGAACCGCTACGCCAACAGCATGATCGGCCAGAACCTCGACGCGGTCACCGCGCAGTTCGGCCCCGAGGATGCCCAGGGCGGCTCGGCCGCCTATCCCAACATCGGCACCCCGCAGAACCCGCGCTACGTGCATACCTGGAGCCGCTACGGCTCGACCCAGCACCGGAACTTCGTCCAGACCGGCACGGCGTCGACGGGCAGCACGCTGGTCACGGTGCTGCCGGCCGGCGGCGGCCAGGGCGCCATCCCGATCTACCAGCAGAACACCGCGCCGACGGGCTACTACACCCAGGAAGGCGAATCCTGCTACATGTCGTTCACCACCGACGCCAACAAGACCATCGTGTCGTACGACCTGCTCGGCGGCTACTGCGACAAGCTGTTCCTGAGCGGCGGCTGATCCCGACAACCGCGGCCGGGCGCGGCTGCGGAAACGCCCGGCGCATCGGCTTCCGACGCATCGGCGCCCGACGCATCGTCAGCGCGCCGTCGTTCGGATCCGCAAGCGAACGCTAGAGAAAGCCGGCCGCCCGGAACATCCGTTCGTAGATCTCGCGGATCACCGCCTGCTTGCGCAGGTTGTAGTCGGCCACCTGGTCCACCCCTTGCGCGGCGGCATGCTTGGCCGCCGCGTAGCGATCGCGGTCATCGTCATGCGCGCGCAGCCAGTCGCGGAACATGCGGTGGCGGATGTTCTCGGGACAGTCCGGACCGAACACATGCAGGTTGACGCGCGGCGCCGCCAATTGCAGGCAGCGATGCTGGTGCCACGACGGCTCGCGGATCGTCAGCACATAGCCCAGCGCTTCCAGCGCGGGCACGTAAGCGGCTTCGTCGGCCGGGTCGGCCACCGCCACGTCGATGTCCACCACCGGCTTGGCCGGCAGCCCCGGCACCGCCGTCGACCCCACGTGGTCGATGCGCAGCGCCGCCGGCCCCAGCGCCGCCGCGATGTCGGCGGCCAGGCGCGCATAGCGCGCGGGCCAGTCCGGGTCGTACGGCGCCAGCGCCACCGCTTCCGGCGCCGGCTTGCCGCGCACCCACGGATCCTCGTCGGGATCCGAGTCGTAGTGCCGCATGATGTCTTCGGGCGTAGGCATGGCGTGTCCTTGGGCAACGAACCGCTATTGTAGAAAGCCCGCGTCAGGGCGCCGGCAGATCGCGCAGCCACGCGGCCATGTCGTCGGCCACCTCGCCCATGCGGCTGACGCCGTCCGCGTCGCGCAGGCCATGGTCCAGCCGCGGATAGGCGCGATAGGCGATATTGCGCTGCCCCGCGCGCCGCAGATCCTCGACCATACGTTCGACCGCCCCCGGCGACACCGAGGCGTCCCGCCCGCCCTGCACGATCAGCAAGGGCGTGCGCACGCGCGCGAGCACCGCCTGTTGATCCAGCGCCAGCGCCTGCCGCCACCATGCGTGGCCGTGGCTGCTGGCGACCAGGTCCGACGACGGCGTCTCGCGCAGGAACGCGGCGAACTCCCGGAACCCCGCCGCCGAGGCCGCCTTGGCCTCGGCCGGCGTGTCGCCGGCCTCGATGGTGTGCAGCACGTCGTCGAGGAACCAGCGGCCGCCGCCATTGAAGGCGATGCTGGCGTCGACCGACCCGCCGCGCGCGGCCAGCAGGTTGGCCACCACCGCGCCCTCGCTGCCGCCCAACGCCACCACACGCCGGTACGCGCCATGGCGGCGCAGCAAAGCGATCACGGCCTCGTAGTCGCGCACGCGCTGGTCGAAGTCGTCATGCAGCAGGTACGCCCGCGGACAATCGGCGCGGTTCTCGCCGTCGTCCTGCTGATAGGGCAAGGCCGCGTCGATACCGTACTTGTCGACCGTCAACACATCGGCCGCCGGCAGTGCCCGCCACAGCTGCTCGCGGATCGCGCGGTTGTGCGCGACGCTGTTGCAGTCGGATCCCTGCGCCACCACCAGCAAACTGTCGGCGGCCCGCGCCGGATCGCGCTGCTGCAGGTAATAGGCGATCGACGAACCGTCGGGGCGCGGCAAGCGGCCCTGCTCGATCAGTTGGGCGTGGACGGGCAGGCAGGCGGCCAGGGCGGCGGCGGCCGATAGCAGCAGGCGAACCCAACGCTGCCGCAATCGCAGACAAACTCGCGGCGTTTCCTTGATTTTTGTACCAGGCGTCATGCTGCGAAGGATACGCCACGTCCAGGCGTCCGAGTTTTTGCCCACGGCCGCCGCCTCAAGGCTGCTGGCGTCATAGACTGCCTCGTTGCAAGCATGGGTTGCCGTGCGCGCGCCACCACACCGGAAATCTCATTGCGACAGCGGCAAAAAGCCCAATGCCTGGCGGGCATTCACGCCTCATGCGCGCGTACGCGCACATTCTCCAGCGGGACCCACCCGGCAGCCCCACCGGACAATCTCGTCGCCCACACCCACCCGTTTTGTTGACGCCCGCCATGCAGGATCTCGCCCGGAACCACATCCAATTCCTTGTTGGTGAAGTCCTCTCGCAACGAGGCGGTGCCGTCCCCGTGCCGCGCCAGGATCTGCCCCGGCACGAAACCCGCCTCCTGCCCGGGCGCCGAGCACAGGTACCAGTCGGGCCAACCTTCCGGCCCGTCACAGACCTCTCCGACCGACACGCGATCGCCCGTTTTCAAGACCAGGGGCTCGGGGAATTCGCTGACATGCGGCGCGATGACGATATAGGCGTGTTCGATAGTCATGGAAAAACCTCAAGTGGGATGCGCACGCCCTCGCGGGCAAGGCAAAGCGGGCACGGTTGTGTATATTTGTGTATTGTAGGCAGGCATGCAGCATGAACAGCGCGGACCTCATCAAGCAATTGAAGGCCGACGGCTGGCATCTGGTGCACACCGTGGGATCGCATCATCAATTCAAGCATCCGATCAAACCCGGCAAGGTCACGGTGCCACACCCCAAGAAAGACCTGCCGATGCGGACCCTGCGCAGCATCCTCAAGCAAGCCGGCCTGCGTTAGCCGCCCCTTTGGAGATCCGAATGCTCTACCCGGTCCACGTACACAAGGATGAAGGCAGCGCCTACGGGGCCTCCTTCCCGGATTTTCCCGGCTGTTTCGCGGCCGCGGACGATCTGCAGGATCTGCCGCGCGCGGCCCAGGAAGCCGTGGAAGCACATTTCCACGGCGACACCGCGGGCATTCCCGCACCCTCAACGCCCGAAGCGTGGATGGGCCACGAAGACTTCCAGGGCGGCTACTGGATGATGGTGGATATCGATCTGTCCAAGGTCAACACCAAAGCCGTCAGGCTGAACATCAGCCTGCCCGAGAACCTGGTGCATCGCATCGACCAGGCCGCCGAGGCCCGCCGCATGTCGCGTTCCGCGTTCCTGGCCATGGCCGCCGAACACGAAATGTCCGCGTCCGCGGCCTGAGGCCAGTCCTTCGCGTCGTCGGCAACTTTCCAACGCTGGCTTGATTGTTCTAGTAATTGCCAGGTCGGCAACCCACGAGACCGCACAAACGGTTGACTCCATGGGTGACCCTGGCGCGGCAGGAGGGGCTCGAACCCCCGACCCCGGGCTTAGAAGGCCCGTGCTCTATCCAGCTGAGCTACTGCCGCGCGGTGTGTGACTGTCCGGAACCAGTCCGGGCGGCGCATTTTACCCTGTTGCGGACGGCCCGTGGCGCCGCCGGGCCGCACCGCCCGGTTTATCAGTCGCTGGAACGGTTCACTCCTCGCCCAGGTCGGCGTGGGTGGACACCCACAGCACCAGCGCGTCCTGTTTGCTCAGGCTGATCACCCGGTGGCCCATGCGGCTGTCGATATAGAAGCTCTCGCCCGCCTTCAGCCGAGCCGGCTCGTAGAACTCGGTGTACAGCTCGACCTCGCCTTCCAGCACGTAGACGAATTCCTCCCCGCCATGGCGGCTCCAGTCCTGGAATTCGTCGAACGAGCGCGCCTTGACGCGGGTGTGGAACGGCATCATGCGCTTGTGCGACAGCGCGGTACAGAGCAGGCGGTGGTCGTAATACGGGGTTTCGTACTGGCGCCCCTCGCCCTGGCGGCTGAGGCTGCGGCGGCCGGTGCCCATGTGGGCGTCCGAGGCGGTGAACAGCTCGGCCACGTCCAGGTCCAGGCCCGCGGCGATCTTGATCAGGTTGTCATAGGTGGGCGAGAGCAGGCCGTTCTCGATTTTCGAGAGCGTGGACGCGGACACGCCGGTGGCCTGCGCCGCCTGCTTGAGCGTCCAATCGCGCGCCTGGCGCAGGGCTCGCAGCCGTTGTGCCAACACGCTCTGTTTGTTGCCTTGCATCTGTACACCCTGTCATGCCCGCGACTGCCGCTCCCGCCACCAATCGCGCGCCTGGTAAGACCAATATGTGAGTTGAACCGCCGCCGTGCCTAGCGCCCCGCCGTTCCAGGCCAGCCCGAACGGCTCGAACAGCCGGTAACGCTGGCTGTCGCCGGAAATCCCTTCGGCCACGACGCGGCCGCCGATGGCGGTGGTGTTCATGCCGTGCCCGCCAAAGGCCGTGCAGTACCAGACGTCGGGCGCCAGCTTGCCGATCTGCGGCATCAGATGCCGCGCGTAGGCCATGCGCCCGGACCACGCGGTCTCGACGCGCAGCCCCTGCAATTGGGGGTAGACGCTGAGCAGTTCGCGGCGCAGGAACTCGGCCAGATCGGGCGGATCATCGACACGGGTGGTGATTCTACTGCCCCAGCCGATGCGGCCGCCATCGAGCACCCGGTAGTAGTTGCCGGCGCGGCGGTCGTCGCCGATGGCGGCCTGGGTGCGGATGGCCTCGCGCACCCGCTCGCCCAGCGGCTCGGTCAGCATGATGTAGGTGGCGATCGGCAGCATCGCCCGACGCAGCGCCGGCACCACGTCGCCGGTATAGCCGCCGGTGGCCAGCACCACGGTGCGCGCATCGACCTGGCCGGCGGCGGTCCGCAGCTGGCGCGACGGCCCCTCGAAACGCGCCTGGGTGACGGGCGAATCCTCGTGGATGCGCACGCCCAGCCGCGCGCACTCGCGCGCCAGGGCGCGGGCGTAGTTCAGCGGATGGAAGTGGAACGACGACAGGTCCTCGATGCCCTGGAAGTAGGCGTCCGACAGCAGCCGCTCGCGCACCTCGGCGCGGCCCAGCAGGCGCACGTCGCGGCCGAAATCGCGCCACTGGTCCTCGCAATAGCGCCGCAGCGCGTCGCTGGCCTCGTAGCGCACCACCCGCAGGCGGCCGTCGACCTTGTGGGCGTCGGCGATGCGCAGGTCGCGGATGTTGTCGCGGATGATGTCGACGCCCTCCATCGACAGCCGGTACAGCTGGCGGTAGTGGTCTTCGTCGACGTGCTTGCGGATGGCGTCGGCGCCGGCCGAGAACGCGGGCGACACCGAGCCGCCGTTGCGGCCCGAGGCGCCCCAGGCGATGCGGCGCCCTTCCAGCAGCGTCACGGCGTGGCCGCGGCGGGCCAGTTCCAGCGCCGTGGTCAGGCCGGCCAGCCCGCCGCCCACGACGCAGACGTCGGTCTCGGCCGCGCCCGCCAGCGGCGGGTAGTAGGTCTGCGCATCGCCCAGCGTGCGCTTGTAATAGGTGTCGATGTACTCGGTAGCCATGGTCGTGGGTCAGGGCCCGTGCGGGACTCTTGTCGGTGTGGGCGGGCCTAGTTCAGCCCGGCGCCCTGCAGCCCGCCGGTCAGGCGCTTCTCCAGCCAGGTGGCCAGGCGCAGCAGCGGGTAGCAGTACAGGAAGTAGATGGCGGCGATCATGCTGTAGATGAACAGCGATTTCGCCGGGAAGGTGATGATGAAGACCTCGCCCTGCCGCGTCAGCTCGGTGATGCCGACCACCGACAGGATGGCGGTGCTCTTGATCAGCATGACGTAGACGCCGCTCATGGGCTGCACGATCAGGCGCATGGCCTGCGGCAGGATCACCAGCCGCAGGATCTGCAACGGCCGCAGGCCCAGCGTCATGGCGCCCTCGGTCTGGCCGCGCGGCACGGCGCGGATGGCGCCGCTGACGATCTCGGCCACGTAGCACGAGGTGTAGACCGACAGCGACACGAACGCGGCCGTGCCCGACTCCCAGTGCAGCAGCTCGATGCCGGTGCTGGGCAGCACGAAGTAGAAGATGTAGAGCTGCACCAGGAACGGCGTGCCGCGCAGCACGTGGATGTACAGCCCCAGCAGCTGGTGCAGGCCGCGGATGCGGTAGCTGCGGATGACGCCGATCACGAAGCCCAGCAGCGAGCCCGCGATGATCGCCATGAACGAGATCTTCAGCGTCTCCCAGAAGCCCTTGAGCAGGAACGGCAGCACGACGCCGGCGGTGGACAGGTAGGAATCCAGCATGCTTACCTCGCGTTCCAGGCGGGACCGGCCAGCCACAGGCTCACGCCGCGCGACAGCATCAGCATCACGGCGTAGATCAGCAGATAGCCGGCGGCGATGGTCAGGAAGCTCTCGGTGGGCACGATGCGATCGCTGTTCATCTGCACGCCCGCGGCCACCAGTTCGAACACCGTGATCAGCGACAGCAGCGAAGTGTCCTTGATCAGCACGGCGGTCTGCCCCAGCAGCGGCGGCAGCGTGTTGGCGAAGGCCTGCGGCAGCACCACGTAGCGCAGGCGCTGGTGGTAGTTCATGCCGCAGGCCTTGGCGCCTTCGATCTGGCCGCGCGGCACCGACTCAATGCCGACGCGGATGATCTCGCTCATGTAGGCGGCGTGGTGCAGCGTCATGGCCAGGATGCCCAGCAGCATCTCGCTCCAGCCCTTGGCGCCGGGCACCAGCATCGGCACCGCGTAATACACCAGGTAGATCTGCACCAGCAGCGGGGTCGAGCGGATGAACTGCACGTAGCCCGCCACCGGCCGCCAGACCGCGGCGCGCGGCGACATGCGCGCCAGCGCCAGCGGAATGCCGGCCAGCACCGACAGCACCAGGCTGACGCCGGCCGCGATCAGGGTGTTGGCCAGCCCGGTGGCGAACTGGCCCGTGTACTGGCTGACGATGCGCCAGTTGTAGTAGTCGATCAGCCAGTCCATTCAGGTCCTGTCGGTCAGTGGTGGGAAGCGCGCGCGATCAGTGGTCTTTCTTCCAGTCGGTCGAATACCAGTACTTGACCTGTTCCGGCAGCGTGTTGTCGGCGGTCTTGAGCGTCTGCCAGTTGTCGAGCCAGAACTTCAGGCGGAAGGCGTTGGGGCCGACGGCGAAGGCCAGCGGCTCGCGCACCATGATGCCGTCCAGCACCCGCAGGTTGCCGAAGTCGACCAGGAACTGGTTGGCGGTGGACAGGGACATGATGCCGGCGTCCAGGCGGCCGGTGGACAGCGCCTGGCCGACCGGCGCGCTGCCGCCGGAGAATTCCTTGAGCGTGGCCTTGGGCAGCATCTTCTTGCCGACCTCGGCATAGGTGCTGGCGCCCAGCGCGCCGACGGTCACGCCGTCCTTGTCCAGTTCCGCGTACGACTTGTACGGCGAGTCCTTGGGCACCACGGCGACGGTGTCGGCGTAGAACATCGGCGTCGAGAACAGCACCTGGGCGGCGCGCGCCGGGGTCGGCGTCATGTCGGCGGCCACCATGTCGGCCTTGCCCGACAGCAGCGCCGGGATCAGGCCCTTCCATTCGTAGTCCTGCAGCACCAGCTTGACGCCCAGGTCGTCGGCCATGCGCTTGGCCACCTCGACCGCCAGGCCGGTGCGCTTGCCGCTCTTGTCCATGAAGCTCATCAGCGGGCCGGAGGTCTGCACCGCCACCCGCAGTTCGCCGCGCTTGATGATGTCCGACAGCTCGTCGGCCCGGGCCGGCTGCGCGATCGCGGCCACGGCCAGCGCAACGCCGGCGGCTCCCAGCCATTGTTTGATTTTCAGCATTTGCTTCCCCTTCTGGATGAATGACGTGTGTCGTTCCGGGCGTACACCTGATGCCGGCGGCGCCCGGTCAGGCCGGGCCGGCCCTGCTTGCTGCGTACTGCGGTTGCTGCGTGATGCGGATGCGGCGTGCTGCGTGAAGCGAAGACTGCGTGATGCGTAGATACGAACGGCCACGCGGGCCCGGCGCCGCCGGCCCGCTACAGAATCTTTTCCAGGAAGGCGCGGGTGCGCGCCTCTTTCGGCTGGCCGAAGACCTCGGCCGGGGTGCCGGACTCGACGATGCGGCCGGCGTCCATGAACAGCGCGCGGTCGCCCACGTCGCGGGCGAAGCCCATCTCGTGCGTCACCACCGCCATGGTCATGCCGTCGCGCGCCAGGGCGTGCATCAGCTCCAGGATGCCGCAGACGGTCTCCGGATCGAGCGCCGAGGTGGCTTCGTCGAACAGCATCAGCTTGGGGTCCATCGCCAGGGCGCGGGCGATCGCCACGCGCTGCTGCTGGCCGCCGGACAACTGGCTGGGATAGCGCGCGCCGAAGTCGGCCATGCCGACCCGGTCCAGCAATTCGAGCGCATAGCGCTCGGCCTGGGCCCGGTCGCGGCCGCGCACCACGCGCTGCGGCAGGGCCACGTTGTCGAGCGCGGTGCGATGCTGGAACAAATTGAAGTGCTGGAACACCATGCCGACGTCGGTGCGCCAGCGGTTGACGTCGGTGGCCGGGTCGGTCAGCGACACGCCGTCGACCCGGATGGTGCCGCTGTCGATGCGTTCCAGGCCATTGAGGGTGCGCAGGAAGGTGCTCTTGCCCGAGCCCGACGGCCCCACCACCACCAGCACCTCGCCACGGTCCAGGCGGCAGTCGATGCCCGCCAGCGCCAGATGATCGGGCTGGCCTTCGCGCTGGTAGGTCTTGGTGACCGACTCGACTAGCAGCAGGGGTTCTGACACGCGCATCGCCTTCAAAAAAAGGTTTCGCATTTCACGCTGGAGTTTCGTATAGTAAATTTATTTCCAGAATCGCCACTTAGGCATAACCCTTAAGCGAAGGCTCGCCCCTTCGCCGGCATCTCCAAGGAACCGGTATGGACACGCCCCAAGACATCCTGCGCGCACTCGGCCTCAACCCCGCGACCCTGACCGGCGGCACGCTCGTCGCCCGCAGCCCGATCGACGGCGCCGAGCTGGCCCAGGTCCACGAGCACACGGTGGCGCAGGCCCATGCGGCCATCACCCGCGCCCGCCAGGCCAGCCTGGCCTGGCGCGACGTGCCGGCGCCGCGCCGCGGCGAACTGCTGCGCCTGTTCGGCGAAACGCTGCGCCAGCACAAGCGCGAGCTGGGCCGCCTGGTCAGCCTGGAAGCCGGCAAGATCGTGGCCGAGGGCGAAGGCGAGGTTCAGGAAATGATCGACATCTGCGACTTCGCCGTGGGCCTGTCGCGCCAGCTGTACGGCCTGACCATCGCCTCCGAGCGCCCCGGCCACCGCATGATGGAAACCTGGCATCCGCTGGGCGTGGTGGGCGTCATCAGCGCCTTCAACTTCCCGGTGGCGGTGTGGTCGTGGAATGCCGCGCTGGCGCTGGTGTGCGGCAACGCCGTGGTCTGGAAGCCGTCGGAAAAGACGCCGCTGACCGCCCTGGCCTGCCAGGCGCTGTTCGCGCAGGCGGTACAGCGCTTCGGCGACGCGCCGGCCGGCCTGTCGGAAGTGCTGATCGGCGGCCGCGACATCGGCGAGGCGCTGGTGGATTCGCACGCCGTGGCGCTGGTGTCGGCCACCGGCTCGACCCGCATGGGCCGCCAGGTCGGCCCGCGCGTGGCGCAGCGCTTCGGCCGCGTGCTGCTGGAACTGGGCGGCAACAACGCCATCATCGTCGGCCCCACCGCCGACCTCGACATGGCCGCGCGCGGCATCGTCTTCGGCGCCATCGGCACCGCCGGCCAGCGCTGCACCACCACGCGCCGCCTGATCGTGCACGAAAGCGTGGCCAACGACCTGCTGCAACGCCTGCACAAGGCCTATGCCAGCGCGCCCATCGGCAACCCGCTGGACGGCAAGAACCTGGTCGGCCCGCTGATCGACCGCGCCTCGTTCGACGCCATGCAGGCCGCGCTCAAGGCCGCCGGCGAACAGGGCGGCAAGGTCACCGGCGGCGAACGCGTGCTGGCCGACCAGTACCCAGACGCCTGGTACGTGCGCCCCGCCATCGCCGAGATGCCCGGCCAGACCGACGTGGTCTGCCACGAGACCTTCGCGCCGATCCTGTACGTGATGCGCTACAGCGACTTCAACCAGGCGCTGGCGCTGCAGAACGGCGTGCCGCAAGGCCTGTCGTCGGCCATCTTCACCAACGACCTGCGCGAGGCCGAGACCTTCCTGTCGGCCTCGGGTTCGGACTGCGGCATCGCCAACGTCAACATCGGCACCTCGGGCGCCGAGATCGGCGGCGCCTTCGGCGGAGAAAAGGAAACCGGCGGCGGCCGCGAGTCGGGTTCGGATGCCTGGCGCAACTACATGCGCCGCGCCACCAACACCATCAACTACTCGCGCAACCTGCCGCTGGCGCAGGGCATCAAGTTCGGCGAATAAGCCGCGTGGTACGTGGCCCCATGACCCGTGCAGGCAACGCCGTGCGGGCATCATGGGGCCACCGCGGCGTCAATCGCCGAACGCGAAGGGCATCCTGGCGTGATGCTCGATGTCCTCGGCCACCTGCATGCACAGGTCCGCGCGGAAGTCGGCGGCGAACAGTTGCACGCCCTGGGGCACATGGCCATCACGCAGTCCCGTCGGCACGCTCATGGAGGGATAGTTCAAGGCCACCAGCGACAGCAGGGGAATCTGCGCCGGGAGCAGCACATCGCGGAAGTGGTCAGCGCCTTTCAAGTCATCCCCCCACCGGAACGGCTCCTGCCCCGAGATCGGCAGCATGATCACGGGATACACCGCCAGGATCTCGTTGTAGCGCCGCCTCAGTTCATCGCGCTTGGCAATGGCGAGGATGTATTCGCGCAGGTCCTTGGCGCCCCCATACACGTCGCACATATCCCGCCATGCCCGCTGGATGTCGCGGGAACCCAATTCGGCAACGACCTCGCCCATCATGGTGGTTTTATCGGCGACCACGATCTTGCTCCAGACTTCCGTCGCCAGCAGGAAATCCGGCAGCGTTATCTCTTCGACCACATAGCCATCCTGCTCCAGCCAGGCCGCGGTCTTGCGCAGATTGTCCTTGATGACGGGTTCGATCCGCATGCCCTCTATTTCCGTCACCAGCGCGATGCGCTTGATCCTGTGTTCGTCATAGGTCAGCGGCGCGGGCACCCAGGCCTGATCCCGGATGCTCTTGCGTGACAGCACTTCCAGTCCCAGGCGGATGTCATTGACGCAACGCGCCAGGGGGCCTTCGACCGAAAAGAACGCACTGGCAAACGCCCGGCCGCCGGGACTGCCGGGATCGAATTGCGGCACCGTGCCCCAGGTCGGGCGCAACCCGTACACCCCGCAGGCATACGCCGGATAACGAATCGAGCCGCCGATATCGTTGCCATGCCCGATGAAACCCATGCCCGAGGCCACGGCGCTTGCCGCGCCGCCGCTGCTGCCGCCGGGCGTCAATGCCTCGTCCCAGGGATTCAGCGTGCGTCCGAACAGCGGATTCTCGGAGAAAAAACGCAGCGCGAATTCCGGCAGATTGGTCATGCCGAGCGTGACGCAGCCCGCGGCGTTGAAGTTTTCCGCGATCGTGCTGTCGTGCTGGCTGACACGATTCCTGAAGACGCCGCCGTTGGTGTTTCTCTCGCCCTTCACATCGACGTTGTCCTTGATCGTGACGGGAACGCCATGCAGGGGCGACAACAGCGTTCCGCGCGCCAACAGCTCGTCGGCCTGCCTGGCCTGAAGCAGCGCCTTGTCCGTCATCAGGTTGATGATGGCATTCAGCCGCGGATTGACCTGCTCGATGCGATCGAGCACGCTTTGGGTCGCCTCGACCGAACTGATCGCCTTGTGGCGAATGGCCCGCGCGATTTCGGTGGCCGTCCACTGCCAGAGCGGCGTGGCGGGCAGGCTTTTCCTGACTGCCGTGGTGTCGTTGAAATGCATGACGGACTCTCCTTGTCCTGACGATCGATCTTCTCAGTCCCAGCATTCCGCGTTTTCAATGCCAAGTTTCCTGGCGCTGAAGGTCGGATTGATGCCCTGTCTCTTTTGGTTCAGAAAGTCATCCACGCTGACCTTCACCACCTTGAACAACAGAAACACGGCGACGATATTGATGCTGGCGCACAGGCCCATCACCACATTGGCCGTGTTCCATGCCAGGTCCAGCGAGGCCTGCGCGCCGATGAACAGGACCCCTATCGTGACGATCCGGTATGCGTTCACCGTCAGGCGCTTATCCGAGATGTACTTGAGGTTCATCTGGCCGATGTAATACGAACCCACCAGCACCGTGGCGGTCAGCACCACGATCAGGAAGGTCATGTAGTAGTTGCCGAACACGCCCAACGACTCGCGCATGGCGGATTGCACCAATGGCAGGGCCGTCAGCCTCTGCCCGTCCGCATCGGTCAGCGCATTGCCGTAACTGTCGCTGAACAGCACGAAGAGCACGCTCAGCGAGGCAATCAGCGTATCGACGAACACGCAGAATGCCTGGACGATCCCCTGCTTGACCGGATGGCTGGTATGCGCGGCCGCGGCCGCCCCCGGCACGGAGCCCAGCCCGGCCTCGTTGGCGAACATCGCCCGCTTGATGCCGATGACGAGCACGCTGCCGGCAAAGCCGCCCAAGATGCTGCCGACGTCAAAGGCGCTGTCGAGTATCTGTCCGAGTATCCGTCCGGCCTTGTCCCAGTGGATGGCGATGCTGTACAGGGCGATCAGGATGAAACCCACGGACATGAACGGCGTGACATAGCTGGTGAATCTCGCGATGTACCTGCCGCCGCCAAAGAACATGATCGACGCGAACACGACGATGCCGGCGCCCACGTACAGGCTCAGATGGCTCGCGCCGGCGGCCGCCTCCGGCACCCAGGGTTCGAAGGAGGTGTAGATGGTGTAGCTGAACAGCACGGAAAACGACCAGCCTGTCAGGATCATCAGCGCGCTGCTGACAATGGCGAGCTTCCTGGCGCCCAGTCCTTTCGCCAGGTAGTACGGCGCCCCGCCCTTGAAGCCGTCGCCATCGCGGCTCTTGTAGACCTGCCCCAGGGTGTTTTCCGCCACGGAAATGGCGCCGTTCAGGAACGCCGCCAGCCACATCCAGACGATCACGCCCGGGCCTCCCTGCACCACGGCGACCGCCATGCCGACGATCGTGCCGATGCCGACGCGCGTCCCCATGGAGATCATCAAGGCCTCATAGGGCGAAATATGGCTCTTGTTCCCTTTTGCGCCGTGGTCTTTTTCGGTAATCACGGAGAGCGCATATTTCGCCATCAAAACCTGGGGAAACTTCAACCTGATGCTGTAATAGATGCCGACAGCCAGCAGGATCACGATGAAATAGCGGCCCCAGATGATGTCGTCGAGCCAGTTGATGTATGCCTCCAGATGGAGCAAGCAGCCATGGCAGACGGAGGATTCCATGTTCAGCGCCCGTTTTTCTAGTGATTTTCTTGATGGCCATTCGGTGCGCATGGCCAATCGTTGGGGACCGAGGAACCTGGCGACGACGCGACGGAATGCGAAGACACGCTTGAATCCGGCGATCCCGGACATTCATGCGTTGAAGTCTATCTTCAAAGCATTTGGCTGCTAGCCGGCATAAGTCTTATAAGCGGGCGGGCGATGCGGCGCCCCGTTCCCCCGCGCATGTTGCAAGTCCTACATTCGATAAGCCCGACTTACAAAATGTAGGCCGGGGCGATGCTACATTGCTTCGTCACAATTCAAACGGCCTTCCATGACCATGTCCCGACGCATCGCCCTTCCCTTGCGCACCCTCACCGCCGCCCTGGCCCTGGGCCTGGGCGGCACCGCGGCCGCCGGCGTGTCGTACCGGCTGGACCGGCCGTCCGCCGCCCCCGGCGACACCGTCACCATCGAGGCCGTGTATTTCAACGAAGGCAATGCCCGCGCCACCTGGGAAGCGCCGCCCGAGCTGGTGCTGCAGTGGCGCGGCCAGGATGGCCAGATCGTGCGCAGCCTGGCCAAGCTGCAGGGCGGCAAGGCCAATTACAGCGTGCCGGTCAACAATTTCGCGCGGATGGCCTGGAGCGCGGAAGTGCCCGCCAGCGCGCGCGGCCTGCAGGCCGTGTCGATCGAGGGCCAGCCGGCCATGATGGCGCTGGACGCCACCGGCCGCGACAGCGGCACGCTGGCCAGCACGCCCGCGCCCGGCCCGGTGGTCGACCCGCGCACCGGCCAGCCCGTGCCGCCGGCCGCGGTGGCCGCGGCCGGCGCGTCGCCCGAAGGCGGCCCGGCGCCAGACACCGTGGCCGTCTCGAGCTACCAGCAATCGGCCTTCGATCATTTCCGCAGCGCGATCTCGGAATACAAGCCGGTGTACTTCGACATCGGCACCCGCGGCCAGACCACCGCGCGCTTCCAGATCAGCGCCAAGTACCGCCTGTTCAGCCCGTCCGGCAACCGCCCGGCGACCTGGGGAGAGAATTTCTACCTGGGCTATACCCAGACCTCGCTGTGGGACCTGCAGGGCGATTCCATGCCCTTCATCGACACCACCTTCAACCCGAGCCTGTTCTGGCTGTCGGACAACATGTGGCAATCGGAGAACCAGAGCTGGCGGCTGGGCATGAACACCGGCGTCGAGCACAACTCCAACGGCAAGGCCGGCGACGACTCGCGCTCGGTCAACGACGCCTACATCCAGCCGCAGTTCAACTACCGCTTCGACGGCGGCAGCACGCTGACCTTCGCGCCCAAGGTCAAGGCCTATTTCGGCGTGGCCAGCGAGAACTCCGACTACGCCGACTACGCCGGCCGCGTCGACTGGAACCTGCGCTGGGCGCAGGACAACGGCGCGGTGGTCTCGGCCATGTACCGCCAGGGCGACCAGCGCCGCCGCACCACCCAGCTCGACTTCGCCTGGCCGCTGCAGCGCACCTGGCTGAACATGAACGGCTACCTGCACCTGCAGTACTTCAACGGCTACGGCGAAACGCTGCTGGGCTACAACCAGCGCAACGAATCGCAGTTCCGCATCGGCCTGTCGCTGGTGCCGTAACAGCCGCGCCCGTCCCCGGCTGGGCGCCCTAGCGCGCCCAGCGCAGCACCAGCGGATCCAGCCGCCGCGCCACCTCCAGCAACCCCTGCCGCACCTCCGGCCGCATGGCCGGGAACGGATGGCGCGGCGCGTCGCAGGCGATCACGCCACCGGCCTTCATGAGGGCCTTGGCGGTCAGGATGCCGCCCTGGCGGTTCTCGTAGTTGATCAGCGGCAGCCAGCGCTCGTACAGGGCATAGGCCTCGTCGCGGCGGCCGGCGCGATGCGCCTCGATGATGGGGCGCAGCCCATCGGCGAAGCCGCCGCCCGTCATGGAGCCGGTGGCGCCGGCATCCAGGTCCGGCAGCAGCGTGATGGCCTCTTCGCCGTCCCACGGCCCTTCCACCGCGGCGCCGCCCAGCGCGATCAGGTCGCGCAGCTTGCTGGCCGCGCCCGCGGTCTCGATCTTGAAGTACGACACCTGCGCGATCTCGCGCGCCATGCGCGCCAGCAGCGCGGCGGGCAGCGGCGTGCCGGCGACCGGCGCGTCCTGGATCATGATGGGGATGTCGATGGCGTCCGAGACCTGCTGGAAGAACCCGACCACCTGTTCCTCGGCAACGCGAAGGGTGGCGCCGTGGTACGGCGGCATGATCATCACCATGGCCGCGCCCTGCTCCTGCGCCCGGCGGCTGCGCGCCGCGCACACCTGGGTGCCGTAGTGCGTGGTGGTGACGATCACCGGCACCCGGCCCGCCACGTGTTCCAGCAGCGCGCGCGTGAGGATCTCGCGTTCGTCGTCCGACAGCGAGAACTGCTCGGAGAAATTGGCCAGGATGCACAGGCCATCCACGCCGCTGTCGATCATGAAATCGACGGCGCGCTTCTGGCCCGGCAGGTCCAGCCCGCCCGCTTCGGTGAAGATGGTGGGCACCACCGGGAAGATGCCGCGATAGCGCGGCGCCGGCACAGTCGTCGTGGTCATGGCGCTCACTCGATGATGTTGAAGTCTTTCAGGTATTCGGTCTTCAGGCTCAGGCCCAGGCCCGGCTTGTCGTCGTCCAGGTCGATGAAGCCTTCCCTGGCCACCGGCTCGCCGTCGAAGATGTAGTAGAAGAGTTCGTTGCCCACTTCCACGTCGAACATCGGGAAGTACTCGCTCATGGGCGAAGCCAGCGTGCTCATGGTCAGGTGGTAGTTATGCATCTGGCCGGCGTGCGGGATCACCGGCACGCTGTAGGCCTCGCACAGGGCGTTGATCTTGTGCGCGGCGGTGATGCCGCCGACGCGGTTTGTGTCGTACTGCACCACCGACACCGCCTTGCGGTCCAGCAGCTGCTTGAAGCCGTACAGTGAGAACTCGTGCTCGCCGCCCGAGATGGGGATGGACGTCAGCTGGTTCAGCTCCGCATAGCCGTCGATGTCGTCGGCGATGACCGGTTCCTCCAGCCAGCGCGGCTCGAACTTCTCCAGCTTGGGCAGCATGCGCTTGGCGTATTCCAGGTTCCAGCCCATGTAGCATTCGAGCATCAGGTCGGTGTCGTAGCCGATCACCTCGCGCACCGCCTCGACCGACTTCAGGTTCTCCGACACGCCGCGCTGCAGGTGCGCCGGGCCGTAGCCGAAGCGCATCTTGAAGGCGGTGAAGCCCTGGTCCAGGTAGGTCTGGGCCTCTTCCTGCATGGCCTTCAGGTCGGTGCGGTAGAGCTTGGAGTAATAGACCGGGATCTTCTCCTTGGTGCGCCCGCCCAGCAGCTTGAAGACCGGCTTGCCGACCGACTTGCCCAGGATGTCCCAGATCGCCAGGTCCACGCCCGAGATCGCCGCCATGGTCACGCCCTTGCGGCCCCAGGCGTGGGTGGCGCGGTACATGCGCTGCCACAGGTATTCGTAGTCCCACGGGTCCTGGCCGATCACCAGCGGCGCCAGGTACTGGTCGATGATGGCCTTGGCCACCCGCGGCGCCAGCGCCACGTTGCCCAGCCCGACGATGCCGTCGTCGGTCTCGACCTCGACCACGGTCCAGCCATGGAAGCGGAAGGTGCTCATGGTTTCCTGCGGCGAATACAGCAGGTCCATGGCGTTGGAGCAGAAGTTGCCTTGTGGCGGCACGGTCTTGCCGGTCCATTCAAAGACGCGCGCGCGGACGGATTTGATCTTCATGGGGGATTCCTGCGAAAGGGGTCGAACGATGCGATGAACGGGAAAGCGCGGCCGCCTCAGGCCGCCGCGCGCGCGGCGCGGTGCGACAGGCCCATGCGGCAGGCGATGCGGAAGGCCTGCCAGGTGGCGTCGACGTTGGCGCGTCCCTGGCCGGCGATGTCGTAGGCGGTGCCGTGGGCCGGCGTGGTGATCGGGATCGGCAGGCCGCCCTGCACCGTCACGCCGCGCGAGAAGCCCAGCAGCTTGATCGCGATCTGGCCCTGGTCGTGGTACATGGTGACGATGGCCTGGAACTCGCCCGCCTGCGCCTTCAGGAAGATGGTGTCGGCCGGGAACGGGCCCTGCGCCGGCAGCCCTTCCTGGTTCAGCTGGCGCACGGCCGGGGCGATGATGTCGACCTCTTCGCGCCCGCAGGTGCCGCCGTCGCCGCCATGCGGATTGAATGCCGCCACGGCTACCCGCGGCGCGGCCACGCCATTGGCCTGCAGGGATTGGTAGATCAGCCGCGTGGCGGCCTTGATGCCGTCGATGCTGAGCGCGGCGGCGGCGTCCTTGAGCGGAATGTGCGAGGACACGCGCGAGGTCCACAGCTCGCCCAGCGTGTTGAACTCGCAGAAGTAGCCCGTCACGCCCAGGTACTGCGCGAAGTGGTGCAGCTCGTCGTCGTGGCGCAGGCCGCCCTGCTTCATCGCGTGCTTGTTCAGCGGCGCGAAACAGATGGCGTCGATATGGCCGGCCAGCGCCGCGTCCATGCAGGCGTCCAGCACCCGCAGCACCGAGGCGCCGCCGGGCGCCTGCGCCTGGCCCAGGTTGACGTCCTCGCGCCGCACGGTCTGCATCGCCAGCCACGCCGGCGCGCCGGTGTCCGGCCGCGTCCGCGCGGCGTCGAAGCTGGCCACCGGCTGCGTGGCCACCTGCACGCCGGCCACCCGCTGGCCTTCGCGCCACAACCATTCATCGCCCACCAGCACGATGTTGGCCAGTTGCGTCGCCTCGGGCCGCGCCAGCAGGCGCGCGATCAGTTCGGGGCCGATGCCGGCGGGGTCGCCCAGCGTCAGGGCGATGACGGGCTTGGCGGAGTTGCTGTCGATGCTCATGCTGCGTTCATTCCACGGAAATATGGTTCTTCTTGATGATGGCGGCGTAGCGCTGGTTCTCGGCCTGGTGGAACTGCGCGAACTGCGCCTGGCTCATCGGGCTGATGTCGGCGCCGATGGCCAGCAGGCGCGTCCGGGTCTCGGGCATCGCCAGCACCGCGTTGACCGAGTCATGCACGCGCTGCTGCACCGCCGCCGGGGTGTTGCCGGGCATGTAGATGCCGTACCAGGCGCTCATCTCGACGCCGCTGACGCCGGCCTCGGCCATGGTCGGCACGTCGGGCAGCTGCGGGTTGCGCCTGGCGCTCAGCACCGCCAGGGCGCGCACCTTGCCGCTCTTGATGTGCGGGATGACGGACGACGCGGTCTCGAAGGCGATCTGCACCTGGCCGCCCATCAAGTCGACCATCGCCGGACCGCTGCCGCGATAGGGAATGTGCGTCATCTGCACGCCGGTGGCGTCCTTGAACAGCTCGGCGGCGATGTGCTGGGTGCTGCCCGAGCCGCTGCTGGCGAAGTTGTATTCGCCTGGCTTGCGCTTGAGCAGCGCGATCAGTTCCTGCACCGATTGCGCCGGCAGCTGGTTGTTGACCACCAGGATGTTCGGCACCGCGCCCACGAACACCACCGGCGTCAGGTCGCGGTCGTTGTCGTAGCCCAGCTTGAGCAGGTGCGGCGCGATCGCGTGCGCGGTGGACACGCCCATCACCATGGTATGGCCGTCGCCCGACTTGGCCGCCAGGTCCGCCGCCAGCGTGTTGGACGCGCCCGGCTTGTTCTCCACCACCACGGTCTGCTTGAGCATCGGCCCGAGCTTGTCGGCCACGGCGCGCGCCATGGCGTCGGTGCCGCCGCCGGGGGCCGAGCCCACCAGCAGGCGCAGCGGCCGGGTCGGCCAGTCGGCGCTCTGCGCCTGGGCGGATGCGGCGGCGGACAGGCACAGCACGCCCGCCGCCAATGCGGCATAAAGCCGAGTCTTCATGGTTGTCTCCTTGGGGGCTTATGGCCCGTAGCGGGCTTTGTTATGCCTGCATCTTAGAAACAACCGCTGTTTCCGTAAAATGAAACTTTTGCACCAACCGTTCACTACAGGCGATCAATCATGGAACGCCTCCCGAACGTCCCCGCGCTGCTTTCGCGCCTGCGCATGCGGCAGATCGTGCTGCTGCTGGCCATCGAGGAACGCGGCACCCTGCGCGCCGCCGCCGCCCAGCTCAACATGACCCAGTCCGCCGCCAGCAAGATGCTGCACGAGCTGGAACTGGCCATCGGCCAACCGCTGTTCGAACGGGTCGGCCGCGGCCTGGCGCTGACCGCCGCCGGGGAATGCGTGATGGAGTATTTCCGCGGCATGCGCGGCACGGTGTCGTCGCTGGCGCGCGAACTGGAAGAATTGCGCCTGGGCAGCGCCGGCAAACTCTTCATCGGCAGCATCATGGCCGCCTCGCCGGGCCACCTCACCGACGCCCTGCTGCGCCTGAAGCAGACCTACCCGCTACTGGCCGTGGAGATCTCCACCGGCACCAGCGACCTGCTGATCGAACGCCTGAACGAGGGCAAGCTCGACGTCGTCATCGGCCGCATGCTGACCCTGTCCGAGCGCCATTACGTCTTCCGCCCCATCGGCGACGAGGCCCTCTCCGTCATCGCCGCCGTCGACCACCCCCTGACCCGCCGCAAGCGCATCAGCTTCGACGCGCTGCAGGCCTACCCCTGGATCCTGCAACCCCACGGCAGCCCCATGCGCGACGTCCTGGAACAGGAATTCCGCGCCCACGACACCGCCCTGCCCAAGGGCCTGATCGAGTCCGCCTCGATCCTCACCACCACCAACCTGGCCATGAAGTCCGACATGCTGGGCGTCATCCCCGACTCCGTCGCCAGCCGCTACGCCCGCCACGGCCTGCTCGCCATCATCCCCTACCAACTCCAGCACACCCTGACCGCCTTCGGCAGCATCATCCCCAAGGACCGCCCGCTAAGCGCGCCCGCCCGACACTTCGTGGACCTGCTGCACGACACGGAATAAAGACGCGCCACACCCAGGGCAAATACCACCAGCCCCCGACGCAAGACACCGCGTAAGCCCCAAAAGGCCGCCCGCGCGGCCGACCTGGGGCGGGCCCCGCAAACCTCTCCATGCCCCCGCCGATCTGACAACGCGACGCCCCAAGACTCTCGCAGCCCCTCGCGGCGGGCGAGTCGGTGGCGGGCAACCTCGATGCGCCCGAGGGAATCCGAAGGAGTCGCCGCAGGCGAGGACGAGGATGACAAAGGGGGGGGCCGCCTAGGCAAGTCCGGAGCGAACGCTCCGGACCGCAATCGTGGGCGCCCGCCACCGACTCGCCCGCCGCGAGGGGCGACCTACGAAGCCCTCCCCCGCAGCACCAAACCAAAGCCCCAGATAACCCAAGCCTAAAGATCCGGATCTTCCTCCACCTTAGGCATCAAATAAGCCGTCAACGCACTCGACGCCCCCGCCATCCCCCAAAGCAAAAAGAACGACACCGTATAAAACCCCACCCGCCCCGTCGGCACATACCCGAACACCGCCACATCCAGCGGATCGATCAGGGCAAAGACAATCGCGCTGCCCACGGCCGCCGCCAGGAACGACGGCCACAGTATCCACATCAACGACCTCAACCCCATGGCGCGCCTCCGGAAATCATCAACGAACGCCGATCGCGGCCGGCGGCGTCGGCAGCGTGTCCGCCTGCTCGATCACCAGACCGCGCTTGACCACGCCTTCCTGGATCGGCTGGTTGCCGAACTGGGTATAGGCCAGGTAGATCGTGATCGAACAGCCGACCACCGCCAGGAACGGGCCCGCCATCAGGAACCAAGGCCAGAATTCGCGGTACCAGGGTTTGACCGGCATCGGCGCGGCGACATGGGCAGTATTCATCGTTGGCATCCTTTATTCGGAATCAATCGGGCACATAGAAACTTGCGGCTTCATCGGTCTCGACGGGCCGGTTCTCCTGGTCGTGGGCGCGGGCCCGCAACGTGATCGGGTGGGCGCCCGGCTCGGCGCCGGCCGGCGCGCGGATCACCATCGGCACCAGCTTGTTGGCGGCCGCCTCCACTTCCACCACGTCCGACTCGCTTTGTCCGGCGCGCACCGCCAGCCCGGGCATGCCGTCGGCCGACAGCCGCAGCCGCAGCGGCGAATCCGACGTATTGATGATCTGCAGCCGGTACACGTTCTCGATCATGCCGCCGGCCACCTCGCGGCCCAGCGCGCCGCGATCGCGGATTACGTCCACCCGCAGCGGATTGCGCATCGCCAGCGAGGCCACGAACGCCACCGCCAGCACCAGGATCAGCGAGCCGTAGATCAGCACCCGCGGCCGCAGCAGGTGCGAACGCGCGCTTTGCGTCGACAGCCCGTCCAGCATGGCCCGCTCGGAGGTGTAGCGGATCAGTCCGGACGGATACTGCATCTTGTCCATCACCTGTTCGCAGGCGTCGATACAGGCGCCGCAACCGATGCACATGTATTGCAGGCCCTCGCGGATGTCGATGCCGGTCGGGCACACCTGCACGCACAGGCTGCAATCGACGCAGTCGCCCAGCCCCGCGGCCTTGTGGTCGACCTTGCGCGAACGGCCGCCGCGCGGATCGCCGCGGCGCTTGTCGTAGGTCACGACGAAAGTGTCGGGGTCGACCATCACGCTCTGGAAGCGGGCGTACGGGCACATGTACTTGCACACCGACTCGCGCATGAAACCGGCGTTGCCCCAGGTGGCGAAGCCGTAGAACACCATCCAGAACCATTGCCACGGCCCCAGCTGCAGCGTGAACAGTTCATGGCCCAGCTCGCGGATCGGCGCGAAGTAGCCGATGAAGGTGGAGCCCGTCCACCAGGCCAGCGCGATCCACAGGAAGTGCTTGGTGACCTTCAGGCGCGCCTTGCGCCAGGTCCAGGGCGATTCATCGAGCCGGATGCGGGCGACGCGGTCGCCTTCGACCTTGCGCTCGATCCACATGAAGATCTCGGTGTAGACCGTCTGCGGACAGGCGTAGCCGCAGAACAGCCGCCCCGCCACCGCGGTGAACAGGAACAGCGCCAGCGCCGAGATCACCAGCAGCACCGCCAGGTAGACCACGTCCTGCGGCCACAGCACCAGGCCGAACAGGTAGAACTTGCGCGCGCCCAGGTCGAACAGCACCGCCTGGCGGCCGTTCCATTGCAGCCACGGCAGGCCGTAGAAGATCAGCTGGGTGAGGAAGACGAAGGCGATGCGCCAGCGCGCGAAGATGCCGCTGACCGAACGCGGATAGATCTTGCTGCGCACGCCGGCCAGGGTCTGCTCCAGCGTTTCCTGGCCAGGACGCGGCGGCCGCACGTGCGGCCGCCAGGGTGGCGGGTCGCCGCCAGGCGAACTGCTGACGCTTGCGGTTGACCCATCATCCATGTGCTGCTCCGTGCGGTAAGTCCATGTGATATGGGGGCTGCCGTCGCGGCGCGCCCCCACCTATGTGGCGAGGCCTACTTGGCCGAGGCGGCGGCCGTGGCCGGTTGCGCCTGCGCGTCCGGCTTGTTGGACAGGCCCCAGACCCAGGCGGTCAGGATCTTGATCTGTTCCGGGCTGAGGATGTCGCCGTGCGCCGGCATGCGGTTGTCGCGGCCGTCCAGGATCGTCTTGACGATGGTGGCCTCCGAGCTGCCGTAGAGCCAGACGTCGTCCGTCAGGTTGGGCGCGCCCAGCGCCTGGTTGCCCTTGCCGTCGACGCCGTGACAGGCGACGCAGAAGTTGGCGAACTCGCGCTGGCCGCGGAACACCCGCACCGGGTCGGCCGTCAGGCCCGACAGCGAACGCACGTACTGCGCGATGTCGCCGGCGGTCTTGGGGTCGATGGCCGATTTCCAGGGCGGCATCATGCCGATGCGGCCGTTGGTGATGGTCTGCATGATGGCCTCGGGCGAGCCGCCGTGCAGCCAGTCGCTGTCGGTCAGGTTGGGAAAGCTGGGGCCGCCCTTGGCGTCGGAGCCATGGCACTGCGCGCAGGTGTTCAGGAACAGGCGCTGGCCGATTTCACGGGCGCCCGGGTCCGCGGCGATCTGCGGCACCGTCATGGTTTCGAAGCGCGCGTAGATGGGACGCACCGCCGCGGCCATCTTGGCCTGCTGCTGCGCCACTTCGTCGGCGCTGCTGTAGCCCAGCTGGCCCTTGTACTCACCCAGGCCGGGCATGAAGAACAGGTAGCCCAGCGCGAAGGCGCAGGCCAGCAGGTACATCCAGGTCCACCAGCCGGGCACCGGGTTGTTCAGTTCCGTGAGGTCGCCGTCCCAGACGTGGCCGGTGTCCTCGACCTGGCCGTTGGCCGGCTTGGTGCTGAGCCAGCGGCGCTGCGTGTACAGCAGCCACACACACCAGACCACGCCGCCGACCGCGACGATCGAGATGAAATACCCCCAGAAGCCATTGACGAAATCGCTCATGACCGATCCGCTCCATCTTGTTGTGCCGGCCCGAATTCATCGGGCAGCGCGAACGGCAGCATGGCCGATTCGCTGTTGGCATGCTGGCGGCCGCGCGAGCAGGCCCACCAGACGATGCCGAAAAAGGTTGCCATCGAAATGGCGGTGACGATTGCGCTCAGCAGGGCCATGATCAGCCTCCGGTGGCCGCGGGTTGCGCGGCGGCGGCCGGCTGCTGCGCGGCCTTCCTGGCTTCTTCGGCCTTTTTGGCCTCTTCCGCCTTTTTGGCCTGCTGCGCCTTGCGCACGCCGACGCCCAGCCCTTGCAGGTAGGCCACCAGCGCGTCCTCTTCGGTCTTGCCTTCGATGGCCTTGGGCGCCGCGGCGATCTCCTCGTCGGTGTAGGGCACGCCCAGGGCGCGCAGCGCGCGCATCCGCTGGTCGACGTTCTGGCCGGTGATCACGGTCTTTTCCAGCCACGGATAGGCGGGCATGTTGGACTCGGGCACCACCTTGCGCGGGTTGCGCAGGTGGATGCGGTGCCAGTCGTCGGAATAGCGTTCACCCACGCGCGCCAGGTCGGGACCGGTGCGCTTGGAGCCCCACAGGAAGGGATGGTCGAACACCGATTCCGAGGCCAGCGAGTACGAGCCGTAGCGCTGCACTTCGGCGGCCAGCAGGCGCACCTGCTGCGAGTGGCAGCCGACACAGCCTTCGCGGATGTAGACGTCGCGGCCCATCAGGCGCAGCGGGCTGTAGGGTTCGACCCCCGCCACCGGCTGCGTGGTGCTGTGCTGGAAGAACAGCGGCACGATCTGCACCAGGCCGGCGAAGGACACCACCAGGATGCTGGCGATGATCATCCAGCCGATGTTCTTCTCGAGCGTCTGGTGGGAAAAAAAGCCTTGTTGCTTGTTGGCCATGATGTCCTCGTCAAACGGTGGCCGGCGCGGGCGCGGCGACAGCCGGCGCGCGGGTGGTGTGGGGATCGTCCTGCGGGATGGCGGGGTTGACCGCCTGCGCGCCGCGCACCGTCTTCCACACGTTCCAGGCCATGACCAGCACGCCCGACAGGAACAGCGCCCCGCCCAGCAGACGGATCAGGTAGTACGGCACCCGCGTCTTGAGTTCCTCGACGAAGCTGTAGACCAGCGTGCCGTCGGCGGCGGTGTCGCGCCACATCAGGCCCTGCTGCACCCCGGCGATCCACATCGCGGCGATGTACAGCACCACGCCGATGGTGGCGATCCAGAAGTGCAGTTCGATGGCCTTGACGCTGTACATCTTCTCGCGGCCATACAGGCGCGGGATCAGGTAGTAGAGCGAGCCGAACGAGATCATCGCGACCCAGCCCAGCGCGCCGGAGTGCACGTGGCCGATGGTCCAGTCGGTGTAGTGCGACAGCGCGTTCACGGTGCGGATCGACATCATCGAGCCTTCGAACGTCGCCATGCCGTAGAACGACAGCGCGGTCACCATGAACTTCAGGATCGGATCGGTGCGCAGCTTGTACCAGGCGCCCTGCAGCGTCATGATGCCGTTGATCATGCCGCCCCACGACGGCGCCAGCAGGATCAGCGAGAACGTCATGCCCAGCGACTGGGTCCAGTCGGGCAGCGAGGTGTACAGCAGGTGGTGCGGACCGGCCCACATGTAGGTGAAGGCCAGCGCCCAGAAGTGGACGATGGACAGGCGGTACGAGTAGATCGGACGGCCGGCCTGCTTGGGCACGAAGTAATACATCATGCCCAGGAAGCTGGTGGTCAGGAAGAAGCCGACCGCGTTGTGGCCGTACCACCACTGCACCATGGCGTCCTGCACCCCGGCGTAGGCCGAGTACGACTTCCACAGCGTCACCGGCATCTCGATGTTGTTGAAGATGTGCAGGATGGCGATGGTGAGGATGTACGAGCCGAAGAACCAGTTGGCCACGTAGATGTGCTTGGACCGGCGCTTGATGATGGTGCCGAAGAACACGATGGCGTAGGCCACCCAGACCAGCGTGATCAGGATGTCGATCGGCCATTCCAGCTCGGCGTATTCCTTGCTGCTGGTGTAGCCCAGCGGCAGCGTGATGGCGGCGGCGACGATGACCGCCTGCCAGCCCCAGAACGTGAACGCGGCCAGCTTGTCACAGAAAAGGCGGGTCTGACAGGTGCGCTGGACCACGTAGTACGAGGTCGCGAACAGCGCGCTGCCGCCGAAGGCGAAGATCACGGCGTTGGTGTGCAGCGGGCGCAGGCGGCCGTAGCTCAGCCAGGCGGTGTCGAAATTCAACTGAGGCCAAATCAGCTGCGCGGCGAGAAAAACGCCCACAGCCATGCCGACAATGCCCCAGACCACCGTCATGAGCGCGAACTGCCTCACGATCCGATAGTTGAAGGTATCGGCCTTGCTTGCGATTGCGGCGCAATCGTTCATCACCCTTCCCCCAAAAGAAACAATTAGCTTCAGGTTTCAATGATGGGGGGTCGCGGGTAAACCGGGGTTGATGTGAATCAAACCCTATTGGCCGTGCAGGGGAACCCGCAGCGCCGGCGCAACGTCCATGGCGCGGCGGCGGCCACGGCGGATCGGGCGGCTGCCTGATGGCCGCCGCCCGCGGAATCCTGAATGCCGGAGGGACGCTAGCCGCGCGAGGCCGGGCCGCTGTCGTCGTCGCGCAAGATGGCGGTGCCGGCGTTGTCGGTATCGTCGTACTGGCCGTTGAACACGGCCCACCACAACGACACGCCGATGGCCAGCACGAACAGCAGGGATAGCGGCAGGAGCAGGTACAGGATGGTCATGGCGCGGCCTCCAGCGCGCCGCCGGGCGCCGCGCTGCCCGACCAATCCTGGCGCGACAGGCGCCAGGAGTTGTAGGCCACCGCCAGCGACGACACCAGCATGGTGATGGCCGCCAGCCAGGGCGTGACCCAGCCGACCAGCGCCAGCGGCGTCATCAGCAGGTGCCAGACCAGCGAGCCGTGCAGGTTCTGGCGCGCCTTGCGTTGCGCCTGGGCCAGCAGCGCGTCCAGCGCCGCGTCGGGCATGGACGGATGCGCCGCCAGCGCCGAATGGGCCGACGCCATGGCGGTGGGCACCGCCATCGACATGGCACAGGGACAGCTCATGACCAGCAGCGCCACCATCACGGGAATGCTGTGGGCCGGGTCGATATAGGCCCAGACCGCCGCCGCGCCCAGCGCCAGCGCCACCTGCGCCATGACGAAGCGCGACGCCAGCCGGTCGGCGCCCGCGCCCAGCAGCTGGCGCTGGGCCTCGACCCGCGCATGGCGCTGGCCGCCGGCAGTGCCGCCGAACGACTGGCGCGCGCACAGTTCCAGGTAGCGCGCGGTCAGCAGGAAGGCGACGAACATCGTGACCGAATCGAAATAGACCTCGCCGTGGCCGCTGTAGGTGGCGTGCACGCTGGGAATGAAGGCGGCGACGATGCCCAGCGCCACCGGCACGTCCATGCCGGCGCGGCCCTGGCGCAGGTTGGCGCCGGCGTGGCGCCAGATCGGCCAGGCCGAATACAGCACCACCGGCACCGTCAGGGCCAGGCTGGCCCAGTTCATCAGCACGATGGCCCAGTCGAGCGTGTCCAGGGCGTCCCTGGGGATGCCTTCGTGACGCAGGTAGCCGGGCCAGGCGAACATCATCACCTGCATCATCGCCAGCCACGCCAGCGACAGGCGCACCAGCGCGTGCCGGCGCTGCTGGCGCTCGGCGTCGGACAGGGTCGTGGGGACGGCGAAGATGGATTTTGCTCGCATGCGCCGATGCTACCCAGCGCCGCGCGCGGTCGCCTTGACCTGGATCAAGCCGGTCGGAGCGCCTTGCCGGGACACCGCCCGGCGGGTCCGGCGGCGGCCGGCGCCTCCGCCTGCGGGCGCTGCGGGCTCAGGGCCGCTGCGCCCGCAGCACGGCCACCACCGCCCGCATCAGGGTATCCAGCTCGTCCGGCGCGATGGTCAGCGCGGGCGTCAAATACACCACGTTGCCGAACGGCCGCACCCAGACGCCGGCCTCGACCAGGCGCCGCTTGAGCGCCTCGCGGTCGTCGATCCGGTCCAGTTCGACCACGCCGATCGCGCCCAGCACCCGCACGTCGCGCACCCAGGCCTGCTCGCGGCACGGCGCCAGCCCCGCCGCCAGGGCGGACGACAGCGCCCGCGCCTGCGCCAGGCGCGGCTCGCTCTCGAACAGGTCGAGCGACGCATTGGCGGCGGCGCAGGCCAGGGCGTTGCCCATGAAGGTGGGGCCGTGCATCAGGGCGTGCGAGGGGTCGTCCGACCAGAAGGCGTCGAACACCCTACTGCTGGCCACCGTGGCGGCCAGCGGCAGCGTGCCGCCGGTCAGGGCCTTGGACAGCGTGATGATGTCGGGGCGGATGCCGGCCTGCTCGAACGCGAACATCGTGCCGGTGCGGCCGAAGCCGGTGAAGATCTCGTCGAAGATCAGCAGCAGGCCATGGCGGTCGGCCAGCTGGCGCAGCCGCCGCAGCACCTCGGGCTCATGCAGCAGCATGCCGCCGGCGCCCTGCACCAGCGGCTCGACCAGGATGCCGGCCAGTTGCGGGCCGCGCGTCTCCAGGAAGGCGTCGAGCCGCGCCATGGCGGCGTCGTCGCGCGGCAGGTCGACGATGTCGTGCTCGGCCAGCATGCCGCGGAACAGACTATGCATGCCCTCGTCGGGGTCGCATACCGCCATGGTGCCGAAGGTGTCGCCGTGGTAGCCGCCGCGGAAGGCCAGGAAGCGGCTGCGGCCGCGCTCGCCCTGGTTGAGCCAGAACTGCACCGCCATCTTCATGGCGACTTCCACCGCCACCGAGCCGGAATCCGTATAGAACACCCGGTCCAGCCCGGGCCCCAGCAGGCCGGCCAGGCGCCGCGCCAGGGTCAGCGCCGGCTCGTGGGTCAGGCCGCCGAACATCACGTGCGGCATGGCGTCCAGCTGCGCCCGCACCGCCTGGGCGATGTGCGGGTGGTTGTAACCGTGGCAGGCGGTCCACCAGGACGCCACGCCGTCGATCAGCTGGCGGCCGTCGGCCAGTTCCAGGCGGCTGCCGTGGCTGCGCACCACGGGCAGCGGCGGCGTCGCGGTCTTCATCTGGGCGTAAGGCTGCCAGATATGCGGCTGGCCCCGGGCCATCCAGTCGGGGGTATGCATGTTTCACCTCCACTACAATGGCTCGCATTCTACGGCCGGGGGCCTGACGGCGCGCTTCGCGGCCGCGGCTCCGGGGCGGGGCACCCCGTCGCCGGCCGCCGCAGGAAATCGTCATGTCCAAGCTGGATCCCCTCTTTCATTCCGAACTGGCGCAAGCCGAATCGCGCCGCGTGCGGCGCCGGCTGCGCACCGCCGCCGCCGCGCCCGCCGGCCGCATCGCGCTGGACGGCGCCCCGGTGCTGAACTTCTCCAGCAACGACTACCTGGGCCTGTCCAAGCACCCGCTGCTGATCGACCGGGCGCGCGAATGGGCCGCCCGCCACGGCGCCGGCGCGCAGGCCTCGCGGCTGGTGTGCGGCAATCTCGACCTGCACGAGCAGGTCGAGGCCAAGCTGGCGCGCCTGAAGGGCACCGAGGCCGCGCTGCTGCTGGCCTCCGGCTGGCAGGCCAACGCCGCCGTGCTGCCCGCGCTGCTGCGCGCGGCCGCCGGCCAGGGCGAGGTGCAGGTCTACGCCGACAAGCTCAACCACGCCAGCCTGCACCACGGCTGCCAGGCGGCCGGCGTGCGGCAGATCCGCTTCCGCCACAACGACCTCGACCACCTGGAATCCCTGCTGGCGGCGCGCGCCGGCCCGTCGGCGCCGCCCGCGGTGCGCTTCATCCTGACCGAAAGCGTCTTCAGCATGGACGGCGACCGCGCCGACGTGGCGCGGCTGGCGGCGCTGGCCGAGCGCTACCAGGCCTTCGTCTACCTGGACGAGGCCCACGCCACCGGCGTGCTGGGACCGGCCGGCATGGGCCTGGCCGGGCTGGCGCCGGGCGGCGTCGACCTGGCCATGGGCACCTTCAGCAAGGCGCTGGGCGGCTTCGGCGCCTACGTGGCCGGCTCGCGCGCGCTCTGCGACTACCTGGTCAACGCCTGCTCCGGCTTCATCTACACCACCGCCCTGCCGCCCGCCGTGCTGGGCGCGATGGACGCCGCGCTGGATCTGGTGCCGACGCTGGACGCCGAGCGCGCCCGGCTGGCGGCCTCGGGCGAGCGCCTGCGCCTGGCGCTGCGCGGCCTGGGCGTGGACACCGGCGACTCGTCGACCCAGATCGTGCCCGCCATCGTCGGCGACGAGGCCCGCGCCCTGGCGCTGGCGGCGGCGCTGGAACAGCGCGGCCTGCTGGCCGTGGCGATCCGCCCGCCCACCGTGCCGGCCGGCACCAGCCGCCTGCGCATCGCCCTGAGCGCGGCGCACCGCGACGCCGATATCGACCAACTGATAG
>NZ_CYTU01000001.1:77673-101042 GCF_001299375.1 Achromobacter sp. 2789STDY5608621 | reverse complement strand
GCGAACCGCCGCCCGCCTGCCTGGGATTGGTGGCGATCAACGGCTTCGCCCGCTTCGGCGCGGCCGACGACTTCCCCGAAGGCGTGCCGGCGCGCATGCTGGACCGCATGCTGAACCGGCTGGCGGCGCAACCCGACGCGGTGCTGCGCGATTTCCGCCAGCGCTGCGGCGACGCCGGCGCCTTCGGCGCGCCCCAACTCGAAGCGCTGACGCGCGACCTGCGTATCCTGCGCGACGCCGACCAGCGCGCCGCGTTGGCGACGCTGCCGATGCCGCTGCTGGCGCTGGCCGGCGCGGCCGATCCGATCGCGCCCGCGCCGATGACGACGGCGGGCTTCGGCGCCGCCGCCGACCTGCACTGGCGCGAGGCCGGCGGCCACCTGCTGCCGCTGACCGACACCGACTGGTGCGCGCAGCGGATCCGCGCCTTCCTGGCCCGCGTGGCGCCCGCCGCATGAGCGCCGATCGCCGCAATGCCCGGGTCGGCGCGCGCTTCGGCGCCGCCGCCGCGCGCTATGACGACCACGCCCCCGCCCAGCGCATCACCGCCCAGCGGCTGGCCGATGCGATCGGGCGGCTGCCGCTGCCGCCGCGTCCGCGCATCCTGGAGATCGGCTGCGGCACCGGCCTGCTGACGCAGGCGCTGGCCGCCCGGCTGGGGCCGGCGGACTGGACCGTCACCGACATCTCCCCCGCCATGCTGGCGCGGGCCCAGGAAGGCCCGGCGCTGCCCGGCGCCGCGCGCTACCAGGTGCTGGACGGCGAGCATCCGCGGGACCTGCCGGGGGGCTACGACCTGATCTGCTCCAGCCTGGCGGTGCAGTGGTTCGCCGACCTGAACGGCGGCCTGGGCCGCCTGGCCGGCCTGCTGGCGCCTGGCGGCCACCTGGCGGTGGCGACGCTGGCCGAGGACACGTTCGCGGAATGGCGCGCCGCCCACGACGCCGCCGGCGCGACCGCGGCCACCCCGGCGTATCCGCCAAGCGGGGCCATCCGTCCGGCCATGGCCGATCTGGCCGGTGGCGTGCACAGCGAGCGGCTGATACAAGATCATCCTGACGGCCTGCACTTCCTGAAGGCGCTCAAGGGCATCGGCGCCACCACGCCCGCGCCCGGCACGGCGCCGCTGGGCGCGGCCGCGTTGCGGCGGGTGCTGGCGCAGTTCGACAAACAAGGCGCCACGGTGACCTACCACCTGGCCTACGGAATCTGGAAAAACATGACTGACTCCCCCGCCCAAGGCGTATTCGTCACCGGCACCGACACCGGCATCGGCAAGACCCTGGTCTCGGCCATCCTGGCGCGCGCCTGGCAGGCCGATTACTGGAAGCCGGTGCAGACCGGCGTGGCCGAGGAACCGGGCGACACCGAGACCGTCGCCCGCCTGGCGCAGCTGCCGCCCGAGCGCCTGCACCTGCCGGCCTATGTGCTGCAGGCGCCGCTGTCGCCGTGGGCCGCCGCGCCGCTGGAAGACGCCGAGATCGACGCCACCGCCATCGTGCCGCCCGTCACCCGCGCGCCGCTGATCGTCGAAGGCGCCGGCGGCCTGTACGTGCCGATCGACGACAGCCACATGATGATCGACCTGATCGCGCGCCTGGGCATGCCGGTGGTGCTGGCCGCGCGCAGCGGCCTGGGCACCATCAACCACACGCTGCTCAGCCTGGAAGCGCTGCGGCGCCGCGCCATCCCGGTGCTGGGCGTGATCATGAGCGGCCCGTTGTCGGCCGGCAACCGCGAGGCGATCGAACGCTTCGGCAATGTGCGGGTGCTGGCCGAGATCCCGCCGCAGGACCGGGTCGACGCGACCGCCGTCGAGGCGCTGGCGCGCACGATGCCGCCGCTGGCGGAATGCCTGGCGGCGATGCGCGCCGCGGGTTGACGGCAGCGGACTGCGCGCAACGCCGCGTGCGCCGCGCTCAGTCCCCGGCGACTGTCCGCAGGAAGCGCTCGATGGCCGCCGCCAGCGCCAGCGGCGTTTCATTCATCGGATAGTGCCCGGCATTGGCCAGCACCTCGATCGTCGTGCGCGGATAGCGCCGCGCATAGGTCGCGGCCATCAGCGCCGGCGTGAACACCGGATCGTGCTCGCCCACCAGGGCCAGCACCGGATGGCGGCCGTCGATGCGGTCGCTGAAATCGGTCCCGACCCAGGCGGGCAGATAGGCGGCGAAGGCCATGGCCGAGGAATGCGCGGCGGAATAGGCCGCTTTCCACGCCACCCACGCCGCCGGCAGGCGTCCGCCGGTGCTGCGGTCGATGATGGCGCGGCGCGCGGCCAGGTCATCGGCCGCGCCGTCGAACAGCGAGCGCGTGGCCGTCGCCATGGCGATGCCGCCGCACGGCACCGGGGCCACCGGCGCCAGCGCGCGCACCCGCTCGGGCGCCAGCGCCGCGACCCGCTCGATCGCCATGCCGCCCATCGAATGGCCCACCAGGCTGAAGCGCTCGAATCCCAAGGCGTCGGCCAGCGCCAGCGCATCGGCGGCGATCTCGTCGATCGAATGCTCGCCGGCCACCTCGCGCATGCCGCCGTAGCCGCGATAGTCCATGAAGACGTAGCTGAAGTCCGCGCCCGACAGCCAGGGCTCGATCGGTTCGAAGGCGCGCGCGTCGCCGAACCAGCCGTGCAGCACGATGACGGGATGCGGGCCGTGGCCCACGCGATGGAAAGTGTTGGCCATGTCGGCTCCTGGGGGTCTGGCGATGCGTCGCCGGGGGCAGCGGACGCGATTGGCAATGCCGGCATCCTAGGCCCGGCGCGGCCGGCCCGCCTTCGACATAGGGTCATCCGCTGTAGAATCCGGGCCATGCGCAATACCCTGGTCGATCCCTACGAGGACATTCCGCGCGACGTGGTGGTGACGGCCTGCGACTATCCGGCCGGTCTGACCTTCCCGCCGCACGCCCACCGCCGCGGCCAGTTCGCCTACGCCGCGCGCGGCGCCATCAGCGTGGCCACGCCGACAGGCCACTGGCTGGTGCCGCCGCAACGCGCCTGCTGGGTGCCGGCGGGCATGGATCACCAGATGACCATGGGCGGCGCGGTGACCATGCTCAACACCTTCCTCACCGACGCCGCCGCGCGGGCCTTGCGCCTGCCCGCGCAATGCCAGGTCCGCGCCGTCTCGCCGCTGCTGCGTCACCTGCTCGACGAAGCCGTCGACCTGCCCGCGCTCTACGACCTCGATGGCCGCGCCGGCAAGCTGATGGCATTGCTGGCGGCCGAAATCGCCGCCATGCCGGCGCTGTCGCTGCACGCGCCGCTGCCCGCCGACCCGCGCCTGGCGCGCGCCTGCCGCGCGCTGTTCGCGGCGCCGTCGATCATGGCGGACCTGGATACGATGGCGGCCGCGGCCGGCATGAGCCGGCGCACCTTCACCCGCCAGTTCCGCGCCGAAACCGGCGTCAGCTTCGGCGCCTGGCGCCAGCAGGCCTGCCTGCTGGCCGCGATCGAGCGCCTGAGCCAGGGCCAGCCCGTGACCCGCGTCGCGCTCGACCTGGGCTACGCCAGCCCCAGCGCCTTCACCAGCGCGTTCCGGCGCGTGCTGGGCCAGGCGCCCGGCGCCTACCTGGCCTCGAACGGCCGCGCCGCCTGAGACAACCGGGGCCGTCCTGCTCAGGTTTCGTAGGCGATGCGGTAGCCATCGCCCTGGCGGGCGATACGGGCAAAGCCAGGTTCGCCGAGATGCATGCCGGCGATCAGGAGCCCGTCCGCACTGACGCTGTCCAGCAGCGTCGCGCGCGTGTTGGCGGCCAGGGTCGGATCCTGATCGAATGCAATCGATACGTCGGGGCGGGCGATCTGGATCTGCGGAAAGTGCACGATGTCCCCCCAGATCAGCACACTCCGTCCGTCGGACTCGAGGCGAAAGCCGGAATGCCCGGCGGTGTGCCCTGGCAGGGGCACCGCTTCGATGCCGGGCAGGACCTCGCGGCCCGTGAACGTGCGCATCCTTGCCCGATACGCGCCGAACACCTTGCGGGCGAACTGGAAGTTGCCGCGTGCGCGCTCGCTGGCCCGCGCGAGATGGCCATCGTCTTCCCAGAATGCCACCTCCCGCGCATGCACGACCAATTCGGCCTGCGCAAAGACTTCGCGTCCCGCCGCATCCAGCAATCCGCCAACGTGATCGGGATGCGCGTGGGTCAGCAGCACCATGTCGATGTCGCCGGGTTGCACGCCGGCCAACGCCAGGTTGGCCAGAAGCTTGCCGCCCCATTGCTTGAATCCCCCCGCGCCCGCATCGATCAGCAGCGTGCGGCCCCTGCCCCGGACCAGGTAGCCATTGATATGGATCGCGCCGGGGTCGGAAACGCCCGCGTCGCGCTGCAGCTTGGCGGCATCCTCCGGATCGATGTTGGAAAGCGATTCAAGGGTGGTGGACAGGTATCCGTCGCTGATGGCGGTGATCGAGAACTCGCCGATCCGCAGGCTTGGCAAGGTCATGGGTTGCATGGCGATCCTCCAGGATGCTCAATGGCGCGCATGGATGGCTCCTGCCGCATGGCCGAAGCAGCGGATGCGCGCGGTCAGTTGCGTGGTGCGCTGGATGGTTTCATCCAGCCCCGCCATGAAGGCCTCCATCACGGCGGGCGGGCGGAATGGTTCGAGCCGGAATTGGACTTCCGCGAATACCGGCAGTCCGCGCCCCGGGTGAACCGCCAGGTTGATGATGTGCACGTTCTCCAGCGCCGCGCCGAGCACGTTGACGCACAGTGCTGTGCATGCCTCGGCCAACTCCGCCAGATCGCGGTCGGCCGGCATGCATTGCGCCGCGAAGAAAAATGTCACGTTGGGCATGGCGGCGCTACTTCGACGCATCGCGGCCGGCCCCGCGCGCATTCGTCAGTTGCGCCGTCATCGGCGCATAGCAGTGCACGCCGGGCGGCAATGACGGCGCTTGGACATCCGCGCCACGCGGGCACTGCGCCAACCACCGGCGCCCCGGAGAGTTGTCCAACGCCACCGCGTGCATGGCGGCGGGCGTCAGGCCCAACGCGACCAGCGGCTCGGCGCCGACGTCACTGACCAGCAGGGTTTCGTCCGCGGCAATGGCGGGGGCTCGCGCCAGGCCGGCATAGAGATTGCGGCGCCAGTCCGTGATGTGTGGCTGCCAGCGGGCGAAGTTACCGCCGCCCTTCTGGCGATATTCCTCTCCGAGCAACACCTCGAGCCCGTCGATCGAATGGACGGCGAGGTAGGTCGGGCAACTGGCGCTCAGCGCCTGGAAGCGTTGCGAGGTCCGGAAGCCGCTCACGGAAATGAGCGCGGGCAGCTTTTGCAGGCTATAGAAATCGTTCCACGGCCTTTCGCTGGCGGGGTCCGCGAAACTGCATTCGACGGTGTAGATCATGGGTTCGGTCGCGGCCGGCCACGTGGCGTGTCCGGCTCCTTGGTTGAGGTTTCATCATGGTATGGCCGGAGAAACTCGCGATAAAACGATTTTTCGGTATGCTTCATTGATCAAACGTCAAGCCAAGGCGGATAGTCCCCATGCGCCGCAGGATCCCCAGCAATACTTCCCTAATGGCCTTCGAAGCGGCCGCCCGCCATGGCAGCTTCGCCCGCGCCGCAGACGAACTGGCCGTCACCGAAGGCGCCATCAGCCGCCAGATCGGCCGCCTGGAAGCCTTTCTCGGCGTTCCATTGTTCGAGCGGATCGGTAACCGCGTCCGGCTGCTGCCCAACGGCGCCCGCTACGCCGTCCAGGTGCGCGAACTGCTCGACCGCCTGGACCGGGACAGCCAGTACCTGATCGGGCAACGGCAAGACAGCGCCAACCTCGACATCGCCACGGTGCCCACCTTCGCCATGCGATGGTTGATTCCCCGCCTGCCACGATTCCAGCGGCTGCACCCGAACATCGCCGTGCATCTGGCCGAGCGCCTCGAGCCGTTTGCCCTGGCCGGCAGCGGGTTCGACGCCGCCATCCATTTCGCGCACCCGGCCTGGACAGGAATGCACACACAGCATTTGCTCGACGAAGTGCTGATCCCCGTGTGCCATCCCGCCCTGGTGAAAGGTGATGCCGGCCCGCCGGCCCTGGACGCCCTTCCGCGCCTGCATCGGCGGCAGAATCCAGACGCCTGGCAGCGCTATGCGCGGGAAACCGGTATCCCCCTGGCCAACGCGGCGCTGGGCGTGCGATACGACCTGCATGCCATGTTGATCGAAGCGGCATTGGCCGGCCTGGGCGTGGCGCTGGTGCCGCGCCTCTACGTGGAAGCCGAAATCGCCACGGGCCGGCTGATCGCGCCGTGGCCCCAGGCAAAAACCGTCTCCAAGGCCTTCTGCCTGGTGCTCCCCGAGCCGCTCACGTTGAGCCCGCCCCCTGTCCGAGCGTTTGCCGAATGGATAAAGGAGGAGGCGCGCGAGGCGGCAGGAGTCGGATCCTAGCGCGCCAACCAACCCGCGCGGCCATGCAAAAAAAGAGGGTGCCCGCAGGCACCCTGAATCCACCCTACAACAGCACTACAACTGCAACTGCAAAATCAATCCCGTCCGGCTCAGGCGGCCTTCTGCTCCTTGCCGTGCTCGAACTGCGCTTCCTCGGTCGAGCCGGTCAGCGCGGTGGTCGAGGACTTGCCGCCCTCGATGGTCTGGGTGACGGCGTCGAAGTAGCCCGTGCCCACTTCGCGCTGATGCTTGACCGCGGTGAAGCCCAGGTCGGCGGCGGCGAATTCCTTCTGCTGCAGTTCGACGAAGGCGCTCATCTGGCGGCGGGCGTAGCCGTGGGCCAGCTCGAACATGCCGTAGTTCAGCGCGTGGAAGCCGGCCAGCGTGATGAACTGGAACTTGTAGCCCATGGCGCCCAGCTCGCGCTGGAACTTGGCGATGGTGGCGTCGTCCAGGTTCTTCTTCCAGTTGAACGACGGCGAGCAGTTGTACGCCAGCAGCTTGCCCGGGAACTGGCGATGGATCGCGTCGGCGAACTTGCGGGCGTATTCCAGGTTGGGCGTGGACGTTTCGCACCAGATCAGGTCGGCGTACGGCGCGTAGGCCAGGCCGCGCGAGATCGCCTGATCGATGCCGGCGCGGGTGCGGAAGAAGCCTTCCACCGTGCGTTCGCCGGTGATGAACGGGCGGTCGTTGTCATCGACGTCGCTGGTCACCAGATCGGCGGCATCGGCGTCGGTGCGGGCCAGCAGCAAGGTGGGCGTGCCCATCACGTCGGCCGCCAGGCGCGCCGAGACCAGCTTGGCCACGGCTTCGCGGGTCGGCACCAGCACCTTGCCGCCCATGTGGCCGCACTTCTTCACGGACGCCAGCTGGTCCTCGAAGTGCACGCCCGAGGCGCCGGCCTCGATCATGGCCTTCATCAGCTCGAAGGCGTTCAGCACGCCGCCGAAACCGGCCTCGGCATCGGCCACGATGGGGGCGAAGAAATCGATGTAGCCCTCGTCGCCCGGGTTCTTGCCTTCCATCCACTGGATCTGGTCGCAGCGGGTCAGCGAATTGTTGATGCGGCGCACGACCTGCGGCACCGAGTTGGCGGGGTACAGCGACTGGTCGGGGTACATCTCGCCGGCCAGGTTGGCGTCGCCGGCCACTTGCCAGCCCGACAGGTAGATGGCCTTGAGGCCGGCCTTGACCTGCTGCATGGCCTGGTTGCCGGTCAGGGCGCCCAGCGAATTCACGAAAGGCTCGCTGTGCAGTTGCTCCCACAGGCGGGTCGCGCCGCGGCGGGCCAGGGAATGCTCGACGGCGATCGAGCCGCGCAGGCGGATGACATCCTCGGCGCTGTAGTCGCGCTTGATGCCCTGCCAGCGGCTGTTCTCGGCCCAGTCTTTCTGCAGATTGCGGATTTCGGTTTCGCGGTTGCTCATGGTCATGCTCCTTGGTCTATGGCTGAAAAGGCAAGAAAACTTCGGGGTTGCATTGCGTGAATCGTTGGAGAAAGTCTATGCCTGTGCTGCGGAGCAATGTGGCCGCGCCTCTTATATAAGAGGAAAAATATTATTTCTATAAATCAACAAGTTATTTCGATCATTCCGCATTACGGAACGCAATTGTCATCCGTGAAATGCCCTTGCGCGGCGGCGCAGCACGAACTTTCACATGCCGGGAGCGGCGTTTCATGATGCGAAAAATGAAGCGTTCGTGACCGCCTACAATGCGGTCATCTCCACGTTTTCCGACGACCTTTCCATGACGCTGTCTCACGGCCCGCTGGGCCAGAGCGTGACCTACGTCTCGCAATACGACCCCTCGCTGCTGTTCCCCATCGCCCGCGCCCACAACCGCGAGGCGCTCAACCTGGCGAGCGGCCCGCTGCCATTCACCGGCGTCGACCTGTGGAACGCCTATGAGTTGTCCTGGCTCGACGCCAAGGGCAAGCCGCGGGTGGCGATGGCCACGTTCTCGGTGCCGGCCGACAGCCCCAACATCATCGAGTCCAAGTCGTTCAAGCTGTACCTGAACTCGTTCAACCAGACCCGGCTGGTCAACTCGGCCGCGTTGCGCGGCCGGCTGGAGCGCGACCTGAGCGCCGCCGCCGGCGCCCCCGTGGGGCTGGACTTCATCCTGCCGCAGCGCTTCGGCGAACTGCGGATGGGCGAACTCGACGGTATCTATATAGACAAGCTCGACATCGAGATCGACACCTACGAGCCGGCGCCGCAGCTGCTGCGCAACCGCCCGGGCGACGTGGTCGAGGAAACCCTGTGCTCGCGCCTGCTGAAATCCAACTGCCCGGTGACCGGCCAGCCCGACTGGGCCAGCGTGCAGGTCCGCTACCGCGGCAAGCCGATCGACCGCGAGTCGCTGCTGCGCTACGTGATCTCGTTCCGCCAGCACGCCGAGTTCCACGAGCACTGCGTGGAACGCATCTTCACCGACATCATGCAGGCCTGCGCGCCCGAGCAACTGACGGTCTATGCGCGCTACACGCGGCGCGGCGGGCTGGACATCAACCCGTGGCGCAGCAACGTCGAGACGACGCCGCCGGCCGACGTGCGCACGGTGCGCCAGTAAAAAAGCAGGCGTCGTCCGCCCCGAGGCGAACGACGCCCTTCACAGGCGGCGCCCCCGACGGCGCCGCCCCCCTCCCTACTTCACGAACGGCGCCGGCCGCGGCGTATCGTCCGCCGATGGCGGCAGCAGCGGATACTGGATCGCCGGCTGGTCGCCCGTCAGCGTCTTCAGGAACGCCACGATCTGCGCGTTCTCGTCCGGCGTGAAGGTGCGGCCCAGCTGCAACCGGCCCATCACGTCCACCGCCTGCGTCAGCGTGGCGGCCTCGCCGTCATGGAAGTACGGATAGGTCAGCGCCACGTTGCGCAGCGTCGGCACCTTGAAGTTGAAGCGGTCGGCATCCTTGCCGGTGACGGCGGCGCGGCCCTCGGCCTTGTTGTCGGTCTGGTACGGCGCCACCAGCCCCATCTTCTGGAACGAGTTGCCGCCCACCGCCACGCCGTTGTGGCACGCCACGCAGCCGCTGTTCTTGAACAGCGTGTAGCCGGCCAGCTCCTTCACCGTCAGCGCCTTGTCGTCGCCCTTGAGCCACTGGTCAAAGCGCGAGTTCGGCGTCACCAGCGTTTCCTCGAAGGCGGCCAGCGCGCCGGTCACCTCGTCGATGGTGATGTCGTCCTTGCCGAACACCTGCTTGAATTCGGCGCGGTAGCCCGGAATGGAATTGAGCACCTGCACCGCCAGTTCATGGGTGGAGGCCATTTCCATCGGATTGGCGATCGGGCCGCCGGCCTGCTCGCGCAGGTCCTTGGCGCGGCCGTCCCAGAACTGGGCGATGTTCAGGCTGGAATTGAGCACCGTCGGCGAATTGATCGAACCCTGCTGCCACTTGTGGCCGATCGACGCCTTCAGGTTGTCGGAGCCGCCCATGCCCAGGTTGTGGCAGGAATTACAGGAGATCGCGCCGGAGCGCGACAGGCGCGGGTCGAAGAACAGCTTCTTGCCCAGCTCCACCTTGGCCGGGTCCTTGATCACCGCCGCCTCGATCGGCTGGATCGGTTCCTGCCGCGGCGCGCCCGACGCCTGGCCCGCCCACAGCGCAATGACGACACCCGCCGCGAGCATCGCGTGCTTCTTTCTCATGGCTTTCTCCTGTTGAATAACCTTGTCGTTCTCAAGGTCATTACAGCGGAGCGGGCCGCCAGGCGGCTTGCGATGCGTCAAGCGCGCCGGCGCCCTGCCGCGCCCCGCCATGGAGGCTTGACCTGACGCAAACCGGGCAGGCCGGCCTGTCGCCGCGCGGTGTCCGGCGCGGGGTTCAATTGTCAGACGCCAGCATCCAGCTGGCGCAGATGCGCCTCCAGGAAATCCACGCACACCCGCACCTTGGCCGAGGCGTTCAGCCGCGCCGGGTACACCGCCCAGATGTTGGCCTCCTGGCGGTACTGCGGCAGCACCGGCACCAGCTTGCCGGCGGCGATCAGCGGGCCCACGTCCCAGGCCGACCGCAGGATGATGCCGCGCCCGTCCACCGCCCACTGCACCACCATCTCGCCATTGTTGGCCGATAGCGGCCCGCGCACCTTGACGGTGTGCTCGCGCTCGCCGCGCCGCATGCGCCAGACGCCGAAGGGATGGTCGCGCTCCTTGATCACCAGGCAATCGTGCGCCGCCAGATCGTCCAGCTTGCGCGGCGCGCCGCGCTCGGCCAGGTACGACGGCGCCGCGCACAGCAACCGGTGATTGGCCGCGAGCTTGCGCGCGATCACGTGCGGCGCGATGTCGTCGCCGACCCGCACGTCCAGGTCATAGCCCTCGGCCGCCACGTCGACCAGCCGGTCGAACACCTCGAAGCGCACCTGCACCGCGGGATGGCGCGACACGAACGCCGACAGCGCGGGCGCCACCACCCGCCGCCCGAAGCCGAAACTGCTGCAGATGCGCAGCAGCCCACGCGGCTCGCGGCGCGTGACGCCGACCTCCTCGACCAGGTGATCGACATCGTCGAGGATGCGCTGGGCCCAGTGGTAGACGCGCTCGCCCGCCTCGCTCACCACCACGCGGCGCGTGGTGCGGTGGAACAGCGGCGTGCCAAGGCTGGCTTCGAGCAGCCGGATGCGCTTGGTGACGTAGGCGGCCGACATGCCCAGGTCTTCGGCGGCCCGGGAAAAGCTGGAGGCGCGCACCACCGCGTTGAAGACGCGCAGGTCGGCGGGCAGCAGGTCATTATTCATGATTCGTGCATATTCATTTCACGCGACGGGTCATTGTAGATGGACTGTAGGCACGCCTACCATGGCTGCCATCCACCGCAACGCGCCCGATGGCGCGGCGCGGGACGCCCTTTCCCCTTCCCTTTTCAGGTCCCTCTCCATGTCCCACGTCCACAAAATCGCAGCCATCGCCGGCGACGGCATCGGCAATGAAGTCCTGCCCGAAGGCCTGCGCGCCGTCCAAGCCGCCGCCCGCCGCTTCGGCCTGACGCTGCAGATCGACACCTTCCCCTGGGCCAACTGCGAGTACTACGCGCAGCACGGCGAGATGATGCCGGCGGACTGGAAGGAACAGTTGCAGGGCTACGACGCCATCTTCTTCGGCGCGGTCGGCTGGCCCGCCACGGTGCCGGACCACGTCTCGCTGTGGGGCTCGCTGCTGAAATTCCGCCGCGAGTTCGACCAGTACATCAACCTGCGCCCGGTCCGATTGTTCGAGGGCGTGCCCTGCCCGTTGGCCGGCCAGCGCCCGGGCGACATCGACTTCTTCATCGTGCGCGAGAACACCGAGGGCGAATACACCAACCTGGGCGGCCGCCTGTTCTCCGGCACCGAGCGCGAGATCGTGATCCAGGAATCGGTCTTCACCCGCCACGGCACCGACCGCGTCATGCGCTACGCCTTCGAGCTGGCCAACCGCCGCCAGCGCAAGCAGCTCACCATCGCCACCAAGAGCAACGGCATCGCCATCAGCATGCCGTGGTGGGACGAGCGCGCCGACGCCGTCGGCCAGCAGTATCCGGACGTCAAGACCGACAAGCAGCACATCGACATCCTGGCCGCGCGCTTCGTGCTGCAGCCGCAGCGCTTCGACGTGGTGGTGGCGTCCAATCTGTTCGGCGACATCCTGTCGGACCTGGGCCCGGCCTGCACCGGCACCATCGGCATCGCGCCGTCGGCCAACCTGAACCCGGAACGCGCCTTCCCCTCGCTGTTCGAGCCGGTGCACGGCTCGGCCCCGGACATCTACGGCAAGGGCATCGCCAACCCCATCGCCATGATCTGGTCGGGCGCGCTGATGCTGCAGTTCCTGGGCAGCCAGGACGCGCACGACGCCATCCTGGCGGCCATCGAGCACTGCCTGAAGGACGGCCCGCGCACGCCCGACCTGGGCGGCCAGGCCCGCACCGAGGACATCGGCCGCGCGATCGCCGCCCATATCGAGGCGCGCGGCTGATCCGGCCGCGACCAGCGCCCCTTTGCGGGCGACGGCGGATCCGCCGCGCCCAAGAAAAAACGCCGCCCGAGGGCGGCGTTCTGCTTGATGCGACGACGCTCGGCGTCAGGAACGCGCCGGCACCGCGGCGGCGGGATCCGCCCGGCGCGCCTGCACCGCGATCCACTGCGCCAGCAGCGCGGCGGCGGTGAACGCCACGCCCGCGCCGATCCACGGGCCCTGGCGCAGGCCGGCGTCCAGCAGCAGGCCGAAGGCCAGCGGCCCCAGCGCCGAGCCGACGTCCATGCCGGAATACACCAGGCCATAGACCGAGCCGGTCGAGCCCTTCGGCGTCACCCGCCGGATCAGCATGTCGCGCGAGGGCGCGGCCACGCCCGAGCAGAAACCGGCCAGCGCCACCACCGGCGCGGCGAACAGCGCCGGCACCAGGCCCAGCGCCAGCACCACCAGCGTCAGGCCGGCCAGGATCAGCGCCACCATCACCGTGCGTTCGGTGCGCGGATTGGCCGACACCAGGAAGCCGCCGGCCGCCATGCCCACCGCCGACGCCACCATGTAGCCGGACAGCGCCGAGCTGGCCGCCACCTTGGACAGGTCGTACAGCTGGCCCAGCAGCGGAATGGTGTAGTTCTGCACCGACGACAGCGCGATCGAGGTGCAGGCGAAAAACAGGAACGCGCCCCACAGCGCCGGCTTGGACAGCAGCGTGGCCAGGGTCGTCAGCACGCCCTCCTGCGGCTTGGGCGCGGCGCGCGCGCCAGCCTTGGCGTCGTCCGCCTGGGCCGGCTCCGCGCCGCCCAGCAGGTGGCGGCCCAGCACGGTCAGCAGCAGCACGAAGGCCACCAGCGCGGCGGCGCTGTAGGCCGCCACGCGCCAGTTGGCCAGCAGCGTGATCGAGGTCATGAACACGGGCGTGAGGGCCCAGCCCAGGTTGCCGGTCAGGCCGTGGGCGGAAAAAGCGTGGCCCAGGCGCGGCGCCGTGATGCGGTGGTTGATGATGGAATAGTCGGCCGGGTGGAATACCGAATTGCCGATGCCGCCGACCACGGCGGCCGCCATCAGCATGGTGTAGCCGGTGGCCGAGCCGATCAGCAGGCCCGACAGCACGAAGCACGACAGGCCGAACCACAACACCGGCCGCGCGCCGATGCGGTCCACCACGAAGCCGGACGAGGCCTGGCCGATGCCCGAGACCACGTAGAAGGTCGACACCAGCAGGCCGAGACGGGCGAAATCCAGCCCGAACTCGTTGCCGAGCGACACGTACAGCGACGGCAGGACCAGTTGGAAGAAGTGCGACGAGGCGTGGGCCACGCCGATCAGCAGGATGATCTGCCAGTCGCGGCGGCGGACGGCGGCGTCCGAGGCCAGGTTGGATGCAGCGGTAGTCATTGCGCAAGGCCGCGGGCAGCGGCGAAAGGCGGCCGCCCCGGGGCGGCTCGCGGGTTGTCTCCAGCAACGTCCGGCCTGGCCGGCGTTGTCCCTGTGGCGAATGCGGCGCATGGCCGGGCCGGTCGCGGTCTTTGCCCCGCCGGCATCGCTCTTGGTCTGTCCCGACGGCCCCGGGCGCGAGCCGGGCCGCCGTGGTTTACTGCGCTTTCTCGCGGATCGCGGGCCAGGCGCGCTGCAGGTAATACAGCATCGACCAGACCGTCAGCACCGCGGCCACGATGATCAGCACGTCGCCCAGCATCTTGGTGGAAATGCCGTGGATCGGCTGGTTGTACAGCAGGCACGGAATCGCCACCATCTGCGCGGCGGTCTTGAACTTGCCCAGCCGGTGCACCGCCACGCTGGCGCTGGCGCCGATCTTGGCCATCCACTCGCGCAGCGCCGAAATGGTGATTTCGCGGCCGATGATGATGAGCGAAATGAAGGCGTCGACGCGGCTCAGGTCCAGCAGCACGATCAGCGCGGCGCAGACCATCAGCTTGTCCGCCACCGGATCCAGGAACGCCCCGAACGCCGACGTCTGGTTCCAGCGGCGCGCCAGCCAGCCATCGAACCAGTCGGTCAGCGCGGCGATGATGAACGCCCAGGCGGCGAAGGTATCGCGCACCGGCACGGACAACCAGCTTTCAGGCAGGTAGAACAGCCCTACCACCAGCGGAATCATGGCTATCCGCAGCCACGTCAGAATTATGGGTACGTTAATTGGCATAGTGTCCGTATGCTACATCAGCCGGGTTGCACTGGCTGTCTCGCGGCCGCCGGACGGCCGTGAAACGGGCGTTCCGGGCCTTATCCGCGCAGCGCCTCATAGATCCGTTCGGCCAGGTCCTCGGAAATCCCGTCCACCGACGCCAGATCCTCGATACTGGCCGACGCCACCCCCGAAAAACCGCCGAAACGGGCCAGCAGGCGCTGCCGCCGGCGCGCCCCGACCCCTTCGATCTCCTCCAGCCGCGACACGTTGCGGGTCTTGGCGCGGCGCGCCCGCATGCCGGTGATGGCGAAACGGTGCGCCTCGTCGCGCACCTGGGCGATCAGCATCAGCGCGGCCGATTCGCCGCCCAGCGCCACCGGCGGGCGGCCGTCGGCGAATACCAGGGTTTCCAGGCCGACCTTGCGCCCTTCGCCCTTGGCCACGCCCACCAGCGCCTGGATGTCCAGGCCCAGCTCGGCGAACACCTGGCGCGCCACCTCGACCTGGCCCTTGCCGCCGTCGATCAGCACCAGCCCGGGCATCTGGGCCTCGCCGTCGGCCACCTTGGCGAAGCGCCGCGTCAGCACCTGGCGCATGGCGGCGTAGTCGTCGCCCGGCGTGATGCCGGCAATGTTGTAACGGCGGTACAGCGACGGCTGCATGTCGTGGTGCTCGAACACCACGCAGGAGGCCTGGGTGGCCTCGCCGGCGGTATGGCTGATGTCGAAGCACTCGATGCGCAGCGCGTCCAGCGCCGCCTCGTCGGTATCCAGGTCCAGCGTCTCGGCCAGCGCCAGGGTGCGGGCGGCGCGGGCGCCGGATTCGGTCAGGGCGCGGGCCAGCGCCATCTCGGCGTTCTTGACCGCCTGCTCCAGCCAGGCGCGGCGGGCGCCCTGCGGCCGGGTCAGCACGCGCGACGGACGGCCGCCGGCCTGCTCCACCAGCAGGTCGATCAGGCCGGCGTCGGGCAGCGCGTGCGAACAGACCAGCACCGGCGGCAGCGCGTTGTCGGTGTAGTGCTGCGCCACGAAGGCTTCCAGCACCTGCGGCGCGGCCTCGCCCTCGGCATGGGTCGGGAAGAACGGCTTGTCGCCCAGGTGGCGTCCGCCCCGCACCATGGCGAGGTTGACGCAGACCTTGCCGCCGGCGATGGCGACCGCGACGATATCGGTGTCCTCGCCGCTGACGTTTTCCATGGTCTGCTGATGCAGCACCCGCGCCAGCGAGCCCATCTGGTCGCGCAGCGCGGCGGCTTCCTCGAAGCGCAACGCCTCGGCGGCCTCCAGCATGCGGGCCTCGATCTCGCCCATCACGTCCTTGGCCTCGCCGTTCAAAAAGCGCACCGCGCGCTGCACGTCCGAGGCGTAGTCCTGCGCCGCGATGGCGCCGACACAGGGCGCCGAGCAGCGCCCGATCTGGTGCAGCAGACAGGGCCGCGAGCGGTTGGCGAAGACGGTGTCCTCACAGGTCCGCAGGCGGAACACCTTCTGCAGGATCTGGATGGTCTCGCGCACCGCCCAGGCGTTCGGGAACGGGCCGAAATACTGGCCGCGCTTGTTGGTGGCGCCGCGGTAATAGGCGATGCGCGGCCAGTCGTGGCCGGTGATCAGCAGGTACGGGTAGGACTTGTCGTCGCGGAACAGGATGTTGTACCGCGGCTTCAGGCTCTTGATGAGGTTGTTTTCCAGGATCAGCGCTTCGGCTTCGGAGCGCGTCACCGTGACCTCCAGCCGCGCCACCTTCGCCACCATCTGGGCGATGCGCGGGCTGGCCAGGTTCTTCTGGAAATACGACGAGACGCGCTTTTTCAGGTCGCGCGCCTTGCCGACATACATGACCTCGCCGGCCGCATCCAGGTGCCGGTAGACACCCGGAAGATGCGGCAGGTCAGCCAGGAACGATTTGAGATTGAAGTCGTCGGGCATTCTGGTAACGGCTTTCGGCCTGCAGGGAGTCCCAGTCGAGCGCGTCGAAACGCGGCATCAACCGGCGGATGCGGGCCACGGACTCGGGCGCATGGTCGAACTCGAGCCGCGCCAGCAGCTCGTCGGCCAGGTCGGGCCGGTTGCACACCAGCACCATGTCGCAACCGGCGCCGAGCGCGGCCTGGGCGCGCGCCAGGATGTCGCCGGCGACGGACGCGCCTTCCATGGTCAGGTCATCCGAGAACACCACGCCATCGTAGCCCAGGCGGGTGCGCAGGATGTCCTGCACCCAGCGCCTGGAGAAGCCGGCCGGATGCTTGTCGACCTTGGGGTAGATCACGTGCGCCGGCATCACCGACGGCAGCACCGCGTCGCCCAGCCAGGCGTAGGGCGCGGCGTCGTCCTTCAGGATGCGTTCGAGCGGGCGCGGATCGACCGGGATCTCGTGGTGCGAATCCGCGCCGACGAAACCGTGCCCCGGGAAATGCTTGCCGCAGGCCGACATGCCGGCCAGCGCCAGGCCCTGGATCAGCGCGCGCGACAGCATCGTCACCACCCGCGCGTCATGGTGGAAGGCGCGGTTGCCGATCACCTTGCTGACGCCGTAGTCCAGGTCCAGCACCGGCGTGAAGCTCATGTCCACGCCGCAGGCGCGCAGTTCGGCGGCCAGCACGTAGCCGGCCTCGGTCGCCAGGCGCATGGCGGTCAGCGGATCGCGGTCCCACAGCACGCCCAGGTCGCGCATCGCCGGCAGCGGCGTGAAGCCGTCCTCGCGGAAGCGCTGCACCCGGCCGCCCTCGTGGTCGACCAGGATCAGCAGGCGCTCCTTGCGCGCTTTGTGGATCTGGCGGGTCAGCTCGGTCAGCTGGCGGCGGTTCTCGAAATTGCGCGCGAACAGGATCACGCCGCCCACCAGCGGGTGGCGCAGGCGCTTCTTTTCTTCCTTGGTCAGCACGGTGCCGGCCACATCGACCATCACGGGACCGGGCGGCAGCGCCCGGGATTTCTTCTTGGCCATCGGCGTGTCCTTCTGTCTGTGTCTTGCAGGCCGGCCCGCGGGCTCAGGGCTTGCGTTCGACCACCACATAGGCGGCGGCCATGTCGGATTCATCGGTGATGGAAACGTGCGCGGCGCCGAAGCGCTGCACGTACCATTCCAGCAGTTCGGGCGCGATCACCAGCACCGGCCGGCCGCCGGGCGCGTTCAGGGTCTGCACCCGGCGCCAGGTCATGGGCATGCGCATGCCCAGCCCCACCGCCTTGGAGAAGGCTTCCTTGGCGGCAAAGCGCGTCGCCAGGAAGCGCACGCCGCGCACCGGGTCGCGGGCGCGGCGGGCGTGGAACTTGGCCAGTTCCTCGGGTCCCAGGATCTTCTCGGCGAAGCGGTCGCCGTGGCGCGCCAGGGCGCGCTCGATGCGGTCGATGCGCAGCAGGTCCATGCCGATGCCGCCGATGGCGGCCGGCGCGGGGACGGCGGGAGGGGCTTCGGGCTGGGACATCGCTGCGGCGCCGTGGGAAGGGATCGGGCCCGGGCTCAACGGCCGCGCAGCGCTTCCAGGCGGGCCTGCACCATCAGCGCCTTCATGTCGCGCACCGCCTTTTCCCAGCCGTCGAACACCGCCTGCGCCACGATGGCGTGGCCGATGTTGAGCTCGGAAATGCCGTCCAGCGCCGCCACCGGCTTGACGTTGCCGTAGTGCAGGCCATGGCCGGCGTTGACGCGCAGGCCATGGCGCAGCCCTTCGGCCACCGCCACGCGGATGCGCTCCAGCTCGGCCAGGGCGGCTTCGCCCTCGGCTTCGGCGTAGGCGCCGGTGTGCAGCTCGATGACCGGCGCGCCCGCGCGGGCGGCGGCTTCGATCTGCGCGGGGTCCGGATCGATGAAGAGCGACACGCGGATGCCGGCCTCGGCCAGCAGGCCGACGGCGTCCGACACCGCCGACATGGCGCCCGCCACTTCCAGTCCGCCCTCGGTGGTCAGCTCGGTGCGCTTTTCCGGCACCAGGCAGACGTCATTGGGCTTGACCGCGCAGGCGATCTCCAGCATCTCGGGCGTGACCGCGCATTCCAGGTTCATGCGCGTGCGCAGCTGCGGCCGGATCGCGTAGACGTCGGCGTCCTGGATGTGGCGGCGGTCTTCGCGCAGATGCAGCGTGATCAGGTCGGCGCCGGCGTCCTCGGCGCGCAGCGCCGCCGCCACCGGGTCGGGATAGGTCGTGTGACGCTGCTGCCGCAGGGTCGCGACGTGATCGATGTTTACACCAAGTTCTATCATTGCACTTTCGTTGTTTCTTCCCAGCCGCCGCCCAACGCCTTGTAGAGTTCCACACGGTTGATCAGCGCGGCCAGGCCGGTTTGCACCAGCGCCAGCTGGGCATTGAAAAAGTCCACTTGCGCGGTCTGCACCTGCAGGTAGCTGTCGACCCCATTGGTATACCGCAGATTCGACAGTTCCAGGGTGCGCGCCGACGAATCCTGCAGCGCGCGCTGGGCGTCCAGCTGCGCGCCATAGGTGGCCTCGCCCGCCAGCGCGTCCGAGACTTCGCGGAACGCCTGCTGGATGGTCTGCTCGTACTGCGCCACCGCGATATTGTCGCGCGCCTTGGCGAGATTCAGGCCTTCGCGGATGCTGCCGCCCGCGAACAGCGGCGTGGTGATCGACGGCGAGAAGCTCCAGTACCCCTGCCCGCCCTTGAACAGCGTATCCAGCGACGGGCTCGACACGCCCAGCAGGCCGGTCAGCGAGATGGTCGGGAAGAACGCCGCGCGCGCCGCGCCGATGTTGGCATTGGCCGACTTCAGGTTGTTCTCGGCGGCCAGGATGTCCGGACGGCGTTCCAGCAGGTCGGACGGCAGGCCGGCCGGCACGCTCGCCAGCAGCTGGTCGCGGCCGAACGGCGCCGGCGCCGGCAGGTCATCGGGCAGCGGCGTGCCCAGCAGCACCACCAGCGCGTTGATCGCCTGCGCACGGGCGCGGGCCAGTTGCGCCAGGTCGGCCGAGGCCGTGTCCAGCAGCGACTTGGACTGGTTCAGGTCGAGCTCGGACGCCACGCCGCCGTCGAAGCGGCGCTTGACCAGGTTGTAGGATTCCTGGCGCGAGGACAGCGTGCGCTGCGTCAGTTCCAGCTGGACCTCGGCCGCGCGCAGGTTGAAATACGACTCGGCCACCGACCCGATCAGCGTGATGTGCGTGCTCTTCTGCGCCTGCTCGGTCGACAGGTACTGCTGGTATGCCGCTTCCGACAGGCTGCGCAGCCGGCCGAACAGGTCGATCTCGAACGTGGTCAGGCCCAGACCGGCCTGGTACGAGCTGCTGATCGAGGTCGAATCGGGACCGCCCGGGCGCATGTTGCGCGGCAGGTGCTGGCGCTGGCCCTGGATGCCGGCGCCGATGCTCGGCCACTGCGCGCCGCGCTGCACGCCGTACTGGGCGCGCGCCTCTTCGACGCGCTGCACCGCCACGCGCAGATCGCGGTTGTTGACCAGCGCCAGTTCGATCAGGCGCTGCAGGCGCGGATCGTGGAAGAACTCGCGCCAGCCCAGGTCGGCGGCGGCCGTGGCCGCCTGCGGCGCCACCGCGGACGCGGGCTGCGTGCCCAGCGTCATCGGATTGGCATACGCGCCGTACTGCACCTTGGGCTGGTCCGGCCAGTTGCCGGAGACCGGCGCGTCGGGACGCTTGTAGTCGGGCGCCAGCGAGCAGCCGGCCAACGCCACCGCCACGAAGGCGGACAAGGCGGTCTGTTTGAACATCAGGGCGCTCATTCCTTGCCCTCCTGGCCACCGTTGGGTTGTGCGGGAGCGTCCGGCGGGGTCTGCCCCGCGGCCGCCTTCTTGGCCGCCTGCTCTTCCTCGAAGGCGCGCAGCTCGGCGCCCAGCAGGCGCGGCTTGGTCTTGAACAGGCCCAGCACCACGACGAAGAAGGTCGGCACGAAAATCACCGCGAACGGCGTGGCGGCCAGCATGCCGCCCAACACGCCCAGGCCCACCGCGCGCTGGCTGGCGGCGCCGGCGCCGGTGGCCATGGCCAGCGGCACCACGCCCAGGATGAAGGCCAGCGAGGTCATCAGGATCGGCCGGAACCGCAGGCGCGCGGCTTCCACCGCCGCCTCGTAGAGACCCATGCCGCGCGCGTACTGGTCCTTGGCGAATTCCACGATCAGGATGGCGTTTTTGGCCGCCAGCCCGATCACGGTCACCATGCCCACCTGGAAGTACACGTCGTTGGACATGCCCAGCGCGCTGACCAGCGCCACCGCGCCCAGCATGCCCAGCGGCACCACCAGCATCACCGAGATCGGGATGGCCCAGCTTTCATACAGCGCGGCCAGCACCAGGAACACCACCAGCAGCGACAGGCCCATCAGGATCGGGGCCTGGTTGCCGGCCTGGCGCTCCTGGTAGGACAGCCCGGTCCACTCGTAGCCGAAGCCCTGCGGCAGCTGGCCCACCAGCTTCTGCATTTCCTCCATGGCCTGGCCGGTCGTGTAGCCGGCCGCGGCGCTGCCGCCGATCCGCATGGATTCGTAGCTGTTGTAGCGCACCACCTGCACCGGGCCTTGCGACCACTTGGCGGTGACGAACGTCGACAGCGGCACCATGCCGCCCTGCGCGTTGCGGGCGTTGAGCTTGAGCACGTCGGACAGCTGCATGCGGTACGGCGCATCCGCCTGCACCCAGATGTTCTGCATCCGGCCCAGGTTGGGGAACTTGCTCAGGTAGGCCGAACCGACCGCGGTGGAAATCAGCGAGGCGGCCTCGTCGAAGTTCACCCCCAGCGCGGCGGCCTTGTCGCGGTCGATATCCAGCGTCAGCTGCGCGCCGGCCGACAGGCCGGTGATGCGCACCTGCGACAGCACCGGGCTCTTCATCGCCATGCCCATCAGCTGGCCCGTGGCCGCGGCCAGCGCGTCGGTGCCGGCCGAGCCGCGATCCTGCAGGCGCAGGTCGAAACCGGTGGCGTTGCCGAGCGACGAGATCGCGGGCGGCACCAGCGTGAACACCATGGCGTCGTGCACCCCCATCAACTGCTTCTGGAAGGCATTGAACGCGATGGCGCCGGCGGAATCGCCCTTGCCCTTGCGGTCCTTGAAGTCCTTGAGCGTGGTGAAGGCGATGGCCGCGTTCAGGCCGTTGCCGTTGAAGCTGAAGCCCTGCACGGTAATGATGTTCTCGACCGCGGGGATCTGGCGGAAATAGGCCTCGACCTCCTCGATCACCTCCACCGTGCGGTTGGCGCTGGCGCCCGTGGGCAGCTCGATGTTGCTGATGACGTAGCCCTGGTCTTCTTCCGGCAGGAACGACGACGGCAGGCGCAGGTACAGCCAGCCCAGCAGGATCACCAGCACCAGGAACGCCAGCATCATGCGGCCGCCCTTGTGCAGGATGCGCGAAACCCAGTTCTGATAGCCGTGCGTGGTGGCGTCGAACTTGCGGTTGAACCAGCCGAAGAAGCCCTTCTTGTCGTTGTGGTGTCCCTTGGGCACCGGCTTCAGGATGGTCGCGCACAGCGCCGGCGTGAAGGTCAGCGCCAGCAGCGCCGAGAAGAAGATCGACACGGCCATGGCCACCGAGAACTGGCGGTAGATCACGCCCACCGACCCGCTCATGAAGGCCAGCGGCAGGAACACCGTCACCAGCACCAGCGTGATGCCGATGATGGCGCCGCTGATCTGCGGCATGGCCTTCTTGGTCGCTTCCTTGGGCGGCAAGCCTTCGGTCGCCATGATCCGCTCGACGTTCTCGACCACCACGATGGCGTCGTCCACCAGAATACCGATGGCCAGCACCATGGCGAACATGGTCAGCACGTTGATGGAGAAGCCCAGCCCCAGCATCACCGCGAACGAGCCCAGCATGGCCACCGGCACCACCAGCGCCGGGATCAGGGTGTAGCGCACGTTCTGCAGGAACAGGTACATCACCAGGAACACCAGCACCATGGCTTCGGCCAGGGTGTGCAGCACCTGCTCGATCGAGACCTTGACGTAGGGCGCGGTGTCGTAGGGGATGGCGTAGGTGATGTTGCCCGGGAAGTACTTGGACAGCTCATCCATCTGCTGGCGCACGCCCTGGGCGGTGGCCAGCGCGTTGGCGTCCGGCGACAGCACGATGGCGAAGGCCGCCGTCGGCTTGCCGTTCAGGCGGGCGCCGAACTGGTAGTTGTCGGCGCCGACCTCGATGCGGGCGACGTCGCGCAGGAGCACCTTGGAGCCATCGGTGTTGGCGCGCAGCACAATCTTGCCGAACCCCTCGACGGTGCTGAGCTGGCCGTTGGCCACCACGGTGGCGGTGATGCGCTGCGATTCGGGGTTGGGCGGCGCGCCGATGCTGCCGCCGGACACCAGCACGTTCTGCGCGGCGATGGCCTGGTTGACCTCGGCCATGCTCAGGCTGAAGCCCACCAGCTTGGCCGGATCGACCCAGATGCGCATGGCGCGCGGCGCCGCGAACAGCTGGAACTGGCCCACGCCGGACACCCGCGACACCGGGTTCTGGATGTTGCGGGTGATGTAGTCGGCCAGCGCCGTCTGGTCGAGCGAGCCGTCGGTGGACGACAGCGTCACGATCATCAGGAAGCCGGTACTGGTCTGCTCGTACTTCAGGCCCTGTTGCTGCACCGCGGAGGGCAGTTGGGCGATCACGTTGGACACTCGGTTCTGCACGTCCACCTGCGCCAGGTCGGGATCGCGCCCGGGCGCGAAAGTGGCGGTGATGGTCGAGGTGCCGTAGGAATCGCTGACCGACTCGTAGTAGATCAGGCCCTTGGCGCCGTTGAGCTTGTCCTCGATGATACTGGTGACCGATTCGGCCACTTCCTTGGCCGACGCGCCGGGATAGGTCGCGGTGATGGTGATGGCCGGGGGCGCCACGTCGGGATACTGCGATACCGGCATGTTGGGGATGGCCAGCACCCCCGCCAGCAGGATGAACA
>NZ_CYTU01000001.1:75795-77350 GCF_001299375.1 Achromobacter sp. 2789STDY5608621 | reverse complement strand
CCACGTCGCCGGCCTTCAGGCCGCTGGTGACGATCCAGCTGTTCTTGACGGCGCCGCCGGTGGTGACGGGCAACTGTTCGATCTTGTTGTCCTTGACCAGCATCAGGCTCTGCGAACCGTCGGCGGTGCGTTGCAGCGCCTGCTGCGGCACCACCAGGGCCTGGTCGTCCACGCCCTGCTCCAGCCGCACGCGCACGTACATGCCGGGCAACAGGATGCCGTCGGGGTTGGGCACCTCGGCGCGCAGGTTGACCTGGCCGGTGCTGGGATCGACCGTGATGCCGGTGAACAGCAGCTTGCCCGGCTTGTCGTATTCGGAACCGTCTTCCAGCACCACGGTGGCGCGGGCGGCGTCCTTGCCGACCTGCTGCAGCTTGCCGCTGGCGAAGGCGCGGCGCAGCGCGGCCAGGTCCGCGGTGGACTGGGTGAAGTCCACGTAGATCGGGTCGAGCTGCTGCACGGTCGCCATCTGCGTGGCCGAGGTCGCCTCGACCAGCGCGCCTTCGGTCACCAGCGGCTTGCCGATGCGGCCCGTGATGGGCGAGGTGACATCGGTGTAGCCGAGGTTGATGGAGGCGTTGTCCTGCGCCGCCTTGGCGGCGGCCACGGTGGCATCGGCCTGGCGGTAGGCCGCCACGGCGTTGTCGTATTCCTGCTTGCTGACGGCGTTGGCCTTGACCAGCGGCGCGTAGCGGTCGGCCAGCAGCTTGGCGCTGAACAGGTTGGCCTGCGCCTGCTTGAGCTGCGCGGTGGCCTGATCGTAGGCGGCCTTGTAGGGCGCCGGATCGATCTTGAACAGCAACTGGTTTTCCTTGACGTCGCCGCCCTGCTCGAAGGTGATCTTCTGGACGATGCCGGTGACCCGCGAGCGGATCTGGGCGTCGCGAACCGCGTCGACGCGGCCGGGCAGTTCGGAAACGATGGGGGTGCGCTGCGGCTGCACCGTGATGACGCTGACCTGCGGCATGCCGGGATTCATCTGCGGCTTTTCACCGCAACCCGCCAACAACAGCGCGAGGACGCCGCCGGAAAAAGCCAGACCTGAGACACGTTTAGGCGAAAACCGCATTGAAACCCCCGCGAAGTTAACCGCGTCAAGCGACCGCAACAATGTAACGGCGACGATGCCCGCCGTGTCCCGTTGCCGAAGGACGGTCGCGGGTTTGCGCGGCCGTGTCCGACCGCCGTATTTGACCGCAATCCGTGATTGCGATCAAAGCAAAATCCTGCGCCCCGCCACTGACACGTGAATAGCCCGTTAATGTAACTCAGTTATTGGGGAAATCACTGATTTTCACGACGGCGCGCAACATGGGAAGCGGCGAAAAACAAACGGATCCGGGGGAAATCCACTTGCCACGATCACACATCGGCAACCTCTTGCAGGTTGCCCAGGAATACATAGCCCACGCCATGCACCGTATGCAGCGGCAGGCGGCCGCCGGCCTGGCGCACCTTGCGCCGCAGGCGGCAGATCGCCACGTTCAGGGCGCGCAGGTTGGTGCTCTGGCGCGGCAGCATCAATTCCTCGCGCAGCAGCGCGAGTTCTTCGCGC
>NZ_CYTU01000001.1:72281-75520 GCF_001299375.1 Achromobacter sp. 2789STDY5608621 | reverse complement strand
ATATCGGCGTCTCCAGCGGGCGCGGGCGCGGCGTGGAAGACGGCGGCCCGGACCCGGAACAAGGTTTCAAGTCTTGCCGAAAGACTACCGTTGCTGACGCCATTGTGCGGCGGGTTTCCCTTGGAATCAGACGGATCCCAGCCTGGCCCGTGGCGGCTCAGGCCGTGTGCTTGCCATTGCGATGGATGTCGTGGGCCACGAAGCAGCTGTCCTGCGTCGGGCGCGCCAGGATGCCCGGCTTGGCCAGCGTCTGGCGGATGTCGGCCAGGCCCGACTCCCAGTGCTCGCGCATGGCCTCGGTGCCGAACTCGTAGTCCTTGGAGAAGCGCTCGCGGTGCTTGGACTCGTAGATCAGGTTGATGATGTTGGTGGCCGGGGTCTTGGCCAGGCGGCGGATCTCGGCCAGTTCAGGCGCGGCGCGCTCCTTGTCGGGCAGGCATTCCAGCAGCTGCTGCAGGCCATGGCGCAGCTTGAGCACGCGCCGCAGCTGGTCGGTGACCATGCGGGTCCGGCTGGAGTACTGGATGTCCTTCTGGCGCTCGGCCACTTCCTCGAGCGTGGTCGGCAGCCCGCCGCGCGCCGGCCACAGGTCGACCTGGAAGGCCAGCGTGTCGCGCATCGTCTCGCTGGTCAGCACCTGCGCCAGCGGTGTATTGGACACCACGCCGCCATCCCAGTAGTGCTCGCCGTCGATCTCCACCGACGGGAAGCCGGGCGGCAAGGCGCCGGACGCCATGATGTGCTCGGGCCGCAGGGTGTCCTTGAGACTGTCGAAATAGGCGAAATTGCCGCTGCGCACGTTGACCACGCCGAAACTGGCGCGCACCGCGCCGGAATTGAGCAGGTCGAAATCCACGTACTCGCGCAAGGTCGCGGCCAGCGGCGTGGTGTCGTAGAAACTGGTGGACGCCGCGCCCTTGCCGTGCACCCAGTACGGCGGCGGGAAGCGCGGCTTGAAAAAGCCCGGCTGCCCCGAGAACAGCGCCTGGAACGCCGACAGCTGGCCGTTCATGGCGGGCGAGCCGAAGCCGAACGGGATGCCCTCGAACATGCCCGCCAGCGTGTCGCCCCAGGGCACCGAGGCGAAGCCCGCGGGCCGGCAGATGCTTTCCCAGAAACCGCGCAGCCGTTCGATGCGCTCGTCCTCGCGGGAGCCGGCGATGATGGCCGCGTTGATCGAGCCGATGGAGATGCCGGAGATCCAGTTGGGGCGGATGCCGGCCTCGTGCAGGCCCTGGTACACCCCCGCCTGGTACGAGCCGAGGGCGCCGCCGCCCTGCAGCACCAGCGCCACGGTGTCATAGGCCGGCGTCGCGCCGGTGTCGGGGGAAGCGGCCTTGCGGCGAGTACTCATGCGGGTTTCCTTGCGAAAGCTAGGGTTTGGTCTTGTCCGGCAATTGCGGCGCCGCGACGCCGGCGCGGAACGGATACCTGGCGAAGATCTCCGCCACGGCCTTGTCGACGTTCTCGGCCGAGGTCGCCATCTCGGGGTTGCGCACCTCGCCGACCGCGACGCCCTCCCACACCAGCTGCTTGCGGCGCGGATCGACCAGATCGATGTTGAGCGTGCCCTCGGTGTACTGATAGACGGTGTCGCCCCAGCCGTAGCCGGGCCAGCCGCCATAGAAGCCCGAGCGATAGCCGTAATACGGCCCCATCGGCGGCGGCGCCTCGGTCACCTGGGTCTTTTGCTGCAGCTTGCCATTGAAATTGACCAGCAGGTCGGGGTTGGCGGCGCTGTAGACATAGCCGCGCATTTCCATCTGGCCGCGGGTGGCGTCCTTGAGCCGCTCGGTCAGCAAGGTGCTGTAGCCGGCCTTGTCGGTGCCCAGCGGCGACATGTAGCCGAAGGTCCGGTAGCGGGAGAAATCCGCCTGGTGGTCGTAATCGCTCTTGACGGTGGGGCCGGAGGCGCAGGCCGCCAACAGCGCCGCCATGGAACCCGATGCCAGCATTTTCAGCGCTTTCATGTCGATCTCCAAGAAGCGGGGCCGCGAGCCGGCCCCCTGGTGCCTACGTACATCAACACACCCTGAGCGCGTCCATAGTGCCGCGAAGCGGATAAAGTTTCAACAGCATCTCATTCTCATCCGATATATCTCAAACGGCGGCGGGGCGGGCTCCATTACACTCGGGGTTACTTCCAGACCCTGACCACACCTGATACCGATGTTGGAACTCGACGGCTCGATTTGGTTTCGTTCCGGCGCCCAGAACTGGGGCGGCAAGAACCGCATAGACCTGCTGGCGCAGATCGACGCCACCGGCTCGATCACGGCCGCCGCGCGCGCGGTCGGCATGAGCTACAAGGGCGCCTGGGACGCCATCGACGCCATGAACAACCTGGCGGGCGAACCGCTGGTGCTGCGCGCGGCCGGCGGCAAGGGCGGCGGCGGCACGCGCCTGACCGACCGGGCGCGCGGCCTGATCGCGACATTCCGGGCGCTCGAGTCCGAGCACCGCAAATTCATGGACAACCTGACGCGCGCCGGCCTCGATGCCAGCGGCGACATCGACTTGATGAGGCGATTTATGTTGAAAACCAGCGCACGCAACAAACTCATGGGCACCGTGATGGAAGTCCGCACCGGGGCCGTCAACGACGAGATCCTGCTGCGCATCGCCGGCGGCCAGGTCATCACGGCCACCATCACCCGCGAAAGCACCCAGGAACTGGAACTGGCGCCCGGCAAGGAAGCGCTGGCGCTGGTCAAGGCCTCGTCGGTGATCGTCGGCGCGCCCGGCCCCGGCCTGCGGCTGTCGGCCCGCAACCAGCTGCCCGGCACCATCACGGCGGTGCGCACCGGCGCGGTCAACAGCGAGATCCTGATCGGACTGGAAGGCGGCACCACGCTGGTGGCCATCGTCACCAACGAAAGCGCGCAGGACCTTGGACTGGGCGAAGGCGCCGAAGCGGTGGCCGTGTTCAAGGCCTCGAGCGTGATCCTGGGCGTGCTCGACTGATCGCGGCCCGCCGCGGCCAGGCGCCCGCCCGGCGCGGCATACGACCTCGGGCGGCAGCGGCATTCAAGATCTGAACGCCGCCCCGGCCTTCAAACGCCCACGTCCTCGTCGCGGCGGCGCACCTTGCCGTCCCGAACTTCGAAGACCTCGTCGGCCAGCGCCTCGACGTCGGCCGGATCGTGGGTGATCAACAGCATCGGCACGTCCAGCTGGCGTTGCAGCGTGTTCAATTCCTGGCGCATCTTGCCGCGCAGTTGCGAGTCCAGCGCCGAGAA
>NZ_CYTU01000001.1:11068-71994 GCF_001299375.1 Achromobacter sp. 2789STDY5608621 | reverse complement strand
GGCGGGCCTGCGGCGCGACGCTCAGGCGCGCATCGGAATCGAACAGCACCCGGCCGTTGACCTCGATGCGGCCGGCATCGGGCCGCAACAGGCCGGCCACCGCGCGCAGCGTCAGGCTCTTGCCGGCGCCCGACGGCCCGAACAGCGCGATGCGCTTGGAGGCCGATGAGAACGCCACGTCGAGCGAGAAGTGCCGGTCGCCGGACACCATGCTCTTGCGGATGCGCAGATCGACGCTCATTGCCCGTCTCCGCTGCGCCGGCCGCGGATCGGCACCAGCTTGCCGGCCGCCAGCAGCACCGCAACGCAGGTGATGGAGGTGACCATCACCAGGAAATTGGCGGTGGCGTCATCGCCCGCCTGCACCGCCTCGTAGATGGCGACCGACAGCGTCTGGGTGCGGCCCGGCAGGTTGCCGGCGATCATCAGGGTGGCGCCAAACTCGCCCAGCGCGCGGGCAAAGGCCAGCAGCACGCCGGCCACGATGCCGCGCGCCGCCAGCGGCAGCGTCACGCGGAAGAACACCCCGGCCTCGCACACGCCCAATACCCGAGCCGCGCTTTCCAATTGGGGATCGACGTTTTCGAAGGCGGCGCGGGCCGACTTGAAGACCAGCGGGAAGGCCACCACCGACGCGGCGATGACCGCCCCCTGCCAGGTGAACACCAGCTCGATGCCGATTTCAGCCAGCTTTTCGCCGAGCACGCCGCGCCGGCCCAGCAGCACCAGCAGGTAGTAGCCCAGCACCGTGGGCGGCAGCACCAGCGGCAGGGTCAGGATCGCATCCAGCAGGTCCCGCCCCGGCCAGCGCCAGCGGGACAAGCCATAAGCGGCCCCGGCGCCGGCCACGGTCGCCAACAACGTTGCCCAGCCTGCCACTTTCAGGGTAAGCAGCAGGGGCACCCATACTGGATCGCTCATCACTGACCGCGATTGAATACCGGCCGCGGCCTCAGGGCTTCTGGAAACCGTAGCGCGACAGGATTTCCTGTCCGGCGGGCGACATCACGTAGGCCACGAAGCTCTTGGCTTCCTTGGCGGCGGTATCGCGCGCCGTCACGGCGATCGGATAGGTGACGGGCGTCTGCGACGGCACGCGCACCGCGACCTTGACCTTGTCCGGCATCACGGCGGCGTCGGTGGCGAACACGAAGCCCGCGTCCACTTCGCCGCGCGACACGTAGTCCAGGCTCTGGCGCACGTTCTGCGCCAGCACGCTCTTGGCCTGCACCGCGTCCCACAGGCCGGCGGCCTGCAGCGCGCCCTGCGTGTAGCGGCCCACCGGCACCGAGGCCGGGTTGCCGTAGGCGATGCGCTTGACGTCGTCGCGCGTCAGGTCCTTGAGCGCGGTGATGTTGGCCTTGCTGTCCGTCGGCACGATCAGCACGATCTGGTTGGCGGCGAAATCCACCCGCGATTCGGGCTTGACGGCCTTTTCCTCGACGGCCTTGTCCATCGCCTTCTGGTCGGCGGACGCGAACACGTCGGCGGGCGCGCCCTTGACGATCTGCTGCAGCAGCACGTCTGAGGCGCCGAAGTTCAGGATGACCTTGGTGCCGGCATGCTCCTTCTCGTATGCCTGGGCCACGTCCTTGAACGCGTTGGTCAGGCTGGCGGCGGCGGACACGACCAGGTCGCCGGCGTGGGCGCTGGGGCCCCAGACGGCGGCCAGGGCCAGCGATACCGCCAGGATCGGGTGTTTGCGGAACATGACTCTCTCCTCGGACAAGATCAATCTCGGTAACGAAATATATATAGGTATATAACGCCCGTCAATTTGCGGCAGACGGCCCGCTTGCGCCAGATCAACGCCGAAAGGGAAAGCGGCGTTCAGCCGCGGTCGACCGTGGTGACGCGGACGGTCTCCGGCCCCAGCGCGGCCCGCAGCCGCTCGAGCGCCAGTTCGGGCCGGGCGGCCCCGCACATGAAGATGTCCAGCGCGGCGAACCGATGTTCGGGCCAGGAATGGATGCTGATGTGCGATTCGCTCAGCATGACCACCCCGGTCACGCCGGCGCCCTCTCCGAAATGATGGAAGTGGGCGCCCAGCACCCGCGCCCCCGCCGCCTCGGCGGCCAGGACCAGCTCGCGTTCGAGCGCCTGGGCGTCGGCCAGCAGGCGGGCGGACACGCCGCGGAAATCGGCCAGGATGTGGCGGCCGGGCGTGGCGTGCGGCGTCACTTGTGCGAACCGCCCGATGACCAGCCCGAGCTGCCCGACGAGCCGCCGCCCCAGCTGCTGCTGCTGCTGCCGCCGCTGCCGCCGCCGCTGGTGAAGCGGGCGCCGGGCGAGCTGGCGCCGGTGGCGGCCATGACCACGATCAGGGCGTAGATGGCGTAGATGAACTTGCCCATGCCTCAGTCGTCCTTTGCGGACATCTTGTCCGCGAGGCTGGCCGGCAGCCACAGGAAGGCCAGGCCGATCACGAGCGGCAAAATGCGGCCGCTGAAGATGTTGCCCATGTTGAGGAACCCCATGGCGATGGTGGCGAACCAGGCCCACTTGCGGTAGCCGCCGCCCGAGGCCGCCGACGCCATCGCCTTCTGCTTGGCCAGCTCGGGATTACCGAACCATTCCGCCAGCTGCGCCGGCGCCACCGGCGCGGACGCCGACCAGCCCAGTTCGGCCGGCCCCTGCTCGCGGGTCAGCTTGAGGTTGCCGGCCTTGAAGTCGGTGATCTTGGTGCTGTCGCCGACCTTGACGCGCCAGTTGAAGGCGCCCAGCGCCAGCTCGACGCGCGAGGTGTAGTCGTACAGCTTCTGGTACAGCTTGGAACGCCAGCGCACGCTGGTGGCGTTGTTGTAGCTGGGCCAGGTGTCGCAGACCTGCACCCGTTCCCAGCCCTCGTCCGTCTCCACCAGCCAGATGAAACCCTTGGCCGGGTTGAACAGCAGGTATTCGATCCAGTCCGAGGGCTCCTCGGGATCCGGGTCGGCGCATTTCATCAGGCCGATCAGGGTGAAGGCGGCGCCATCGATCTTGGCGGTGGCGCCCAGCGCCAGCGTGGTCTTGATGGCCTTGACCTTGCGCGCCTTCTCGATGACCTCGGCGGTGTCGCCGGCGCAGTCGACCGTGGCGGCGCACGAGGGGCACACCACCTGGGTCGCCATGGCCGCGACGAAGCTGATCGGCGCGCCGCAGTTGGGGCAGTCCAGCGCCTTGATCTGGCCGCGGAAGCGTCCGGCGGTCTCCTCGACCTGGTCGTTCGGGCGCAGCGAGGCCGCCTGCATGCCCGCCAGGTCGAAGGCCTTGCCGATATAGATTTCAGGCTCGGGACCGTCGGAGAAGTCCAGCGTCAGGAACGCGTCCAGGCTGCGGAAGTCGGCGACCTTGGCTTCCCAGCCGTCGCCCGGCACGAATGGCAGTTCGCCCTGCGCGCCCCCGGCGCGGCAGCGGCGCACGTCCGAGGCGGTGAAACGCTGGCCGTCCAGCTTCATGTCGTCGCCGGGCGCGATGTCGGCGAAGGCCGGCAGGCCCTGCACCGTCTTGGCCTTGCGACGGCGGGTGATGGCGTACTGGCCGGAGGCGTCCGACAGCCAGCCGTCCGAGCCGTCGTCGAACCACAGATACCACTCGTTCCAGAAGCCGTCCTCGTAGCGCAGCTGGATGCGGCCGATCAGGTCGAAGCGCTTGCCTTCGAACTGGCCGGCGGCGCCCAGGCACAGCGGCGAATAGTCTTCCAGCACGTCGGCGGTCTCGCCGATGCGCCTGACCGAGTCGGCGTCCTTGAGCAGCGTGCTGCGGCAGGCGCCGCAGACCGCCATGACCGATGCCGTGGAGGTGAACTTGACGGGCGCTCCGCACTGCGGACACAGGACCTGCTGCATGGGCGTTCGGCGCTCAGCTGGTGAGTTTCTTCAGGACTTCCGCCTTGGCCGTGTCGTAATCGGCCGGCGTGATCAGGCCCTTGTCGAGCAGGTCCTTGAGCTGCTGCAGGCGCTGCACCGGATCGGCGCCACCGGCCGCCGTCGCGCCCGCCGCGGCGCCCGCGGCCACGGCGCCCGCCGCCGGCTGGCCCGGGGCCACGCCCAGTCCGGCCGCCATGGTCTGGCCCAGCGCCGCGCCGGCCGCCAGGCCCGCGCCGATGCCGGCGATGCCGCCCTCGTTCTGCGCCGCCAGCGGGATCGAGGTGGCGGTCTGGTACTGGGTGAACTTGCCCAGGTCGCCGGCCATGCCCATCGAGATCCGCGTGTCCAGCGCCTTCTGCAGTTCTTCCGGCAGCGACACGTTCTCGACCGTGAAGTTGTCGAGCTTGACGCCATAGCGGTCGAACACCGGGCCGAGCTGCTCGCCGATGCTCTGCGACATCAGGCCCTGGTTGCCGGCGATGTCCAGGAACGGCACCTTTGAGCCGCCGAGCGCGGTGGTCATGGCCGCGACCACCATGTTGCGCAGCTGCGCTTCCAGGTCGTCGACGGTGTAGACGTCGCGCGTGCCGCTGATCTCGCGGTAGAACTTGGCCGGATCGGTGATCTGGTACGAATACACGCCGAAGGCGCGCAGCCGCACCATGCCGAATTCGCTGTCGCGCAGCGTCACCGGCTGGGCCGTGCCCCAGCGCCGGCCCAGCTGCAGGCGGGTGCTGAAGAAGATCACGTCCGACTTGAAGGGTGATTCGAACAGCTTGTCCCAGTTCTTCAGGTACGTCAGCACCGGCAGGGTCTGGGTGGTCAGCTTGTACATGCCGGGGCCGAACACGTCGGCCACCTTGCCTTCGTTGACGAACACCGCCATCTGCGACTCGCGCACGGTCAGGCTGGCGCCGTACTGGATTTCGAAATCCTGCATCGGATGACGCCAGGCCAGCACGCCGTCGCCGTCCTCGTTCCATTGCAGGATGTCGATAAACTGCTTGCGGATAAATGAACCGAGACTCATGGCTAGTTCTCCTGTGTCAGATACGAATCAACGCGCCCGTCGGCTCAGGTGAGGCAGGCGGCGTTGACCACGCCGGCGGCCAGCGAGATCGATCCGATCAGGCCGCCCATGGCGATGTTGTTTTCCTCGATGGCTTCGTTCAGGCCGCGGATGGCGCGCGCCACCACGGCATAGACCACCAGTTGCACCACCATGGCGGCCACGCCCCAGACCAGGAACATGACGAAGCTGGCATGGATGGCGATGCTGGAGCAGAGGGTGAAGGAAAAGCCCACCAGCGCGCCGCCGTACGACAGCACCGCGGCGATATTGCCCTGGCGGATCAGCTCGAATTCCTTGTAGCGCGTCACCGTGGTGTAGACCGCGGTGAAAATGCCCAGCATCACCAACGCCGAGACGATGTAGATCAGATAGGTCACGGCCGGATGCATTGCTTCTCCCATATTCGCCCCCTTCAGGCCCCTAATTGCGCGCAGTATATACGGCGCTTTCGATATACTGCGAACGCATTTTCAGCGTCGGAACCCCCATGCGCGACCGCGTCCTCATCCTGTCGGTATTGATCGTCGCGTCCTGCGGCCTGGGCTATGAGCTCATCAGCAGCGCGCTCGCCAGCTATCTGCTGGGCGATTCCATTCTCCAGTTCTCGTCCGTCATCGGCTGCTATCTGTTCGCGATGGGCATCGGATCGTGGTTGTCAAAATATGTAAAAGACGACGACGTTTTGAATCGGTTCATCGATGTCGAGCTGGCCGTCGCATTATTGGGCGGGGTTTCCGCCGCCGTCCTGTTCCTGGTTTTCGCCTGGCTGTCGGCGCCCTTCCGCGCGGCGCTGTATGTCGGCGTATTCATCATCGGATTGATGGTGGGCATGGAGATCCCGCTGGTGATGCGGGTGTTCAACCAGCGCAAGGCCGAGTTCCGCGAGATCGTCAGCCGCGTGCTGACCTTCGATTACCTCGGCGCGCTGGCCGTGTCGCTGATCTTTCCGCTGCTGCTGGCGCCCAAGCTGGGCCTGCTGCGCACCGGCTTCCTGTTCGGCATGCTCAACGCCAGCGTGGCGCTGTGGACCACCTGGCTGTTCCGCCACGAGATCCGGCGGCCGGCGGAACGGGCCGTGCGCGGCGGCGTGGTGCTGGGCCTGCTGGCGCTGGGCTTCCTGTTTTCCGGCCAGATGACGGCCTGGGCCGAGAAAGGCCTGTACGGCGACGACGTGGTGCACGCCGAGACCACGCCCTACCAGCGCCTGATCGTGACGCGCTGGCATGACGACCTGCGGCTGTACATCAACGGCAACCTGCAATTCTCGTCGCGCGACGAACACCGCTATCACGAGTCGCTGGTGATCCCGGGCCTGCAGGCCCTGCCGTGGGCCCGCAACGTATTGGTGCTGGGCGGCGGCGACGGCCTGGCGGTGCGCGAGATCCTCAAGTACAAGCACGTCGAGCACGTCACGCTGGTCGACCTGGATCCGGCCATGACCGGCCTGTTCTCGCGCTCCGAACCGCTGACGAAACTGAACCAGGGCTCGCTGACCGATCCGCGCGTCACCGTCATCAACGACGACGCCGGGCGCTGGCTCGAAAGCCACGCCGAGGTCTACGACTTCATCGTGGTCGACTTTCCGGATCCGTCCAACTTCGGCCTGGGGCGGCTGTACTCGGTGCCGGTCTACCACCTGATGGCGCGGCACCTGGCCGAGAACGGCTACATGGTGATCCAGTCGACCTCGCCCTACTTCGCGCCGCGCTCGTTCTGGAGCGTGGACGCCACGCTCAAGGAAGCCGGCCTGAACACCTGGCCGTACCACGCCTACGTGCCCTCGTTCGGCGACTGGGGCTTCATCCTGGCCGGCAAGCGCCGCGACTACACGCCGCCGGATGCCGTCACCGTGCCCACCCGCTACCTCGACCCGGCCACGCTACGCGAGCTGTTCCACTTTCCCGCCGACATGCCGGCGCTGGCCATGCCGCCGAACCGCCTGAACGAACAGTCGCTCGTGCGCTATTTCGACGAGGACTGGCGCAGGGTCATCCGCTGATGCGCCGCCGCACCTTCCTGCTGGGCGCGGCCACCGCCGCCGTCGCGGGCACGGCGGGCTACTACCGTTCGCGCGTGATCGAGACCACGCCGGAGGTGCGCTATCCCGGCATGCAGGCCGGCCACGCGCTGCGCGATGGCGCGGCATTGCCGCCGTCCTCAGGCAGCCGCCGCTGCCAGGTGGCGATCCTGGGTTCCGGCGTGGCCGGGCTGTCGTGCGCCTGGAAACTGGCGCGCGAGGGCTTTACCGATTTCGTCGTGGTCGAGGGCCCCGAGTACGGCGGCAACGCCGCCGCCGGCGCGCGCGACGGCCTGGACTATCCGCTCGGCGCGCACTACCTGCCGCTGCCGTCGATGCAGTCCACCCATGTGCGCGAGATGCTGGGCGACTTCGGCATCGCCGAACGCGACGCCTTCGGCGAGCGGCCCTATTACGACGAAGCCCTCCTGGCGCACTCGCCGCAGGAACGCCTGCTGCGCGACGGCCTCTGGGAAGACGGCCTCTTGCCGATGCACGGGCTGCCCGAGGCCGATATCGAACAGCATCGCCAGTTCCTGGCGCTGGTCGACCGGCTGCACGGCGCGACCGGCAACGACGGCCGCAAGGTCTTCTGCATCCCGATCGTGCTGTCCTCGCGCGACCCGGCCTGGCGCGCGCTGGACGCGCTGACCTTCAAGCAATGGCTGGAGCGCGAGGGCTACACCTCGCCCGCGCTGCACTGGTACCTGAACTACTGCTGCCGCGACGACTACGGCGCACCGTACGACCGGGTCTCGGCCTGGGCCGGCCTGCACTACTTCGCCAGCCGCGACGGCCATGCCGCCAACGCCAACGAAGGCGCGGTGCTGACCTGGCCGGGCGGCCTGGCGCCGCTGGCGCAGCGGCTGCGCGACGCCATCAGCACGCGCCTGGGCCACGGCGGCTGGCTGCTGCCCGGCATCGCCGCGCGGCTGCGCGAAAGCGCCGCCGGCCCGCGCATCGATTGCCTCGCCCCGGGCGCGGCCGCCAGCGTCTACACACTGGAGGCGCAACGCGCGGTCTGCGCCATGCCCTTGTTCGTGGCGCAGCGCATCCTGCCGGACATCCGCGCCTACGGCTACGATCCGGCCACGCACGCCTCGCCGCACGCGCCGTGGCTGGTGTCGAACTTCGTCATGGATGGCTATCCGCGCGAGGCGCCGGGCGAGCCGCTGTCGTGGGACAACGTGGTCTACCAGGGCCAGGCCCTGGGCTACGTGGTCTCGACCCACCAGCTGCTGCGCGTGGCGCGCTCGCCGCGCACGGTGTTCACCGCCTACCACGCGCTCAGCAGCCAGACGCCGCAGGCCGCGCGCCAATGGCTGGCCGACGCCCGCCCCGAGGCGCTGCGCGACGAGGCCGCCGCCGACCTGGTCGCCGCCTACGGCGACGAGTTCTGGCGCCGCGCCCGCCAGCTGGAGATCACGGTGCGCGGCCATGCCATGGCCTCGCCCTATTGCGGCTACCTGTCGAACGCCGGCCTGGCGGCGTTGCGCGAGGTCGACGGACCGGTGCTGTTCGCCCATGCCGACCTGTCCGGCTACTCGGTGTTCGAAGAGGCCGCATGGTGGGGCGTGGTGGCGGCCGGCCGCATCCTGGGGCAGCGGCCGCCGGCCTGACCGGCGACGGCACACCCGCCTGGCGGCCGCCCGGCGCGGTGCCGCAATCATGGATTGCCCGCTCTCGCTGGCGCCTGCCCGCTGCCCTACAATCGGCCGCTTACCCCCCCCTTGATTCCGTACCGACTCAAGTAGCGACAGCGACGATGGGAAAGCAAGTCATAGTGCTCGGCGCCGGCATCGTCGGCGTCTGCTGCGCGCTGGAACTGCAGCGGCGCGGCATGGACGTCACCCTGGTCGACCGCCAGGATCCCGGCCAGGAAACCTCATCCGGCAATGCCGGCGTCCTGGCCCGCAGCTCCCTCATGCCCTTCAACCATCCCGGCCTGTGGCGCCAGCTGCCCCGGCTGCTGCGCAATGACACCGTCCAATTCCGCTACCGCGCCGCGTACCTGGCCCGCAACCTGGGCTGGGCGGCGGGCTTCCTGGCGCGCGCCCGGCCATCGGTGTTCCGCGAGACCACGGCGGCGCTCGACGGCCTGATCCGGCGCTCCGCCGCCGAACACCTGCGCCTGCTGGACGCGGCCGGCGCGCGCCGGCGCCTGCGCGACAGCGGCTGGATCTTCCTGTTCCGCAGCGAACAGGCGTGGCAGGGCGGCGCCCTGGCGCGCGAGGCCTACGCCCGCCACCAGGTGCCGACCCAGGCGCTGGATGCCGCCGACCTGGCGCGGCTGGAACCCGCCCTGGCGCCGATCTTCCCGCGCGCGCTGTGGATCCAGGGCTCGTATTCGGTGGACGATCCCGGCGCCGTGACCGCGGCCTACGCCGACCTGTTCCAGCGCTCGGGCGGCGTCTTGCGCACGCTGCGGGCCGCCGCCATCCGCCGCGACGGCGGGCGCGGCTGGATCGTGCAGGGCGACGCCGGCACGCAAACGCTAGCCGCGCCCGACCTGGTGGTGGCGCTGGGTCCGTGGTCCAAGGCCCTGCTCAAGACCACCGGCATCGACCTGCCGCTGGCGTTCGAGCGCGGTTATCACATGCATTACGGCGCCGCCGACGGCCCGGCGCTGGACCGTCCCATCTACGACACCGGCGGCGGCTACGTGCTGTCGCCGATGGCGCGCGGCCTGCGGCTGACCACCGGCGTCGAGCTGGACGACTGCGACGCGCCCGCCCGCCCCGCGCAGCTGGACCTGGCCGAGGCGCGGGCGCGCGAGGCGATCGGCCTGGGCGAGCGGATGGACCCGCAGGCCTGGCTGGGCCGGCGCCCGACGCTGCCGGACAGCCGCCCGATGATCGGCCAGGCGCCGCGCCATCCGGGCCTGTGGCTGGCGCTGGGCCACCAGCACATCGGTTTCAGCACGGCGCCAGGAACCGCGCAGATACTAGGTGAATTGATGACCGACGGCGGCGCGGCCAGCCGCCATGGCGCATTCCGTCCGGAACGGTTCATCTAGGGCGTATCGACATTCACAGGAGCCTTGCGTGGCCACGAACGATGCAACCGTCCCGGCCGCGCCCACGGCCCCCGCCGCCTTTCTCGGCCTGCTGATGCTGGACACGCGCTTCCCGCGCCCGCCCGGCGACGTCGGCAACCCCGAGACCTACGCCCGCGCCGGCATCCCGGCGCGCTTCGTCACGGTGCCGGGCGCCTCGCCGCGCAAGATCGTGCAGGAGGCCGACCCGGCCTTCCTGCAACCGTTCATCGATGCCGCGGTGGGTCTGGCGCGCGACGGCGCCGCGCTGATCTCCACCAGTTGCGGGTTCCTGGCGCGCTACCAGGACGCCCTGCAGGCCGCCGTGCCGGTGCCGGTGGTGTCGTCCAGCCTGCTGCAATGCCGCGGCCTGGCGCGGGTGGGCATCGTCACCTTCGACGCCGCCTCGCTCGACCGCGCCTTGCTGGATGCGGCCGGCGTGCCCGCCAACGCCGTGGTCGAAGGACTGGCGCCCGGTTGCGAGATGCAGGCGCGCATCCTGGAGAACGCGCCGGACATGGATCTGGCGCGGGTCGAGCGCGACGTGGTCGAGGCCGCCGAACGGCTGGCGCGGCGCGCCCCGGACCTGACCGACATCGTGCTCGAATGCACCAACATGCCGCCGTATCGCGAGGCCGTGGCGCGCGCCACCGGCCTGCCGGTGCACGACATCGAGACGCTGCTGCTGCGCGCCTGGCGCGCGCGGGCGGCCTGACCGCGGCACGCGCCGCCATGAAAAAACCCGGCGCGATCCAGGGGATCCGCGCCGGGTCTTGCGCCAGCCGCCCCGTGGCGGCCGGATCATCCGGTCAGCCCAGCAGCAAGGCGTCGTCCGACAGCTTTTCGCCGCGCACGCGCTCGAACATGGCCAGCAGGTCCGGCACGTCCATGCCGCGGCGTTCGTCGCCCGACACGTCCAGCACCACCTGGCCCTGGTGCAGCATCACGGTGCGGTCGCCCACGTCGAGCGCCTGGCGCATGCTGTGCGTGACCATCATGGTGGTCAGCTTGCTTTCGGCCACGATGCGCGCCGTCAGCTGCAGCACGAAGTCGGCGGTGCGCGGGTCGAGCGCGGCGGTGTGCTCGTCCAGCAGCAGGATGCGCGACGGCTGCAGCGCCGCCATCAGCAGGCTCACGGCCTGGCGCTGGCCGCCCGAGAGCAGGCCGATGCGGTCGGTCAGGCGGTTTTCCAGGCCCAGGCCCAGCGTGGCCAGGCGTTCGCGGAAACCTTCCTTCATCGAGGCCTTGACCGCGCGGCCATAGCCGCGGCGCGCGCCGCGCAACTGCGCCAGCGCCATGTTCTCTTCGATGGTCAGGTCTTCGCAGGTGCCGGCCATCGGATCCTGGAACACGCGCGCCACGCGCGAGGCGCGGCCCCACACCGGCTGGCGCGTGACATCGGCGCCGTCGATCTCGATGCGGCCCGAATCGATCGGCAGGTCGCCCGAGACGGCGTTCAGGAAGGTCGATTTGCCGGCGCCGTTGGAACCGATGACGGTGACGAACTGGCCCGAGGGAATGTCCAGCGACAACCCGCGCAGCGCGCGCGTTTCGATCGGCGTGCCGGCGTTGAAAGTGATCTTGAGGTCTTTTGCGGACAACATATCAGCGCCCCTTCTTGCCGAACAGCCGGCGCTTGAGCATGGGAATGACCAGGGCGACCGTGACCAGCACCGCGGTGACGAGGTTCAGGTCCTGCGCCTTCAGGCCGATGAAATCGCTGTTCAGCGCCAGCGCGATGAAAAAGCGGTAGACGATGGCGCCGATGATGACGGCCAGCGTGGCCAGCACCAGCTTGCGCGACGGCAGGATGCTTTCGCCGACGATCACCGCGGCCAGGCCGATGACGATGGTGCCGATGCCCATGGAGATGTCGGAACCGCCCTGGGTCTGCGCGAACAGCGCGCCGGCCATCGCGACCAGCGCGTTCGACAGCGCCATGCCGCCCAGGATCATGCGGCCGGTGTTGACGCCCTGCGCGCGGGCCATGCGGCCGTTCGAGCCGGTGGCGCGCACCGCCAGGCCGGTCTGGGTGGCGAAGAACCAGTCCAGCGCCAGCTTGGCCAGGATCACGATGACCACCAGGATCAGCGGCCGCGCCACGTAGTCCGACAGCCAGCCCGGCTGCAGGATGGTGAACACGGTGGGTTCGGTGATCAGCGGCACGTTGGGCTTGCCCATGATGCGCAGGTTCACGGAATACAGCGCGATCATCATCAGGATGCTGGCCAGCAGATCCATGATCTTGAGCTTGACGTTGAGCCAGCCGGTGACCAGGCCCGCGGCGGCGCCGGCGAAGGTGGCGGCGATGGTGGCCACGAACGGGTCGGTGCCCGAGGCGATCAGCGTGGCACAGACGGCGCCGCCCAGCGGGAAACTGCCGTCAACGGTCAGGTCCGGAAAGCGCAGCAGGCGAAAGGAGATATATACGCCCAAGGCCACCAGGCTGAAGATCAGGCCGATCTCCAGTGCGCCTAACAACGAGAACAATGACATGGGTCAAATCCAATCAGGTAGGGAACGAGCATATTAGAGATTAGGAACGTCCGAATTCTTGCGTTTCGGGGTCAGTTTTACCCGAGCTTTCGCAATAAACGTTTCCTGCCGTGCGATTTTCTCTCGATTCCTGCCAAGGCGTTGCCGGGCTTGGCGGCCAGGGCCGCAAGCGGGCTGCTTGAGGGGCGCTCCGGGGAGCAAAACGCGGCATGCGGTCCGTGACCAACCTGCCGTTCAAGGCCAACGCCATCGCGCCGGGCCGCGCGCATCTTGTGAATGCTGCCGCCCTGTGGACCCCGCGTACCGGCACGGGGCAAACACAAGAAAACAAGATAAAACAAAACCCCGCCATGCCGGGTGGGCACGGGCGGGGCCGAACGACTTGCGCTTTACTTTACCACCACCGCGGCCGACTTGATGATCGCGTCGGACAGCGTCACGCCTTGCTTGGCGGCGGCGCCCGGGTTCACGTAGAGCTCCAGCTTGGAGATGGTTTCGGACGGGATCGCGCCGGGCTTCTCGCCCTTGAGGATGCGCACCACGACCTTGCCGGTCTGCACGCCCAGGTCACGATAGTTGATGCCCAGGGCGGCGATGCCGCCGCGCTTGACGCTGTCGGTGTCCGAGGCGATCAGCGGGATCTTGGCGTCGTTGCCGACCTTCACCAGCGACTCGTAGGCCGAGACCACGTTGTTGTCGGTGTTGGTGTAGATGACGTCGACCTTGCCGATCAGGCTGCGGGCGGCGGACGCCACGTCGACCGAACGCGGGGCGGCGGCTTCGACCAGGCTCATGCCCGACTTGGGCAGGATTTCCTGCAGCTTCTTGACCACCACGACCGAGTTGGCCTCGCCCGGGTTGTAGACGATGCCGACGCGCTTGGCGTTGGGCACGATCTTCTTGATCAGCTCGACCTGCTTGTCCAGCGCCAGCAGGTCCGACACGCCGGTGACGTTGGTGCCGGAGGCATCCATGCTCGGCACCAGCTGGGCGGCGACCGGGTCGGTCACGGCGGAATACACCACCGGCACGTCCTTGGTGGCGGCCACGACGGCCTGGGCCGACGGGGTGGCGATGGCGACGATGGCGTCGGGCTTGTCGCCGACGAACTTGCGCGCGATCTGGGCGGCGGTGCCGGTGTTGCCCTGCGCGCTCTGGTATTGCCACTTCAGGTTCTTGCCCGGCTCGTAGCCGGCTTGCTTGAGGGCGTCCTGCACCCCGTCACGCACGGCGTCCAGCGCCGGATGCTCGACGATGGCGGTGATCGCCACCGACTTCTGCTGCGCCGCCACCGGCGCGGCGATCGCCATCGCCAGCGCCATCGCGCCAACCGTCAGAAAATGTTTTTTTCCGATCAGCATAGGTAAGCTCCTTGAACCCTTGGTATTTGTTCATTATTACGGCTGTTCCGCGGGCTTCCCCGCGGTCCGGACAGCCGTAAAGCCGTATAGTCTAACGTGTCGCAACACAAATTCACTTGGGGGGAATCCCTGAAATGGTGCATGCGCGGCACGCCTGCCCCATGCCGGGGCGCGCGGCGCCAATATACTAAAAGCGCCGCGCCCGCGCGACACGACATCCGCGACATCCAAAGGGCCATATCATGATCAAACGCGCATTGGGCCGTTCCGGCCTGCAGATCCCTCCCCTCACCTTCGGCGGCAACGTCTTCGGCTGGACCGTCGACGAAGCCGGCACGTTCTCGCTGCTGGACGCGCTGGTCGATGCCGGCCTGAACTTCATCGACACGGCCGACGTCTACTCCCGCTGGGTGCCCGGCAACCAGGGCGGCGAATCCGAAGCCCTGATCGGCAAGTGGCTCAAGCGCTCGGGCAAGCGCGACCAGGTGCTCATCGCCACCAAGGTCGGCATGGAAATGGGCCCGGACGCCAAGGGCCTGGCGCCGGCCTACATCCGGCGCTCGCTGGACGCCTCGCTGGCGCGGCTGCAGACCGACCACGTCGACCTGTACCAGTCGCACAAGGACGACCCCGACACCCCGCTGACCGACACGCTGGGCGAGTACGCCAAGCTGATCGAGGCCGGCAAGGTGCGCGCCATCGGCGCCTCCAACTACACCGCGGTGCGCCTGTCCGAGGCGCTGATCGCCAGCGAACGGCACAACCTGCCGCGCTACGAGAGCATCCAGCCGGAATACAACCTGTACAGCCGCGAGCCGTTCGAGGGGCACCTGCAGGCGCTGGTCAAGGCGCAGGACCTGGGCACCATCAACTACTACGCGCTGGCCAGCGGCTTTCTCAGCGGCAAATACCGCAGCCCGGCCGACGTCGGCAAGAGCGCGCGCGGCAAGAAGATCGTCGACACCTACCTGAACGATCGCGGCTACCGCATCCTGAAGGCACTGGATGAAGTCGCCGAGGATGCCAACTGTACGCCCGCGCAGGCCGCGCTGGCCTGGCAGATCGCCCAGCCGGGCATCACCTCGCCGATCGTCAGCGCCACCTCGCTGGCGCAGCTGGACGAACTGGTCAAGGCCGCCAGCCTGACGCTGACGCGCGATCAGCTGGCCAGACTCAGCCTGGCCAGCGACTGGCGCTGAAGGGGCCGGGCAGCCGCGGCGAAGGCCCTAGAAGCGCTGGGTCAGCGTGACCAGCGCGCTGCGGCCTTCGCCATAGAAGACCGAGTTGTAAAAGCCCATCGAGCGGTAGTACTTCTTGTCGGCCAGGTTGCGCACATTGAGTTGCAGCTGGGTCTTGTCGCTGAAGTTGTACTGCGCCATCAGGTCGAACAACGCGCAGGGCTTCTGCACGATCGCGCCGGACTGCAGGCCGTAATAGGTCTGCGCGCTGGTCTGGCTCTGCCAGCGCACGCCGCCGCCCACGGTCAGCTTGTTCAGGGCGCCGGGCAGGCGATAAGCCGTGCTCAGCTTGAGCAATTGCTCCGGTTGCGTGGTCAGCACCTTCTTGCCATTGTTGTCCTTGGACTGGCGATAGGTGTATCCCAGGAACACGTTCCAGCCCGGCGTCACCTCGCCCGCCAATTCGACCTCGAAGCCGCGCGTGCGGGTGCCGTCCAGGATGTAGTACCAGCCGTCGTCGTGCGCGTAGTCGTAACCGCCATACTCGGCGACGTCCTTCTGGTCGGTCTGGAACACCGCCACCGAAGCGTTCAGGCGCCCATCCAGGTACGAGGCCTTCAGACCCGCCTCGTAGTTGTGGCCGTAGGCCGGGCCCGCCATGCTCCAGTCCCGCGTCTTCACCATCTGCGGCTGGAAGATGTTGGTATAGCTGGCGTAGGCGGTATAGGTGTCGTCCAGGTCGTAGGTCATTCCCACGTAGGGCGTGACTTCCGAATAGGTGTGCGAATAGCCCGCGATGCCGCCGCTGGTCTCGGAGGACTGCCAGCGCGTCCAGCGCGCGCCGGTGAGCAGGTGCAGGCTGTCGGTCAGCCCCAGGCGCAGCGTGCCGTAGATGCCGGTCTGTTTGTCGCGGTGAGTTTGCGACAGCGACAGGATGTCCCAATTGGGCGTGGGCCAGTCGCCCGTCCAGTGCCTGATGTCCGGGATCGGATAGCCCGCCTGGTCACTGGTGTCCCAACTCTGGTTCCAGGCCTTGATGACCGAATGCGAGAAACCGAGGTTGAACTGGTGACGCCGGCCGAAGGCATCGAAGCCGCCGTCGAGCGATCCGCCGTACACGTCCTGGTCGCTGCCGCCCTTGAACTTGCGCAGCAGCGGCGGTTCGGAAAAGCCGTCGATGGTCAGCGGCACGTCGGAGGTGAACAGCAGCGGCGCGTTGAAGGTGTTCTCCAGCCGCGTGTATGACAGGCGCGCGTTCCAGCCGTTGGCGAAACCGTGCTCGACCTGGGCGAAATACTCGTGCGAGTCGGTATCCCAACGCGACCACTTGGCGCCCATGGCCTGGCCCTTGGGCCAGTCTATCGGCTTGCCGTTGGCATCCAGCGCCGGCAGGCCGCCCCAGCTGATGCCGCTGGGCCGGGTGCGCTGCACCGATCCGCCGACGCTGACGGTGGTGGCCTCGGCCACGTCGGCCTCGATAATGCCATACAGCACGTCGCGCTTCTTCTTATACAGGTCCATGGTGTCGCCACGGCGCTCCTTGGCGCCGACCAGCCGGCCGCGCACCGAACCCGACGCGTTGAACGGCGTCGACAGATCGATCTCGCCGCGATAGGTATCCTCGGTGCCGGCGGCCGCCTTCACGCTGCCCTGGAAATCCCGCGTCGGCCGCTTGCGGATGAAATTGACCGAGCCGCCCGGATTGCCGGTGCCGCTCATCAGGCCGGTCGCGCCGCGAATGATCTCGACGTGGTCGTAGATCACCGGATCGAGATTGCCGTCGCCGAACTGGTACAGGCTGTTCAAGGGCTTGACCACGCCGTCGAACTGGAAGGTGTCCAGCGAGAAGCCGCGCGAGTAGTAGCTCAGGCGTTCCGATTCGGCCTGCTGCACATTCATGCCGGTGGCGTTTTCCATCACGTCGCGCACGCTGCTGATGGAGCGATCGTCCAGCTGCTGGCGGGTCAGCACGCTGGTGGACTGCGGCGTTTCGCGCTGCGACAGCACCAGTCCGTTGGCCGAACGCATCCAGTCGGCGGTGTAGAGGCCGGAGCCTTCCGTGGTGGCGCCAGCCCCCAGCACCAGCACCGGCGCCAGCTGGGTGGTCTGGCCGGTCCGCTGCAACAGATAGTCGCCGTCACCGCGGCGCAAAACCTCGAGCGAAGTGCCCGCGAGCAACGCCGCAAAGCCTTGCTCCGCGCTGTAATCGCCTTGCAGACCATGGCTCTGCATGCCCTCCGTCAAGGCCGGGTCGAACGACAGCAGCACCTGTTTCTGTTGCGCAAACCCCGCCAATGCCGCGCCCAGCGGACCGGCCGGCACATTGACACCGCGGCCGGCGGTGGCCGCCGGCGCGGCCTGCGCGCGCACCGGCTGCGGCGCCAAGGCGGCGCCTGCCATGGCGGCCAGCACCAGCGCAGCGAACGCCTTCATGCGCAGGCTGGCCGGCGCGTCAGGGTGGGTAGGAGAAAAAGGCAGAGACATATCGTGGGTTTCCAGGCAATGAAAGTCGGGGCTACACCCGTATGCCAATCGAGACCACGAAAGTGACAGGCCCTGCCTGGTTTTTTTTTTCGGACGGCTGGCGCGCGGCCCGCCGCAAGCGGCTCAAGGCCTGGCCCGCAGCGTCACCCAATAGCGCGTGTAGCGCTCGACCCGCACCGGCAGGGCGCGCTCGACCGCGGCCAGGATGCGGTCGCTGTCGCCCAGCGGGTAAGAACCGGAAATGCGCAACGCGGCCACAGAGGGATCGCAGGCGATGCGACCGGACCGGTGCCGCCCCAGCTCGGCAATGAAGTCGTCCAGCCGCATGTTGTCGGCATAGAGCGCGCCTTGGACCCAGGCGGCGGCATGCGGCGCCGGCCGCGCCGGCTGCACCAGCACGCGGTCGAAGTACGCCGAGAAGCCGGCCTCGATGGTGCGCGCCGCGTCGGCGGCGCCATTCGCGGGCTCGATCCGTACCGCGCCTTGGCTCACGGCGGTCCAGGCCTGCCCGTCCAGCAGCCGCACCGTGTAGCGCGTGCCCAGCGCCGTGACCTGGCCCATGGGTGTGACCACCCGCAGCGGCCGCGGCGGCTGACGCGCGTCGGGATGCGAGGCCACGTGCAATTCACCGCGCCGCAGGATGACCAGGCGCTGGCCGGCATCGAAGCGCACGTCAGCGGCGCTGTCGGTATTCAAGGTAAGGATGCTGCCATCGTCCAGCGTGACGCTGCGGCGCTCACCGACACGCGTGCTCAGCGCCGCCGTCCAGGTCTGCCATTGCAGGCCCGCGGCCGTCAAGCCGCCGGCGCCCAATACCAGCGACAGCGCCTTCAAGGCCTGACGCCGGCCCCGCGAGCGAGGCTGGTCAAGCGCGGCTATCCCGGCCTGCGGGTCGACCTGGCCGAACTGGCGGCCCAGGCATTCCACCCGATCCCAGGCGGCCTGGTGCGCCGGACTGGCCTGCAGCCAATGGCGCCACGCCGCGGCATCGGCGGCGCCCGCCTCTTCCGCCCCGAGCCGCACGAACCACAGACTGGCTTCGCGGATCACGGCCTCGGGCAACTTGTCAGCCCGGACATTCACCATGCCGACAGGCAATGCTGCATGGCGCGCGCCAGATACTGGCGCACGGAACTGACGGAGACCTGCAGGCATTCAGCGATCTCGCCGTGGCGCAACCCTTCCAGTTGCGACAACAGGAACGCCTTGCGCACCTTGGGCGGCAGGCCGTCGAGCAGCCGGTCGATCTCGATCAGCGCCTCCAGCGCCAACGCGCGGCGTTCCGGCGACGGGGCCAGCCCATCTTCGTGGGCCGCCAGCGTGTCGAGATAGGCGCGCTCGATGTCGCGCCGCCGGAACAGGTTGACCATCAGGCCGTGGGCGATGGTCACCAGGTAGGCGCGCGGCTCGCGGTAGCTGCGCGCCTCTCCGGCGCGCAGCAGCACCTTGAGGAAGGTGTCCTGCGTCAGGTCGGCCGCGTCGAATGGGCAGCCGGTCTTGCGCCGCAACCAATCGCGCAGCCAGGACTGGTGTTGCTGGTAAAGCCCTTCGACAGGCGCGTGAGCGCCGCTGTGATTGATGGCCATGCGACGGACCGGAAGGTGGATGGAATAATGATAATGGTTATCAATTGTAATCCACTCCGGCCCGACCTCGCATCAATCCAGCTTCACCCCCGAGTCCGACACCACCTTGGCCCAGCGCGCCACTTCACTGTCGACGAACTTGCCGAAGGCCGGACCGGTCAGCGTCGGCACCGCCGTGCCGTTGCTCTCCCAGGTCTCCTTGATCTTGGGCGTGTTCAGGGCCTTGGTGATCTCGGCGGTCATGCGGTCCACCGCCTCCTGCGGCGTGCCGGCGGGCGCCCAGATCGCATACCAGGTCGACACCACGTAGTTCGGCACGCCGGCCTCGGCCGCGGTCGGCACCTCCGGCAGCGACGGCGAGCGCTGGTCGGCGGCCACCGCCAGCGGCTTGATCGCGCCCGAACGGATGTGACCCGACGACGACCCCAGGCCATCGAAGGCCAGGTCCACCTGCCCGCCGATCAGCGCGGTCAGCATCGGCCCCGCGCCCTGGTACGGCACATCGACCAGCTTGATGCCGGTCTGCATGGCGAACAGCTCGCCGGCCAGGTGGTGCGTGCTGCCCTTGCCGGCGGTGCCGAAGTTGATCTCGCCGGGATGCTTCTTGGCGTAGGCGATGAATTCCTGCACCGTCTTGACCGGCAGCTTGCTGGCGTTGATGACCACCACCTGCGGCGGCTGCGCCACCAGCGCCACCGGCACGAAGTCCTTCTGGATGTTGTAGTTCAGGCTCTTGTACAGCGACGGCGCCAGCGCGTGGTGCGCGCCGCCCATGAAGAAGGTGTAGCCATCGGGCCGGGCCTTGGCGGCCACGCCGGCGCCGACGGTGCCGCCCGCGCCGCCCTTGTTGTCGATCACGACCGACTGGCCCATTTGCATCGTCAACTGCTGGGCCAGGGGCCGGGCGAAGGTATCGGTGCCGCCCCCGGCGGGAAAGGGCACGATGAGCGTGATGGGCCGTTCCGGCCAGGACGCGGCGCCGGCGCTGCCGGCAAAGCCCGCGGCCAGCGTGGCCAGCAGGGCCGCGGCGAGTGTGCGGTATTTCATATTGTCTCCTCTTGCTGCAGCGTGGGGACGGCGCGTTTCCCGCGTCTCGTCTCTTGTGTTCTTGGGTTGGGATGCTGCCTGGTTCGGGAATCGTTCTGGAAGGGATCGGGCTCCTTGAAAAAAATGGCCGGCCCCGATGGACCGGCCTGGCATGGCGACGCTACAGCGCCTGATAGGTTTCGCGCAGCACGTTCTTCTGCACCTTGCCCATGGTGTTGCGCGGCAGCTGGTCGACGATGTGCACGCGCTTGGGCACCTTGAAGTTGGCGATGCGCGCCTTCAGTTCGGCCTGCATGGCGGCGGCGTCCAGCGACACGCCGTCCTTGGGCACCACCACCGCCACCACGGCCTCGCCGAAGTCGGCGTGCGGCACGCCGATGACGGCCGATTCGGCCACGCCCGGCATGTCGTCGATGAGCGTCTCGATCTCCTTCGGATAGACGTTGAAGCCGCCGGAGATGATCAGGTCCTTGCTGCGGCCGACGATCGACAAATAGTCGGCGGGCACGTCGCGGCCGGCGGATTCGCCGCCCCAGCGGCCCACGTCGCCGGTCTTGAACCAGCCGTCCTGGGTGAATTCCTCGCGGGTCTTTTCCGGCATGCGCCAGTAGCCCGAGAACACGTTGGGCCCGCGCACCTGCACGTTGCCGATCTCGCCCGGCGCCAGCGCGATGCCGGCGTCGTCCACCACCCGCACCTGCACGCCCGGCAAGGCCCGGCCCACCGTGCCGGCCAGGCGCTCGCCATCGGCCGCGTCATACGGATTGGAGGTCAGCATGACGGTCTCGCTCATGCCGTAGCGTTCCAGGATGGCGTGGCCGCTGCGCTCGCGGAAATCGTTGAAGGTCTCGGACAGCAGCGGCGCCGAGCCCGAGATGAACAGGCGCATGTTGGCGCACACGTCGCGGTTGAAGCGCTTGTCGGCCAGCAGCCGCACGTAATAGGTCGGCACGCCCATCATCACCGTGCTTTGCGGCAGGTAGCGCAGCGCCTGGTCGGCGTCCAGCTTGGGCAGCCAGATCATCTTCGCACCCGCCAGCAGCGCGCCGTGCGAGGCCACGAACAGGCCGTGCACGTGGAAGATCGGCAGCATGTGCAGCAGCACGTCGTCCGAACGCCAGCCCCAGTACTGGTGCAGCACCTGCGCGTTCGACGCCAGGTTGCCGTGCGACAGCATCGCGCCCTTGCTGCGGCCGGTGGTGCCGGACGTGTAGAGGATCGCGGCCAGGTCGTCCGGCTTGCGCTTGACGGTCTTGAAGGTCTGCGACAGGCCGCCGGCGGCGTCCAGCAAGGTGCCGGTGCGGTCTTCGTCGAGCGTGTAGACATGGGCGCAGCCGGCCTTGTCGGCGGCGCGCTGGACCCAGTCGCGGTTCTTGCCGGCGCAGACCACCACGGCCGGTTCGGCGTTGCCCAGGAAGTACTCGATCTCGGCTTCGCGGTAGGCGGTGTTCAGCGGCAGGTACACCAGGCCGGCGCGCAGCGTGGCCAGGTACAGCAGCAGGGCTTCAGGCGATTTCTCGACCTGCACCGCGACCCGCGCGCCCTCGGGCAGCTTGAGCGAGGTCAGCAGGTTGGCCAGGCAGGCCGTGGCGCGGTCGATGTCGTCCCAGGTGTAGGCCAGCTCCGGGGTTTCGAGCGCGACCCGTTTGCGATCGGCGGGGAATCCGCCCTCCAGCACAGCATATAGATTGGCGTTGCTCACCGTCTTCAGTCTCCGGAAAAGTGGGGGTCTACGCCGGCCAGGAAGGCACGCACGCCCTCCTTGTGGTCGCGGCTGTCGGCGTAGGAGAAATAATCCTGGTATTCGGCCTCGGTCAAGGCCCCGCCCTGCGCCAGGCGGGCGGACAGGCGCTTGTTGATGCGCGCGGCCAGCGGCGCGCCCTGGCTGATGCGCTCGGCGCTGCGCCGCGCCTGCTCGCCGACCTCGGCGTCGGCCACGATGCGCGTCAGGAGGCCCAGGTCGCGCGCCTCGGCGGCGCCGAACACGCGGCCTTCGAGCAGGATGGCCAGCGTCGCGGCGCGGCCGACCAGCGCCAGCAGGCCGCGCATTTCGTCGGGCGCCATGGGAAAGCCGAGCCGGTTGATCGGCACGCCGAAACGGGCCGATTCGCCGGCGATGCGCAAGTCGCACTGGCAGGCGATCTCCAGCCCGCCGCCGACGCACACGCCTTCGATCTGCGCCACCACCGGGTGCGGGCATTGCGCCACGGCCATCAAGGCGGGCGCGAGGATCTCGCGGTGGTAGCGCTGCACGCCCGCGGCGTCGGCGCGCTCGGCCGGAAACTCGCGGATGTCCGCGCCCGCGGCGAAATTGCCGCCCTCGCCGCGCACGATCACGCAGCGCAGCGTGTCGTCCGCCGCGATGCGCGTGAACACGCCGCGCAGTTCGCGCCACATGCCCACGGTGATGGCGTTCAAGCGCCCCGGGTGCGACAGCGTCACCCAGGCCAGTTGCCCGTCGCCGTGCAGCCGTACACGGCCTGCCGTGTCGTCCGTCATGTCCCCTCGCTGGTTATCGTTCTTGATCTCGTGGCGCGCCGCCGTTCAGGCCGCGCGCCCCACGCTGCGGCTGACCTGGGGCTTGCCGTCATGCAGGCGCGCCAGGTTGCCGTCCAGTTCATCCAGGTCGTACAGGTAATTGACCATCAGGCCGCAGGACTGCTTGAGTCCCTTGGCCGAGGTGTCCGCCGCCCAGTTCAGGCGCTCGATGCGCGCGCCGTTGCCCAGGTGAAAGCGCGCCACCGCATCCAGCGGCAGGCCGTTCTTCATGGCTTGCAGATAGTGCGCGGCGAGCCGGAAGCCGGCGCGCTTGACCACGTCGGGCGTGGCCTTGCCCTGCGCGGCGCGCGCCAGCCGCGCCACCCAGCGCTGGCCGTCCGGCACGCCGGCGCGCTGGCGCGTCTTGGCGCGCGACTTGTCCTCGCGCACGATGGCCTCGACCGCGTCGGCGTCGAGCTTGCCGAGCCAGTCGGCGAAGCCCGGGATCGGCGACAGGGTCGCGAACGACTTGAGCTGCGGCAGTTCTTCCAGCAATTGCTCGACCACGCGCTTGAGCAGGAAGTTGCCGAAGCTGATGCCCTTCAGGCCGGCCTGCGTGTTCGAGATCGAATAGAAGATCGCCCAGCGCGCCTTGCCCAGGTCCTGCCGCGGCGCGGCGCTGTCCAGCACCGCCTGCACGTTGTCGGCCATGCTGCCGGCGAACGCCACCTCGACGAAGATCAGCGGCACATCCGGCATCTGCGGATGGAAATAGGCATAGCAGCGGCGGTCCGGCGCCACGCGGTGGCGCAGGTCGTCCCACGACTGGATCTCGTGCACGGCCTCGTAGATGATCAGCTTCTCCAGCAGCGAGGCCGGCGAGTCCCAGGTCAGCGGCCGCAGTTCCAGCAGGCCGACGTCGAACCACGCCGACAGCAGGCCTTCCAGGTCCTTGTCGAGCGCCTGGACGCCGGCCACCTGCTTGCGCCAGCGCAGCATGTCGGCGCGCAGCTCCACCAGGAAGCGCAGGCCCGCCGGCTGCGCGTTCAGGCGCTTGAAGAACCGCACGCCTTCGCCGCCGTCGCCGCCGAACGTGCCGCGCACCTGCGTCAGCGCGGCCAGCATCAGGCGGCGGTCCTTGCCATCGGCCGCCACATACAGCTCGCGCCAGCGCCGCGCCAGCTTGTTGGCCGCCACGTCGGTCAGGCGCGCCTCGAACAGCCGCCGCACTTCGGATTCGCTCGGCAGGCGGCCGCGCTCCCACAGGCGCCCGAGGCGCGTGATCAGGCTGTCGCCGGCATCCGCGGCGGTCTCGCCCGACTCGGCGTCGGTGTCAGGCGTGCGTGCGACGCGCGCGGACTCGAGATGGACGGGTGCGTTCATGGACAGACTCCTCAGCAACGGGAAGATCGGAAAGCGGCGGCGCCTCGTCGTCGGCGGCCAGGGCGCGCAGCACTTCGAGCTGGCGCATCAGGTGATGGCGCGCCAGCGCTTCGGCGCGTTCGGGATCGCGGGCCTTCAGGGCCTCGAAGATGGCCAGGTGCTCGGCGCAGGATTCCTCGATGCGGCCGGGCCAGGCCAGGCTGCGGTGGCGCGACAGGCTCAGCACCTTGCGCAGGTTGCCCACCATGTCGACCAGCCACTGGTTGCCTGCGAGCGCCTGCACCGCTTCGTGGATCAGGTAGTTGGTCTGGTAGTACGCGTCGATGCGGCCGGCGGCGGCGTGGCCGGCGAGCGCCTCGTGCAGCGGCGCCAGCGCTTCCAGCTGCGCATCCGAGGCCTTGCACGCGGCCTCGTGGGCGCAGCGCCCTTCCAGCATGGCCATCAGCGGGAAGATGTCTTCCAGGTCCTGCGCCGACAGTTCATTGACGAAGCAGCCGCGGCGCGGCTCCAGCCGCACCAGGCCTTCGGTGGCGAGCACCTTCAGCGCCTCGCGCAGCGGCGTGCGCGAGATGCCCAGTTCGCCGGCCAGCCGCAGTTCGTCGATCCATTCGCCGTTGCGCAGCGCGCGCGCATGGATCATGCCGCGAAGACGATCCGCGACTTCCAGGTACAGGGCTTGCCGGACGATGGGTGAGGTCATGGGCAGACGGCCTGACAGCGCCGTAATTCATAATTATGAATAAGCCCATCATATCCCCGTCCCAGCGAAACGGACCAGTCTGATGTTGTAAGGACTTGCCCTAGGGTCTCGCCAACGGGCGCCGGACGCCCCTGACGCACAACAGGGCGCCCGCGGCCGCCGGGCCGCGGGAAACCGGGGACGGCTCAGAAATGCAGGATGCCGTCGACCGCGTGGCGGGTCAGCGAACGCGCCCAGCGACGCGCCGGCAAGCCGTATTGGGATTCGACCACCTCGGCCCGCGCCAGCAGGTCGGCCGGCGTCACCGCCAGGCGCGGACCCGAAAACGCCAGCACGATCTGGTTGCCGGCGTCGATCTCGGGCAGCAGCACGATGCGGTCGTCGAAGGCCTTGGACAGATTGTCGATGTTCTTGCCAAAGCTCTCGTGACGGCCGAACAGGTTCACCGCCACCACCCCGACCTCGCCCAGCACGCGGCGGCAATCGCGGTAGAACTTGACGCTGTCGCGCACCGGCCCCTGGGCCGAGGCGTCGTACAGATCGACCATCAGCACCGGGCAGCGGCCGGCGTTGAGCGGATCGGCGGCCCATTCGGCGGCGTCGGCGTGCTCGACCCGCAACCGGTTCTCGCCCGGCAGGCGGAAGAACATGTGGCAGGCGGCGGTGACGCGCGGGTTCCATTCCACCGCCAGCAGCGGCGCGCGCGTGTGTTTGGCGCAGAACCGCGCCAGCGAGCCGGCGCCCAGGCCGAACATGCCGATGGCCTCATCCTTGGGCGGTTCCAGGAACAGCAGCCAGGCCATCATCTGGCTGGTGTATTCCAGCACCAGTTCCGCCGGAGTCTTGATGCGCATGGCGCCCTGGACCCATTCGGTGTTGAAGTGCAGATAGCGCACGCCGTCCACTTCCGACAGGGTCGGCTGGTCGAGTTCGGAGGGGAATTTGGATTTGTACATGGCGCGATTGTAGGGCCGGCGCCAGTCACGACAAGGGCGGGCCATCGCGGCCCGCCCTGGATGCGGGATGCGCCGTCAAGGGCGCATCGATGTCGCGGCGCTCAGATACGCTCGAAGATCGCCGCGATGCCCTGCCCGCCGCCGATGCACATGGTGACCAGCGCGTAGCGGCCCTGCACGCGCTGCAGTTCATGCAGCGCCTTGACGGTGATGATGGCGCCGGTGGCGCCGATCGGGTGGCCCAGGCCGATGCCGCTGCCGTTGGGGTTGACCTTGGCCGGATCCAGCTTCAGTTCGCGGGTCACCGCGCAAGCCTGCGCGGCGAAGGCCTCGTTGGCCTCGATCACGTCGAGCTGGTCCACCGTCAGGCCGGCGCGCTTGAGCGCGGCCTGCGTGGCCGGCACCGGGCCGATGCCCATGATGGTCGGATCGACGCCCGCGTGGGCATACGCCACCAGCCGCGCCAGCGGCTTGACGCCGCGCTTGGCCGCAACCGAGGCGTTCATCAGCACCAACGCGCCGGCGCCGTCGTTCAGGCCCGAAGCGTTGCCGGCGGTGACGGTGCCGTTTTCTTTCTGGAACACCGGCTTGAGCGTGGCCAGGCTGTCCGCCGTGACGTCGCGGCGCACGTGTTCGTCGGTGTCGAACACGACCTCGCCCTTGCGCGTCTTCTGCACGATCGGCACGATCTGGTCGCGGAAATAACCGGCCTCGATGGCGCTGGCGGCGCGGCGATGCGATTCGGCGGCGAGCGCGTCCTGGTCCTGGCGGCTGATGCCGAACTGGGCCGCGACGTTCTCGGCGGTCACGCCCATGTGCATGCGCCCGAACGGATCCGACAGCGCGCCGGTCATCATGTCCTGCATGACGCTGTCGCCCATGCGCGCGCCCCAGCGCTGCGCCGGCGCGATGTAGGGCGCGCGGCTCATGCTCTCGGCGCCCGCGCCGATGGCGATCTCGGCGTCGCCCAGCAGAATGGTCTGGGCCGCCGAGACGATGGCCTGCAGGCCCGAGCCGCACAGGCGGTTGACGTTGAAGGCCGGCGTTTCCTTGGCGATGCCGGCGTTCATGGCGGCGACGCGCGACAGGTACATGTCGCGCGGCTCGGTATTGATGACGTGGCCCACGGCGACATGGCCGACCTCGTCGCCCTTGACGCCCGCGCGCTCCAGCGCGGCCTTGATGACCGTGGCGCCCAGATCGCAGGGCGGCACGTCTTTCAGGGCGCCGCCGAAATCGCCGATGGCGGTACGGACGGCGGACGCGACGATGACTTCGTTCATGGTGTTTCCTCCTGGTTATCCGCCCATCATACTCGCGCGCCCCGCCCCTCCCGGCGGCCCTCGGCGCCCCGCTCTCGCCAGGCGAAAGTGCCTCTGCACAACCGCTGAAAAAGCACCGCCCTCCCCGGGCAATCCCTAACCTCCACCTCAATTGACAGCGCTGTCAATTTTGCAGACACTAGCTTCGCCGGTACCTGCCGGTCAACAAAAAACAAGCCGCGACGGCCCACGGCACGGGCGGCATCAGGAGACAAAGTCATGGCAATACCTCCCTGCTTCCCGGCAGCGGCAGGGACCGGCGTGCACCTCCGGCCCCTCCGCTTGCCGTCCCAACCCGCCCGCCCGGGCCGCTGGCTGTCCTGGCTGCTGATGGCGGGCCTGCTGTCGACCGCCGGCGCGGCCCGGGCCTACGACCTGCAGACCAGCCCCTACCTGCTGGGCGACTGGGGCGGCCTGCGCACCCGCCTGGCCGAAAGCGGCGTGACCCTGAACCTGGGCTACACCGGCGAGGCCGCGCACAACTTCAGCGGCGGCCAGGACAAGCTGACGCGCTACACCGACCAGTGGGTCATCGGCGCCACGATGGACCTGGACAAGCTGCTCGGCTGGCATGGCGGCACGTTCCAGATGACCATCACCGACCGCAACGGCCGCAACCTGGGCGCCGACGCCGGCATCGGCAACAACATGCTGATCCAGGAGGTCTACGGCCGCGGCCAGACCTGGCACATGACGCAGTTCTGGTTGAACCAGGCCTTCCTGGACAACCGGGTGCAGTGGAAGATCGGCCGCCTCACCGTGGGCGAGGACTTCGCCAGCTTTTCCTGCGACTTCCAGAACCTGACCTTCTGCGGCTCGCAGCCCGGCAACCTGGTGGGCAGCTACTGGGTCAACTGGCCGACCAGCCAGTGGGCCACGCGCCTGAAGGTCAACACGTCCGAGCAGACCTACGTGCAGGCGGGCGTCTATCAGGTCAATCCCAACTACGTGGACGACGGCTACGCGCGCCGCCACGGCCTGTCGCTGGACAATCCCAACGGCACCACCGGCGCGCTGATCCCGGTGGAAGTCGGCTGGCTGCCGGCCTGGAACGGCCTGCCTGGCTCGTACAAGTTCGGCGCCTGGTACAACACCTCCGACGGCAAGGACCTGTACCAGGACATCAACCACGCGCCGCGCGGCGAAACCGGGCTGGCGCCGCGCGAGCGCAACGGCCAGTATGGTTTCTATCTCAACTTCGAGCAGCAGGTCAGCGGCACCGCCGGCGGCCGCGGCGCCTCGGTGTTCCTGAACGTGTCGCAGGCCGACCGCGCCACCGCCGCGCAGGATCACCAGATCGCGCTCGGGCTGCAGTACAAAGGACCGTTCGGCCTGGCGCGCGACGTCATCGGCGTGGCGATCGGCGCGACCCACAACAACGGCCGCTATGCCGACTACGTGCGCCAGCAGGACCAGCGCCTGGGCACCAGCACCAAGGTGGGCGATGGCTATGAATACGTGGCCGAGGCGTACTACAGCTGGTCGCCGGTCCCCTCCATCTACCTGCGCCCCAATCTGCAGTACATCAGGCATCCTGGCGGCACCAGCGCCAACCACGACGCCTTCATCGTAGGCTTGAAGACCGGTATCACTTTCTGAGCGCGAAGCGCCACTAGGAGACTGACATGACCCCATTCTTGCGCCGCCTGCTGGCCTGCGCGCTGGCCCTGCCCGCGGTCCTGCTCGCCAGCCCCGCCGCCCACGCCAGCAAGGACGCGCCGGTGATCGGCTTTTCCATCGACGACCTGCGGGTCGAGCGCTGGACCCGCGACCGCAACTATTTCGTCGAGGCCGCGACCGCCCTGGGCGCCAAGGTCAACGTGCAATCGGCCAACGCCAGCGAATCGCGCCAGATCGCCCAGGTCGAGAACCTGATCGCCGAAGGCGTCGATGCCCTGGTCATCGTGCCGTTCAATTCCAAGGTGCTGGGCAGCGCCATCGCCAAGGCGCACCGCAACGGCATCAAGGTCATCGCCTACGACCGGCTGATCCTCGGCGCGCCGCTGGACGGCTACGTGTCGTTCGACAACATCAAGGTGGGCGAAATGCAGGCCCAGGGCATGGTCGACGCCGTGCCCAAGGGCCGCTACTACCTGCTGGGCGGCGCCTCCACCGACAACAACTCGCGCATGTTCCGCGAGGGCCAGATGAACGTGCTCAAGCCGCTGGTCGCCAAGGGCGACATCACCATCGTCGGCGAGCAGTGGACGCCCGAATGGGATCCGTCCAAGGCCCAGACCATCATCGAGAACGCGCTGAACGCCAACGACAACAACATCCAGGCCATCGTCGCCTCCAACGACGGCACCGCCGGCGGCGCGATCCAGGCGCTGGCGGGACAGAAACTGGCGGGCAAGGTCGCGGTCTCCGGCCAGGACGCCGACCTGGCCGGCGTGCGCCGCGTGGCGGCGGGCACGCAGACCATGACGGTCTACAAGCCGATCAAGACCATCGCCGAGGCGGCCGCGCAGATGGCGGTCAACCTGGTGCAGGGCAAGACGCCCGCCTTCAACGCCAAGCTCGACAACGGCAAGGGCGAGGTCAATTCCCTCCTCATCACCCCCACGCTGGTCACGCGCGACAATCTGGACATCCTGGTCAAGGACGGGTTCTATACGGCAGACCAGATCGCGGGCAAGTAGCCGGGAGACGCACCATGGAGCAGCAGCAACCGCTGTTTGAAATGCGCGGCATCGTCAAGGAATTCGCCGGCGTGCGCGCGCTCTCGGGCGTCAGCCTGAGCGTGCGGCCCGGCGAATGCCTGGGGCTGTGCGGCGAGAACGGCGCCGGCAAATCAACCCTGATGAAGGTGCTGTCGGGGGTCTACCCGCACGGCAGCTACCAGGGCCAGATCCTGTGGGAAGGGCGCGAGCTGCGCGCGCGCTCGACCCGCGACAGCGAGCACGCCGGCATCGTCATCCTGCACCAGGAGCTGATGCTGGTGCAGCAACTGAGCGTCACCGAGAACATCTTCCTGGGCAACGAAATGCGCCTGCCCGGCGGCCGCATGGACTACCCGTCCATGCACCGGCGCGCCGCCGAGCTGCTGGCGCGGCTCAAGCTCACCGATGTCAACGTGGCCGCCCCCGTCATGAACTACGGCAACGGCCACCAGCAGTTGTTCGAGATCGCCAAGGCGCTGGCCAAGGAGGCGCGCCTGCTGATCTTCGACGAGCCGACCTCCTCGCTCAGCGCCAAGGAAATCGGCGTGCTGCTGGCCATCATCGAAGACCTCAAGCGCGCCGGCGTGGCCTGCATCTACATCTCGCACAAGCTCGACGAGGTCAAGCGCGTCTGCGACACCATCACCGTGATCCGCGACGGCCAGCACATCGCCACCCAGCCGGCGGACGCGCTCGACGAGGACGGCATCATCGGCCTGATGGTCGGGCGCGCGCTCGAATCGCGCTTTCCGCGCACCGAACGCCAACCGGGCGCGGTGGTGCTGGAAGCGCGCGGCGTGACCTGCTGGGACGTCACCAATCCGCGGCGCAAGCGGGTCGACGACGCCGCGCTGCAGGTGCGCGCCGGCGAGATCCTCGGCATCGCCGGCCTGGTGGGCGCGGGCCGCACCGAGCTGGTGTCGGCGATCTACGGCGCCTACGCCGGCCGCTATCACGCGCAGGTGCGGGTGTCCGGCCAGCCGGTGCGCATCACGTCCCCGGCCGATGCCATCGCGCACGGCCTGTGCCTGGTGCCCGAGGACCGCAAGCGCCACGGCATCGTGCCCTTGATGAGCGTGGCCGAGAACATCACCCTGGCCAGCCTCGCCGACCACGCCCGCGCCGCGCGGGTCGACGGCGATTCGGAGCTGGCCACGGTCGAGCGCGAGATCGCGCGCCTGCGCATCAAGACGGCCAGCCCCGGCCTGCCGGTGGCCAGCCTGTCCGGCGGCAACCAGCAGAAAGTGGTGCTGGCCAAGATGGCGCTCAAGCAGCCCAAGGTGCTGATCCTGGACGAACCCACCCGCGGCGTGGACATCGGCGCCAAGTACGACATCTACAAGATGATCTTCGACCTCGCCGACCGCGGCGTGGCCATCGTCATGGTGTCGTCCGAACTGCCCGAGATCCTCGGCATGAGCGATCGCGTGCTGGTCATGAACGCCGGCCGCATCGCGGGAGACTTTCCCATCCAGGGCCTGACGCCGGAACGCGTGCTCGCCGCCGCCCTCAACACCGACCCGCTGCGGCACGCCGCCTGAACGCCATGACCCAGATGCTCGCTTCCTCCTCTTCCGAACCGCGCCCGCGCGGCGGCCATCCGCCGCTGCGGCAACTGTTCGCGCGCCACAAGCTGCTGGCCATGGTGCTGGCCCTGGCGCTGATCTGGCTGTTCTTCTGGCACCAGACCAACGGCAGCTTCCTGCGGCCCAACAGCATCTCCAACCTGCTGCTGCAGATGTCGGTCACCGGCATGCTGGCCTGCGGCATGGTGCTGGTCATCATCGCCGGCGAGATCGACCTGTCGGTCGGCTCGCTGCTCGGCCTGCTGGGCGGCCTGGTCGCCATCCTGACGGTGAACCTGGGCTGGAACACCTGGCTGTCGGTGGCGGTGGTGCTGGCCGCCGGCGCCGCGCTCGGCCTGGTCAACGGCTGTCTCACGACCCGCCTGCGGGTGCCCTCCTTCATCGTCGGCCTGGGCGGCATGCTGGCCTACCGCGGCCTGCTGCAGTTGAGCACCGACAGCGTCACCATCGCCCCGGTGCCCGACGACCTGGGCGCCATCGCCCAGGCCTTCGTGCCGCCGGCCCTGTCCTGGCTGCTGGCGGCGCTGATCATCGCGCTGGCCTGCGGCCTGACGCTGGCGCGGCGTCGCCGCCACCGCCGGCTGGGGCTGGCCGTGACGCCGCGCTGGCTCGATGCCCTGCGCATCGGCGCCATCGCCGCCACCGCCGCCGGCTTCGTGCTGGTGCTGAACCGGGCCAACGGCGTGCCGCTGCCGGTGCTGATCCTGCTGGCGCTGCTGGGCGTGTTCTCATGGATCGCCACCCAGACGGTGTTCGGCCGCCACGTCTACGCGGTCGGCGGCAACGTCGAGGCCAGCCGCCTGTCCGGCGTCAACGTCCAGCGCGTCAAGCTGATGGTGTTCATGCTGATGGGGCTGATGTGCGCCTTCGCCGGCATCGTCACCACCGCGCGCTCGGCGGCCGGCTCGCCGTCCGCCGGCGTGGGCGGCGAACTCGACGCCATCGCCGCCTGCTTCATCGGCGGCACCTCGATGCGCGGCGGCTCCGGCACCGTGTACGGCGCGCTGATCGGCGCGCTGGTCATGGCCAGCCTGGACAACGGCATGCAGCAGATGAACGTGGACACTTCCTGGCAGATGATCGTCAAGGGCGCCGTGCTGGTGCTGGCGGTGTGGATCGACGTCGCGACGAGGCCCGAACGTGCGTAACGACACCCCATCCCCCGCCCCCGGCGATTGCGTGCTCGCGGTGGGCACCTACACGCAGGCCATGCCGCATGTGCAGGGCCGCGGCCTGGGCATCCACCTGCTGGCGTTCGAAGCCGCGACGGCCTCGTTCCGGTCCTTGCAAGTCGTGTCCGGTCCGATCAATCCGTCATACCTGTGCGCGGCCGCCGGGCGCCTCTACAGCGTCAGCGAGCAGGAGCGCGACGCGACGCTCGATATCTACGCGATCGAGGCCGGCGCGACGGTCCTGCGCCCCATCGGCCAGATCGCAACGCCCGGCGCCGCCCCCTGCCACGTCAGCGTCAACCTGGTGGCCCGGCAGTTGTACGTGTCGAACTACGGCTCCGGCGAACTGCTGTGCTACGCGCTCGACGCCGAGGGCCTGCCGCGCGGCGCGCCCCAGGTCATCGCGCGGCGCGGCGCCGGCCCGCGCGCGGACCGCCAGGAAGGACCGCACGTGCACTACGCCGCGCCCAGCGGCGACGGCGCGCGGGTCTACCTGTGCGACCTGGGCACCGACACCATCGCCTGCTACCGCGTGCTGCCCGACGGCCTCGACCCGGCGCCGGCGCGGGAACTGCGCACGCGGCCCGGCGCCGGACCGCGCCACCTGGCCCTGACGGCCGATGGCGCGCACGCGGCGGTGGTCGAGGAGCTCTCGAACACCGTGGCCATCCATGCGCTCGACGAGCCGGCCGGCGAACTGGCGCGCGCCAGCACGCTGCCGCGCGGCTGGCGCGGCGCCAACACCGCCTCCGCCGTGCGCCTGCATCCCGATGGTGAATGGCTCTACGCCGCCAACCGCGGCCACGACAGCGTGGCCGTCTACCGCCTGCACCGCGTCGCCCCCTGGCTCGACCTCGTCGGTTTCATCGACATCGGCGGCCGCGCGCCCCGCGACATCGCGCTCACGCCCGACGGCGCCTTCCTGCTGGCGGCGTCCCAGGACGACCACTTCATCCGCGCGCTGCGCATCGACCCGTCCACGGGCCTGGCGCAGGCGCAGGGCGATCCCCACCTCCTGGCCTCGCCCGCCTGCCTTTGCCCCCTGCCCTGAACCGGAAGCTTTCACCGTGACCTCTCCCCTGCCCCCCGCCCGCATCGTCGTCACCGGCGCCACCGGCCAGCTCGGCCGCAAGGCCCTCGCCATCCTGGCGCGCCAGCCCTGGTGCGATCACCTGATCGGCATCGACCTGCAGGCCGACGACACCGTCTTCAGCCCCGAAGTGCGCGACCGGCTGACCCTGGTGGCGGCCGACCTGGAACGCCCCGACCCCGCCTGGACCCGCCACTTCGCGGGCGTGGACGCCGTGCTGCACCTGGCGGCGCGGCACTCGACGCCGGACGCCAGCTGGGAAGAAGCGCTGGGCTCCTACAACATGACCCTGAACGTACTCACCGCCGCCGCCACGCACGGCGCGCGGCGGCTGGTGTTCTCGTCATCCAACCACGCCATGGGCGGCTATAAGGACCTGCCGCTGGCCGCCGCCATCGGACCCGGCAAGCTCACCGCCGAGACCGAGCCCGCGCCCGGCACGCGCTGGTTCGACGGCGAACGCGAGGTGCACTCGCTGGCCTACGGCACGTCCAAGGTGATGGGCGAACGCCTGTGCCGCGCCTACTCGGCGGTCACGCAGGGCCGGCTGTCCACCGTGATCGCGCGCATCGGCTGGATCCTGCCGGGCGACAACGACCCGCGCGACATGACCTACTCCGGCGTGGCGCATCCGCGCGCGCCAGTCCCTGACGCCCACGACGAACCCGCCCGCCGCGCGCTGGCCTGGTTCCACGACATGTGGCTGTCGAATGAGGATCTCGAACGCCTGCTGATCGCGGCGCTGACGGCGGACGCGTCGCGCTGGTCCGACGGCAGCGTCACGGTCAACGGCGTCTCGGCCAACCAGGGCAGCGCCTGGAACGTGGCCGACGCCCGCGACAGCATCGGCTATGCGCCGCAGGATGACGTGCGAAAGCGCCTGCGCTGAAGGCCGGCGCGCGCGCCGCGCTCAGCCGGGCGGGCGGGTCGAATCCCGCACCACCAGCTCGTAGCCAAGCGTGCGCACCCGCGCCTGCGGTTCGCGCGAGGCCAACTGCTCGACCGCCGCGTAGGCCATCTCGCGGATGGGCTGGCGCAGCGTGGTCAGCTTGGGCCAGGTCTGGCGCGACAGCGGCGTGTCGTCGTAGCCCGCCACCGACAATTCCTGCGGCACCCTGAGGCCGCGCACATGCGCGACATACAGCACGCCGGCCGCCATGTCGTCGTTGGCCGCGAAGATCGCGGTCGGACGCTGCGCGCGCTCAAGCAGCCGCTGGCCGCACTGCACCCCGGAATCGAACGAATGCAGGCCCTGCTCGACCAGCGTCGGGTCGTAGGCGACGCCCTGTTCCGCCAGCGCGTCGCGGTAGCCGTGCAGGCGCTCGCCCACCGCGCCGTGGTCGGGATGGCCGGCCACGAAGCCGATGCGGCGATGGCCCAGGTCCAGCAGGTAACGGGTCATGTCGCGCGCCGCGGCGCGATCGTCGGTGCTGACTTCCAGTCCGCGCGCGCTGGGCGATCCCGGCGCCAGCCGCACATAGGGCACGTCGCCATCGTCCAGCGCCGCGATCAGCGCGCGCACGTCGGACAACGGCGGCGTCAGCACCAGCCCGGCGCAGGCATGCTGCCGCGCCGCCTGAACGATCTGCGCGGCCAGGTCGGGCGCGCGGTAGTCGCAGGGATGCAGCAGCAGGCTGTAGAAATAGCGCTTGCAGGCGTCGAGCGCGCCGTGCTGGATGTTGATCAGGTAGTTGTCGCTGGGATTGTCGTAGACCAGCATGATCAGGTCCGAGCGCTTGCTGGCCAGCCGGCGCGCGGACGGATTGGGCTGGTACTTGAGCAAGGCGATCGCGGCCATGACCTTGGCGCGGGTCTTCTCGCTGGTGTTCGGCTCGTTGTTCAACACCCGCGAGACGGTCTTGATCGACACCCCCGCTTCGGCCGCCACGTCGTCGACGGTGACGGAGCCCTTGTCCTTGCCGATCGCCATGCCGGAGCCCCGCTCAGCGGCCCGCGGCCTTGGCGCTCAGGCCGTTGGCCACGCCCATGTCGGTCTTGGGCACGTCGCGGATCAGCACCCGCACGTCTTCGCCCGAAATGCCGATGCTGTCGCACACGGCCCGGTTCAACGCCGCGATAAGCGCCGACTTCTTGGCTTCGTCGCGGCCCTCGATCAGCGCGGCGTCGACGCGCGCCATGGCCTTGCCGATCTCGCCCGCCACGATCACGTGTTCAGCGGGGATTTCCTGCAGCACGATGCGCACGCTGGACAGCGGCGCGGCGATGCTTTCCACGACCGCCTGCGAGGCCGCCTGCAGCAAGGCGGTCTTCTGGGCGGCCGAATGGCCCTGCATGATCTGGACATTCAAGATTGGCATGACGGATTCCGATATTCCGAATAGTGGCACGCCGGCAGTCGGCGCCGGCCAGCCATCATATCCGGACTGGCCCCGGGCGCAAGCCTGGCCGCGCCGGGACCGCATCGTCATGACGGGCGGCAGCCGCCGCCCGTCCGCCTGACGGCAACCTGGACGTCAGGCCGCCTCGCCCCGCTGCGCGGGTTGCGGCTGGCCCTGCAGTTCGGCCTCCTGCGCCGCCTGGCCGCCCTCGGCGGCGACCGTGACGGACTCGTCCGTCGGCGCCGTCTCGGCCAGCACCGGCGTCACCAGTTCGACCACCTTCTTGCGCGACAGCATGCCGATGAACTCGTCGTTCTCGCCCGTCACCGCCACCGGCTGGTCGCTGTGCACCAGCTGCGCCAGCACCTCGCCCAGGCCGGCCGTGGCCGGCACCGAGGCCAGGTCCTCGACGAAGCGCGACACGTCGCGCCCGCCTTCACGCACCGCCTGCTCGGCCGCCACCAGCGTCAGCACGCCGGCCAGCCGCTTGCCGTCCAGCACAGGCGCGTACTCGTAGTTCAGCGCCCGCATGCGGTCGACCGAGTGGGCCGGCCGCGAACGCATGGTCAGCGTCAGGCGAGCCGGATTGACGGCGTGGGTCGCGTTCAGCACCTTGGTGCGGTTCACGTCCTGCAGGAACGACTGCACGTAATCGTTGGCCGGGTTCAGCAGGATGTCTTCCGGCGTGCCTTCCTGCACCAGTTCGCCGTCCTTAAGGATGGCGATGCGGTTGCCCAGGCGCAGCGCCTCGTCCAGGTCATGGGTGATGAAGACGATGGTCTTGTTGAGCTTGGACTGCAATTGCAGCAGCTGGTCCTGCATCTCGCGGCGGATCAGCGGATCGAGCGCCGAGAAGGCCTCGTCCATCAGCAGGATCTCGGCATCGGTGGCCAGCGCCCGCGCCAGGCCGACGCGCTGCTGCATGCCGCCCGACAACTGGTGCGGATACTGCTGCTCGAAGCCCGACAGGCCGACCTGCTCCAGCCATTCGCGGGCTCGCTGCTCGCGCTCGGCGCGGCCCACGCCCTGCACGGCCAGGCCGTAGGCGGCGTTGTCCAGCACGGTGCGGTGCGGGAACAGGCCGAAGCGCTGGAACACCATGCTCATCTTCTTCTGGCGGAAGGTCTCCAGGTCGCGCTTGTTCAGGCTGACCACGTCGACGCCGTCGACCAGGATGTGGCCGGCGCTGGGCTCGATCAGGCGGTTGAAGTGGCGGATCAGCGTCGACTTGCCGGACCCCGACAGGCCCATGATGACGTAGATGCTGCCCTCTTCGATCGACAGGCTGATGTCGCGCAGGCCCAGCGTGTGGCCGCTTTCGGCCAGCAGCGCTTCCTTGCTCATGCCGCCCTGCGCGGCTTCCAGCCACTTCTTCGGATGCGGCCCGAAAATCTTGTAGATGTTCTTGACTTCGATCTTGCTCATCGCTGGCCTCCCATGCGCATGCGCTGTCCATACGATTGCGTGATCCGGTCGAACAGCACGGCCAGCACCACGATGCCCAGGCCCGCCAGCAGGCCGCGGCCCACTTCCAGGCGGTTGATGCCGAGCAGCACTTCATACCCCAGGCCGCGCGCGCCGATCATGGAGGCGATCACCACCATCGACAGCGCCATCATCGTGGTCTGGTTGATGCCGGCCATGATGTTGGGCAGGGCCAGCGGCAATTGCACGCCGAACAGCTGCTGGCGCGGATTGGCGCCGAACGCGCGCGACGCTTCCAGCACCTCGCGGTCGACCAGGCGGATGCCCAGGTCGGTCAGGCGGATCAGCGGCGGCACGGCGTAGATCACGGTGGCGATGATGGCGGGGATCTTGCCCAGGCCGAACAGCATCACGACCGGAATCAGGTACACGAAGCTGGGCATGGTCTGCATCACGTCCAGCACCGGCAGCATGACCGAGCGCAGCCAGTTGACGCGCGCCATCAGCACGCCCAGCGGAATGCCGATGACCACCGACAGCCCGGCCGCCATGATCATCAGCGCCAGCGTCTGCATGCCGGCGTCCCACAGGCCGAGCACGCCGATGACGCACAGCAGCGCGCCCATGGCCAGGCTCAGGCCGATGCGGCGGCTGACCAGCCAGGCGATGGCGATGGTGACGCCGACCACGGCCCACCAGGGCGAGCTGCGCAGCACCTGCTCCAGCCACACCAGCGCATGCAGCACGGGCTGGGACAGCGTCTCCAGGGTATCGGCGTAGTTGGTGACCAGATGATCGACGAATCCGTCGATGGCCCCCCGCACCTGACGGGCGGGAATGATTTCAGGAAACATGTATTGACTCCATTTCAGCGCATTCGCCACGCGCCGCGCCCACGGCATCCGGCTCGGAGGCCGGGCCGGCTTCCCGCGCGGGAAGCCGGCGGCGGCGATGGCGAAATACGCTTACAGTCCGGCGCGGGAGCTAGGCATCCCGCGCATTGCCCGCGTGGCGGACAGTCCGCCTGCCGGAGGGCTTTTTCCCCTTGGGGTCATCCCAAGGGGAAAAAGTCCAACCCGGCGGTCCGTCCCGGCCAGCCGGAACGGACCGCCGCCGGAAAGGCGGCGGGGGTTACAGCGCGCTTTGCACGCGCCCGGCGACGTCGGCGGGGACCCACTTGGTCCAGACGTCGGGCTTGTTTTTCAGGAACCACTTGGCCACGGCGCCGGACTCGTCACCGGTTTCTTCCATGTGGGCCAGGGTTTCGTTCATCACGGGCAGCGGCACCGAGACCTTCGACAGGAATTCGGTCAGCACCGGCGCTTCCTGCGAGAACTTGGTGTTCACCGCGGTGAAGACGGGATTGTCGGGATAGGCGCTGGGCTCGGGCTTGGCGCACTTGGGCGACGTCAGGCACTTGTGCTTGTCGGCGTCGTAGGGCGGCATTTCCAGCTTGACCAGGTCCATGGCGCCGACCAGCGGCGTGGGCGACCAGTAGTAGAAGACCACGTTCTGCTTGCGCTTGTAGGCCGACATCAGGGCCGCCTTCTGCGCCGCGCCGGTGCCCGGCGAGTACAGCGTGTAGGAATCGTCCAGCTTGAGGGCGTGGAACAGGTTGGTGCTGGTGACTTCGCAGCCCCAGCCCGCCGGGCAGCCGTAGAAACGGCCCTTGCCGGGTTCCTCGGGGTCCTTGAACTTGTCCTTGAACTTCGGCAAGTCGGCCGCGGACTTCAGTTCGGGCAGGCGCTCGGCGGTGTAGCGCGGGATGTACCAGGCTTCGCCGCCCATGTAGAGATCGCCGATCCGCTTGACGCGGCCGGTCTTTTCGGCGCGTTCCCAGGGGTCGGCGACGCTGTTCAGCCAGATCTCGGTGTTGATGTCCAGGTCACCGCGCTCGAGCGCGGCCAGGGCCGGCAAGGTCTCGGTGGGCAGGGTTTCGGTCTTGCAACCATAGCCCTTTTCCATGATGAAACGTTCGACATCGACCAGGACCAGGTTGGATTCCCAGTTCATGGCGCCGAAATTGATCGGACGCTTGAGTTCGCATTGCGGCGCATCGGCGGCTTGGGCCGATCCGGCGAAGGCAAACAAGACGGCCGCGGCGGCCAGGGTCTTGACGGGGGTGAAACGCATTGGCTTTTGCCTCCATAGGTTCAGGGACACGGCGGCGCTGGTCCAGCCGTGCCATGGAGCTAAGGGGGTTGTGCGGAAGACGGGCAGAACCGCCAATACAAACCGACACTAGCAACAAGAGGATCCGCAGGGTGCGGAGTCTTGCAAGACAGGAGCCTCAAAAACAGAGTTTTCGAGAACCCACAGATAGTGAACAAACTGAAAGAAGAAGCCAGCATCTTAACCGAAATTAATGCATGACCCAAGCCCACCCCTGAACGAATCAGATACATTCACGCCGAAAACCGTGCGGAAAAACCCTTATTCCCAAGAGGCGATTCCCCGTTTTCCCCTGGAGAATCGCCTCCCGAAAATGTAGATACATTTAGTTAATATTTTGTTCGTATAAATACATTTAATGGTCCCGAAACTCGGTTTCAGGGCTTCGGATCGGGGTCCCGGTACATGTAATCGCGTCGCCACGGGTAGGCCAGGTCGGGCGGATTGTCGAGTTCATCCGGACGCCCCGTGGCCGGGTGTTGGCCCACGATCTGGTGCAGCGCGATCCAGCCGTGCTCGAAGCCCATGGCGCAACCCGCCAGGTAGAGCCGATAGGCGCGCAGCGAGCGCTCCCCCTGCTCGCCGCCCAGGATCCGCGCGGCCTCGGCCAGGTTGGCCTCGAGCGCGTCGCTCCAGGCCCACAGGGTCCGGGCGTAGTGCGGTCGCAGGTTTTCGACGTCCACCTCTTCCAGGCCGCCGTTGGTCATGGCCTCCATGACGACGCTGATGTGGGTCAGCTCGCCCCCAGGGAAGATGTACTTCTCGATGAATTCGCCCATGCCGCTGCCCAGCTCGGCGTTGTAAACGCCGGCCGCGGTGATGCCGTGGTTCATGATCAGCCCGCCCGGCTTGAGCAGCCGGCGCAGCTTGGCGAAATAGCCTTCCAGCTGGGCCCGGCCGACGTGCTCGAACATGCCGACCGAGGCGATCTTGTCGTAGGGCGCGGCCTCGTCGAGCTTGCGGTAGTCCAGCAGCTCCACGCGCACGCGCTCGCCCAGGCCCTTTTCCTGGATCAGCCTGCTGACGTGCGCATGCTGGTTGCGCGACAGCGTGATGCCGGTGGCGTCGACGCCATAGTGCTCGGCCGCCCACAGCAACAGCCCGCCCCAGCCCGCGCCCACGTCGAGGAAGCGCTCGCCCGGCCGCAGCCGCAGCTTGCGGCAGATGTGGTCGAGCTTGGCTTCCTGGGCCTGCGCCAGGTTCATGCCCGGCTCGCGGTAATAGGCGCAGGAATAGACCCGGCGCGGATCCAGCCACAGGGCATAGAAATCGTCGGACAGGTCGTAATGGAATTCGATCTGGCGGGCGTCGCGCTCCACCGAGTGACGCCACACCGACATCACCTTGCGCACCAGCTCGGTCAGCCAGCCGCCGCGCGCCGCGTCCACCGGTGAACCCGGCAGCAGCGCCGCGGCCGCCGCCATCACATCGCGCATCGACCCTTCGATGTCGATGCGGCCTTCGACGTAGTCCTGCCCCAGCACGCCGACGGCGCCCTCGGCCAGGTGGGCCAGCGCGGTCTTGTCATGCGTCACGAACCGCACCCGGGGATCCGGCGGCCCGACCACGGTGCCATCGGGCAACACCAGCTGGACAGTGACGGGCAAGGCCTGGAGCTTGCGTTCCACAACAGACAACAAAGGACTCACAGCATCTCCTCTGGAATACGTACGGACACGGACAGACTGTATCGGAAATCACTTGCAATTTGCGTGTAAGGCAGTGCGTGATACAGTCTTTGGCTTGGTGCAAAACGCGCAATGCAGCGCGACGCGCCCTGTCCCTTGCGCGAGCCCCCCTCGCGGTCCACATGCCCCCTACCCTTTCTTCCCGCGGCGCGCTGCCGGGCTGGCTCATTCTCATGGGCGCCCTGACGGCGATCGGTCCTTTCGCCATCGACATGTACCTGCCGGCGTTCCCGACGATCGCCGCCAACCTGGGCGTGCCGCGCGGCGATGTCGAGCGCACGCTGGCCGCTTACCTGATCGGCCTGGCGCTGGCGCAGGTGTTCTATGGCCCGATGGCCGACCGCTTCGGCCGCAAGCCGCCGCTGCTGGTGGGCCTGACGCTCTTCATGATCGCGTCGCTGGGCTGCGCCCTGGCCGGCTCGGTCGAGGCGCTGACCGGCTGGCGCGTGGTGCAGGCGATGGGCGGCGCGGCCGGCATCGTGATTCCGCGCGCCGTCATCCGCGACCATTACGAAACCCACGAAGCAGCGCGCGCCATGTCGCTGCTGATGCTGATCATGGGCCTGGCGCCGATCCTCGCGCCGCTGGCCGGCGGACAACTGCTGGGCATCGCCAGCTGGCGCAGCCTGTTCTGGGTGATGCTGGCCGGCGGCGCCATGCTGATGACGGCCGTCGTGCTCATCATGAAGGAATCGCTGACGCCCGAGCGGGTCGTGCCGCTGCGCTGGCAGACCATCGTGCAGAACTACCGCGCCCTGTTCGCGCACCGCGGCTTCATGGCGCACAGCCTGGCCGGCGGCTTCGGCCAGGCCGGCATGTTCGCCTACATCATCGGTTCGCCGCGGGTGTTCATCGAACTGTACGGCGTCGACCCCAAGTATTACGGGCTGCTGTTCGGCACCAACGCGCTGTCGCTCATCATCTGCTCGCAGATCAGCGCCCGCCTGCTGCGCACCCACACCCCGCGCCAGCTGCAACGCCGCGCCCTGACTGCGCTGGCCTGCGCCAGCCTGGCGGCGGTGGCGTTGACGCTGATGGGCTGGATGACGCTGCCGCTGCTGATGGCCTGCCTGATCTGCTACATGGGCAGCCAGGGTTTCGTGAACCCCAACTCGGCGGCGCTGGCGCTGTCCGACCAGGGCAAGCGCCTGGGCGCGGCCTCGGCGCTATTGGGGACGCTTCAACTGTCGTGCGGCGCGCTGGCCGGTTTCGCCGTCAGCGCCTGGCAGACCGACAGCGCCCTGCCCCTGACGACCACGCTGGCGACCTGCGCCTGCCTGTCCTGGCTGTCGGGCCGCGTGGCGCAATCGCACCCGGTCTGAATGCAGGGACACAAGGTATCGGCGGCCGCGCCGCCGCCCGCCGGTGGAGCATGCCCGCTGCTATCAAGCCGGCGGGCGCCGTCCGGACGCGCCCATCGCGGCAGGAAAGCCACGCTTTTCCCTGCGCCGCGCCCCTGGCACTTGATTTATCTCGATTTTTCGTATTAGAATCTACGTCTTCACATGAAGTTTCCCGTGCTGGACTACTATGCTTTGTAGTTCAACACTCTGACCCCCAAGCGCATTTTTGCGGATGGCAGGCAGCGGGTATAAGCACTGGGCGGGATCCCCGATTCCCCCTCATCCACTAAGACTGGGTGGCCGGCAAGATGGCAAGACCTCGTGGCAAGACCACGACGATCCACGCCTCTGATACAGCCCGGCGGCTGAAACCCTGTCTACCCCCCGGCGATGCGCAAGAATAAATGAGGTGCATCCATGGCACGCGTATGCCAAGTGACCGGCAAAGGCCCGATGGTGGGCAACAACGTTTCGCACGCGAACAACAAGACCAAGCGTCGCTTCCTGCCCAACCTGCAATCGCGCCGGTTCTGGGTTGAAAGCGAAAACCGCTGGGTGCGCCTGCGCGTCTCGGCCAAGGCCATCCGCACGATCGACAAGAACGGCATCGACGCCGTGCTGGCCGACATGCGTGCCCGCGGCGAACTGGCCTAATCGGCCCCCCGCCAATCTGACATACTAGGAGCACGACATGGCCAAAGGTATCCGCGAAAAGATCAAGCTCGAGTCGACTGCCGGCACGGGTCATTTCTACACGACCACCAAGAACAAGCGCAACATGCCCGAGAAGATGCTGATCAAGAAGTTTGATCCGGTCGCTCGCAAGCACGTTGACTACAAGGAAACCAAGCTGAAGTAATTCGGCCGGTCTCCGGAAAGTCGAAAAAGCCCTGCCCTCGCAGGGCTTTTTTCATTGCTGGGCCCTGCATCGCAGGGTCTTCTCACGTTGGCGGACGGACCCGTCCCCCGCCGTTTTCCTTGGCGCTCGGACGCCGCGCATGCTTCAATTGGGCCGCAACAGCAATCGTCCCCTACAAGGCCCGGCTCCGGTCGGACCTTCTTGCCTGCGATATCCGCCATGCTCCGTCCCTGCCTGACCCTGCTGCGCCGCGCGCTCGCTCCCGCGCTACTGGCCCTGGTGCTGACTCCCGTCGCGTCCGCCAAGGACGCCAAAGACAAGGAACCGCCGATCCGCATCGGCGAGATCAACAGCTACAAGGCGATTCCGGCCTTCCTCGGTCCGTACAAGAAAGGCTGGCAACTGGCGCAGGAAGAGATCAACGCCGCCGGCGGCGTACTCGGCCGCAAGCTCGAGGTGATCTCGCGCGACGACAACGGCAACCCCGGCGACTCGGTGCGCGCCGCCCAGGAACTGCTGGCGCGCGAAAAGGTCGACCTGCTGTTCGGCGGCTTCCTGTCCAACACCGGGCTGGCGCTGACCGACTTCGCCAAGCAGCAACAGGTGTTCTTCCTGGCCGCCGAGCCGCTGACCGACAAGATCACCTGGCAGGAAGGCAACCGCTATACCTGGCGCCTGCGCCCCTCCACCTGGATGCACGTGGCCGCGCTGGCGCCCAAGGCGCTGGCCCTGCGCAAGAAGCGCTGGGCCATCGTCTACCCCAACTACGAATACGGACAATCGGCGGTGGCCACCTTCAAGGCCATGATGAAGTCGTTCCAGTCCGACGTCGAATTCGTCGCCGAGCAGGCCGTGCCGCTGGGCAAGGTCGACGCCGGCGCGGTGGTGCAGGCGCTGGCCGACGCCAAGCCGGACGCCATCTTCAACGTGCTGTTCGCCGCCGACCTGACCCGCTTCGTGCGCGAGGGCAACACCCGCGGCCTGTTCGAGAACCGCGCCGTGGTCTCGGTGCTGTCCGGCGAACCGGAATACCTGGAACCGCTGGGCGCCGACACGCCGTCGGGCTGGATCGTCACCGGCTACCCCTGGTACGCCATCGACACCCCGGCCAACAAGACCTTCGTCGAGGCCTACCGCAAGCGCTACAACGAGACGCCCAAGGTCGGCTCGGTGGTCGGCTACGCCTCGCTGATGTCGATCGCCCAGGGCCTGAAGGCTGCCGGCGAAGTCGACACCGAAAAGCTGGTCGACGCCTTCGCCGGGCTGAAAGTGGATACGCCCTACGGCCCGATCCAGTACCGCAAGATCGACCACCAGTCGACCATGGGCGTCTACATCGGCGTCACCGCGGTCGAGGACGGCAAGGGCATCATGAAGGACTTCGCCTACATCGACGGCGCGCGCCTGCAGCCGCCGGATGAACAAGTGCGCAAGATGCGTCCGCACTGATGAGCCTGTCGGGGCTGCTGTCGCAGCTGCTCAACGGCCTGGCGGACGCCAGCGCGCTGTTCCTGGTGGCCGCCGGCCTGTCGCTGATCTTCGGCGTCACGCGCGTCGTCAACTTCGCGCACGGCTCCTTCTACATGCTGGGGATCTACCTGGCCTGGAGCTTCACCCACTATTTCGGCGACGGACCGGGTTACTGGGCCGGCCTGCTGCTGGCGGCGCTGGCCACCGGCCTGATCGGCGCCGCCGCCGAACTGCTGGTGCTCAAGCGGCTGTATCGCGCGCCGGAACTGTTCCAGCTGCTGGCGACCTTCGCGCTGGTGCTCATCATCGGCGACGCCGCCTTGGCGATCTGGGGTCCGGAAGACCTGTTTGCGGCCCGCGCGCCCGGCCTGTCGGGCGCGGTCGAGATCCTGGGCCGGCGCTTTCCCCAATATGACCTGCTGCTGATCGTGGCCGGCCCGGTGGTGCTGGGCCTGCTGTGGCTGCTGCTGATGCGCACCCGCTGGGGCCGGCTGCTGCGCGCCGCCGCCGAGAACCGCGACATGCTGGCCGCGCTCGGCGTCAACCAGGCCTGGCTGTTCACCTCGGCCTTCACGCTGGGCGCGTTCCTGGCCGGGCTGGGCGGCGCGCTGGCCGCGCCGCGCGTGCCCGCCACGCTCGGGCTCGACCTGGAGATCATCGCCAGCGCCTTCGTGGTCGTCGTAGTAGGCGGCCTGGGCTCGATCCCCGGCGCCTTCCTGGCCGCGGTGCTGATCTGCTGCGTCAAGGCCGTCTTCGTCTTCCTGGGCCAGGTGCAAATCGGCCCCTGGCTGTTCAACCTGTCCAAGCTCACGCTGCTGGCCGAATTCGCCGTCATGGCGGTGGTGCTGGTGGCGCGGCCGTGGGGCCTGCTGGGCCGGGCGCCGGCGCCCTCCTCGCACGCGCTGGCGGCCGAGGCGCCCATCGCCCCCGCCGGCCGCCGCCTGCGGCTGGCCTATGGCGCGTTGCTGGCGCTGCTGCTCCTGGCGCCGCTGGCGGCTGCGCAATGGCCCTATCTGGGCATCCTGCTGACCGAAGTGCTGATCGCCGCCCTGTTCGCCGCCAGCCTGCATTTCCTGACCGGCCTGGCGGGCATGACCACCTTCGGCCACGCCGCCTGGTTCGGCCTGGGCGCCTATGGCGCCGCGCTGCTGCTGAAGCTGGCGGCGCTGCCGATGGAAGCCGCCTTGCTGCTCGGGCCGCTGGCCGCCGGACTCGGCGCCGTGGTGTTCGGCTGGTTCTGCGTGCGGCTGTCCGGCGTGTACCTGGCGATGCTGACCCTGGCGGTGGCGCAGATCCTGTGGGCGCTGGCCTATCAATGGGACGACGTCACCGGCGGCAGCAACGGCCTGATCGGCCTGTGGCCGTCGCGCTGGCTGACGCAGGGGCCCTGGTTCTACTACCTGACGCTGGCGCTGTGCGCGCTCGGCATCGCCTGGCTGCGGCGCCTGGCGTTCTCGCCGCTGGGCTACGCGCTGCGCGGCGCGCGCGATTCGGCCCTGCGGGCCGAGGCGCTGGGCATGGACACTCGCCGCATCCAGTGGGTCGGTTTCGTGGCCGCCTCGCTGGCCGCGGGCCTGGCCGGATCGCTGTACGCGTTCTCCAAAGGCAGCATCGCCCCCGACGTGCTCGGCGTGAGCCGGTCGGTGGACGGTCTGGTGATGGTGCTGCTGGGCGGCCTGCAGACGCTGGCCGGCCCGCTGGTCGGCGCGGCGGCCTACACCTGGCTGCAGGATGCCGCGGCGCGCAGCACCGACTACTGGCACGCGGTGCTGGGGCTCGCCATCCTGGCGCTGGTGATGGTGTTTCCAGCAGGCCTGGCGGGCGCCGCGGCGCGCGGGTCGCGGAGGCGCGCATGACCACGGCCGACGCCTTGCTGCGGGTCCAGGGGCTGCGCAAATCGTTCGGCGGCATCGACGCGCTGGCGGACGTCTCGTTCCAGCTCGAGGCCGGCCACATGCTGGCGCTGATCGGCCCGAACGGCGCCGGCAAGTCCACCTGCTTCAACGTGCTGGGCGGCCAGTTGCGGCCCGACGCCGGTTCGGTGCGCCTGGATGGACGCGAGCTGGTGGGCCTGCCGGCCGGCAGGATCTGCCGCCTGGGCGTGGGCCGCACCTTCCAGACCGCCGCCACCTTCCGCTCGATGACGGTGCTGGAAAACGTGCAGACCGCCCTGCTGTCGCGCGACCGCCTGCTGCTGCGCCCCTGGCGCCGCGCCGCCTCGCACCGCCCCGACGAAGCCATGGCGCTGCTGCAACAGGTGCGGATGGCCGACCAGGCCGGCGCGCACTGCGGCGCGCTGGCCTACGGCGACGTCAAGCGGGTCGAGCTGGCCATGGCGCTGGCGCACCGGCCTAAGCTGCTGCTGATGGACGAACCCACCGCCGGCATGGCCACCAACGAACGCCATGCGCTCATGCGCCTGACGCGCGAGCTGGCCGATACGCAGCGCATGGCGGTGCTGTTCACCGAGCACAGCCTGGACGTGGTGTTCAAGCATGCCGACCGCATCGCCGTGCTGGTGCGCGGCAGCCTGCTGGCCGAAGGTCCGCCGGACCGGATCGCGGCCGACGCGCGCGTCCAGGCCGCCTACCTGGGCACCGACGCCCCGGGCTGAGACCGGCTCAGTGGCCGGCCTGCGGGCTCTCGGGCTGGCATTCCCAGAACACCCTGGCCTGGCAGCCGGCGCAGATGCCCCGGTCGAGCCGGGCGTAAATCGTGTGCAGCGCGGTCGCCTTGTCGGGGAACACGTGGTCCGCGCCCAGCCGCTCCAGGAAGCCGGTGCGGCGCCACATCGCCAGCACCTCGGGGCGCGGCCGGTGGAAATAGAGGTCGCCGCCCATGGCGCGGCGCGCCACCAGCTCGTCCTCCCAGACCTGGGCGCCGGCCAGGTCGATGAAATTCATGCTCTTGGCCATCACCAGCAAATGACGCGGCGCCGCCGCGCCCTCGCGCAGGTCCTGCAGGCGCTGCGCCACGTGTGCGGCGGCGCCGAAATACACCGACCCTTCCATGCGCAGCAGCTTGAGCTGGGGGCATTCCGGCAATGCCTCGGGCTGCTGCGCCAGCACCACGAAACGGCGGTCCAGCCCGCGCGAATCGAAGCCCATGGTGCGCATCGCCGGCCGCGAGGTGCGGTGCAGGTACGCCATCAGCGACAGCACCGTGCCCAGCAGGATCGCGACCTCCATGCGGATCGTCACGGTGGCCGCCAGCGTGGCCGCGGCGATCGCGCTTTCCCCGGGCTGGGTGCGGATCAGCTGGCGCCAGCGCGGCACGTCCAGCAGGGTCCAGGCCACCAGCAGCAGCAGGCCCGCGATGGCCGCGTGCGGGATCCGCGCCAGCAAGGGGCCGCTCAGCGCCACCAGCGCCATCAGCAGCAACGCCGAGAACACCGCCGCCAGCGGCGTCTTCGCGCCCGCCTCGTAGTTGGGAATGGAGCGGTTGAGCGAACCGCAGGACAGATAACAGGAAAAGAAGCCGCCGACCACGTTGGACAGGCCCTGCCCGACGAATTCACGATTGGCGTCGATGCGCTGGCCCGAGCGCGTCGCCACCGCCTTGGCGATGGAAATGGACTGCGCCAGCGCCACGATGGTCAGCGCGAACGCCAGGCTGAGCAGATCGGGCAAGGCGCGCCAATCGACGCTGGGCACATGGAAGGGCGGCCACGGCTGCGCCAGGTCGCCCAGAAGCGGCACCGGCGTGGCGCCCAAGCGATCCGCCGCCGCGTTGAACGCCGCCGCGGCCAGCGCCCCCGCCGCCAGCCCGGCCAGCATATAGGGCTTGCGCTTGTCGAGCCGCTTGAGCAACAGGGCCGAAGCCAGGGTCACCGCCGTCACCAGCAGCGCGCCCGCCTGCAATTGGTCCCAATGGCCAGCCAGGCTGGCCAGCAAGGCGCCGGCGCCATGCGAGTCCGGCGCCGGCAGGCCCAGGGCATCCTTGAGCGCATGCACCGCGATCAGCAGGGCCGCGCCGCTGGTGAAGCCAAATAGCGCCGACGGCGAAATGAAGTGCGCCAGCGAGCCCAGCCGCAGCGCGCCCACCAGCCATTGCATCAGCCCGACCAGCACCGTCACCGCCAGCGCCAGCTCGATGTAGCCCGGGCTGCCCGCCACCGCCAGCGGCGTCAGCACGGCGAACAGCGCCAGCGAATTGGCATTGGTGGGGCCGGACATGACATGGCGGCTGGAGCCGAACAGCGCCGCCACGATACAGGGCACGATGGCCGAATACAGGCCGTACTGCGCCGGCAGCCCGGCCAGCGTGGCGAAGGCCACGCCCTGCGGCAGCACCAGCAGCGCGCCCAGCAGCCCGGCCGCCAGGTCCGCGCGCAGGGTCGCGGGGCCGACTTCCGGCACCCAATCGCCAAACACCCGCGCCAACCCCGCTTTCCGTCCCGCCGCCATCGCTCCCCTGCCCTTTTTTTCGGTATTCCCGCGCGCTCAGCGCAGGAACCTGCGTTCCAGCTCGCGCATGTCCGCGTCGCCCTGCAGGCCGATGATATCGCGCACCGTCGGCAGGCCGGCGTCGACGGCATGGATGCCACCCTCGGCGCGGATGCGGGCGAAGACCTCGCGCATCGCCCCCACGGCCGCGCGGATCGCATGATTGCCGTAGATCACCAGGCCCACCTTGCCCAGCGCCTGGATGTCGCGCTCGCGCAGCTGTGGATAGGCGGTCGGCACCAGCACCAGCGGCACGCCGCCGGACCAGGCCGCGATGAAGGCCAGCACCTCGTCGGGCGTGGCCTGCTTGGAATGGATCAGGATGGCGTCGGCGCCGGCCGCTTCATAGGCCGCGGCGCGGGCCAGGGCCTCGGCCTGCCCCAGGCCGGCGATCAGGGCCTCGGTGCGGGCGATGACGCAGAAATCCGGATCGCGGCGGGCGGCGCAAGCCGCCTCGATCTTGCCCTGGAATTCCTCGACGCGCACCAGCTCCTGGCGGCCATCGGTCCGCAGGCTGGTGTCCTTGGGGAAGGTCTTGTCTTCCATCACGACCGCCGACACGCCCGCGGCCTCGTATTGCGGCACGACGTAGGAGACGTTGATGGCGTTGCCGAACCCGGTGTCGATATCGGCGATGACCGGCACATCGACCGTGGCGGCGATGGCGCGCATCATGTCCAGGTGCAGCCCGGCCGACAGGATGTTGGCGTCCGGCACCGCATAGCTGGCCGACAGTTCGAAGCCGCTGCCCCAGATCGCATCGAATCCGGCTTCGGCCGCCAGCCGGGCGGACAGCGGATTGTGCGCCGACATGGCGTGCATCAGGGCGGGATCCTGCAGTTTCCGGCGAAAGCGGGCGTTGCGGTGCATGGCGTGGCGGCTCGAGATCCGGCGCGGATTGCCCCGGCTGCGATCATTTAACACTAAAAGAAAGCGGCTGGCGGCCGTCCGGCGCGCAACGACGTTCAGCCGGCCTCGCCGCCGCGCCGCGCCTTCATCGCCCGGCTGATGGCGGCCAGCGCGTCATCGGCGATCAGGCGTGTGGCAAGCGGCAGCAACTCGTCCTCTTCGCGCTGGATATGCGCCGCATAGGCCGCCGCGAACGCCTCCACCTGCGCCGCCGGCAACACCGCGGGATGGCCCGCCGCGATCTCGTCCAGGATTTGCCGCAACGGCGCCCACAGCGCCGCCAGCCGCGCGTGATCCGCAATCAGCCCATCGACCAGCGCATGCAGGCAGACGGCGTCGGAACCCGCCATGGACTCGATCAGGGCCGGGAACAGGTCCTCTTCCTCGTCCTCGTGGTGATGGATCGCGGCCGTCTGGAAATAGCGCGCGACGCCCGCCGCCGCGACCTGGGCGGCGGCGTCGCTGCCATGCGTCGGCAGATGCGCGGCCAGGCGCCGCAAGGTGGCGCATTGCCGCGCAATGCGCCCATGACAGGCCGACAGCAGCCCGAGGGGATCATCGGGGGTCGGCGCCGCGGCCGGCCCGCCCGGAAAACTCACCGCCATGTCCCCTCCCTTCGGATCAGGAATGCCCGCGCCACCACAGGCGGATGGAATCCCAGGCGCGGCCGGCGAATCCGGCTTCGGCCACCGGCTCCAGCGCCACCACCGGGAACTGCATGGCCGGCTTGCCATCGACCATCACGCGCAGCGAACCGACCGCGGCCTGGGCCGCGATCGGCGCCACCAGCGGGTCCTGCGGCGCCCAGACCGACTCGACCTTGGCGCCGGCCGGCACCGTGACGTAGGCGTCGCGCGCAAAGCCGGCCTTGAGCGTGTCGGTCTGGCCCTTCCAGACCTCGGGCGTGGCCACCGCCTGGCCCTTTGCATATAACTTGATGGTATTGAACCCCTGGAAGCCCCATTCCAGCAACTCGCGGCTTTCCTGGGTGCGCAGCTTGTCCGAGGCCGTGCCCACCACCACCGTGATCAGGCGCCGCTGGTCGCGGCCATTGGGCCGATGCGCGGTGGCCACGATGCAGTAGCCAGCCGCCTCCGTATGGCCGGTCTTCAGGCCGTCGACGCTGGGATCGAGCCACAGCAGCCGGTTGCGGTTGGGCTGGGTGATGTTGTTATAGGTATAGGTCTTGGCCGAATCGTAGGTCTTGTACAGCTCGGGGTAATCGCGGATGAAGCGCGTGGCCAGGATCGACAGGTCGCTGACGGTGGAATACGTGCCCGGGTCCGGCAGCCCGTGGGGACTGGCGAAGCGCGTGCCGTGCAGGCCCAGTTGCGCGGCGGTGTCGTTCATGCGCGCCACGAACGCCTCGACGCTGCCAGACACCGCTTCGGCCAGCGCGATCGCCGCGTCATTGCCGGACTGGATCATCAGGCCGCGCAGCAGCTGGTCCACCGACACCTTGGAGCCGGGCTCCAGGAACATCTTGGAGCTGCCGGGCGGCACCTTCCAGGCGCGTGTCGAGATGGTCACCTTCTGGTCCGGCGACAGCTCCTTGTTGTGGATGGCGCTGAACACCACGTACGCCGTCATGATCTTGGTCAGCGAGGCTGGCTCGATCCGGGCGGTGGCGGCGTGCGAGGCGATCACCTGGCCGCTGGTCTCGTCCAGCAGCAACCAGGCCTTGGCGGACAGGTCGGGCTGGGGCATCGATTGCGCCAGGGCGCCTGACATACATGCGGTCGCAACGAGCAGGCTCGCCGCCAACTTCTTCATCAACATAGGGTGCTTCACTTCCATGCGGGGTAAGGATGGCACGCGGGCCAGCGCGCGCAGGCAGCCCGCGGCCGCCTGCATGCGCCCGCCGACGCGCGGCGCGAAGCATTGGAACACGCCGGCCCCGGATGGTTCAAAAGTCCCTTGCGAAAGCACTTTCGCGCGGCGCGCGGCGACGTTGCGCAGCGCTTTCGCGGCACTGAAAAAATCGCAGTGATTGTCACTGCATTTTGCAGAACCCCTTGCAGAAGGGGTTTTTCTGCCTGGAAAACAACAAAGATTGCGCGAAAGGCCTTGCGAAAGCGGCTACAACCGCCACTCTTCCGCTATCATCGGGCGCGTAGTGCTAAACGCCGATACCCGGCGCGCGCGCTGCCCCAATGTCCTCAACATACGGATTTTGACCATGGCCACGAAAGCTAAAGCTCCTGCCAAGAAAGTCACCAAGCCCGCCGCCAAGGCGCCCGCAAAGAAGGCTACCGCCGCCAAACCCGCTGTGAAGCCCGCAGCCAAGAAGGTCGTCGCCGCCAAGAAGGTCGCTGCCGCCCCCAAGGCTATCAAGGCTGCTCTGAACAAGACCCAGCTGATCGCCTACATCGTCGAGCAGTCCGGCGTCGAAGCCAAGTCGGTCAAGGCCGTCCTGGCCAGCCTGGAAACCTCGGTGCTGAGCTCCGTGGACAAGAAGGGCGCTGGCGAATTCACGCTGCCCGGCCTGTTCAAGGTTGCCGTGCAGAAGGTTCCCGCCAAGGCCAAGCGCTTCGGCAAGGATCCGTTCACCGGTGAAGAGCGCTGGTTCCCCGCCAAGCCGGCTTCGGTCAAGGTGAAGGTTCGCCCGCTCAAGAAGCTGAAGGACGCCGCGCAGTAATTCCGCACGGTTATCCGGTCAAGCCGGAAAGGGCCTGCCCCGCAAGGGGCGGGCCCTTTCTTTTTTGCGCGCCCGCGCTTCCTGGCGCGGTCCGCGCCGGCCGGCGGGCGCGCCTTGCATGATCCCGGGCCGGTCTGCTAGAATTTATCTTTACGTCAAGATACTTTATATAAAAACATCATGAACGATCTGGTCGACCTGGTGCTGTCGCAGTGGGAGCAGGAATGCCCCAACCTGGACATCTCGCCGATGAGCGTCCTCAGCCGCGTGTTCCGCTTCCACGCCTTCGCCGCGCGCGACGTCGGCCAGGCATTCAAGCGCCACAACCTGCACCAGGGCGAATTCGACGTGCTCGCGACCCTGTACCGCACCGGCGCGCCGCACGCCATGAATCCGCAGAAGCTGGTCGCGGCGCTGCTGCTGACCTCGGGCGCCATGACCAACCGGCTGGACCGCCTGGAACAGGCCGGCCTGCTGGCGCGCACGCCGAACCCCGATGATCGCCGCGGCGTCATCGTGGCGCTGACCCCCGAAGGCCTGCGCGTCATCAAGCAGGTGCTCAAGGATTACCTGCGCGAACTCGAAGCGCTGCTCGCCCCCCTCAATGCCGCCGAACGCCGCCAGATGGCCGGCCTGCTGAAGAAACTGCTGATCCCGCACGACCAGGAAACGCCCGGCGGCATCGCCGCCTGAGCCCTTCCCCCGCCACTCCCGACTCCCCGCCTCACATGAACGCCGCTCCCGCCCAACCCGCCCCGCTCACCGCGCCCGTCATCCTGCTGATGTCCGTGGCCACCGGCCTGGCGGTCGCCAGCAACTATTACGCGCAGCCGCTGCTGCACACCATCAGCCAGCAGTTCACGCTGTCCAACGCCACCGCCGGCAGCATCGTCATGATCGCGCAGCTGAGCTACGCGCTCGGCCTGATCCTGCTGGTGCCGCTGGGCGACCTGTTCGAGCGCCGCGGCCTGATCGTGCTGATGACCCTGCTGTCGTCCGGCGGCCTGCTGGTATCGGCCTTCGCCCGCAACATCCAGATGCTGATGCTGGGCACCGCGGTGACCGGCATGCTGTCGGTGGTGGCGCAGGTGCTGGTGCCGTTCGCGGCCACCCTGGCGGCGCCGCACGAGCGCGGCAAGGCGGTCGGCACCGTCATGAGCGGCCTGTTGCTGGGCATCCTGCTGGCCCGCACCGCCGCCGGCGTGCTGGCCGACCTCGGCAGCTGGCGCACCGTCTACTGGGTCGCCGCGATCCTGATGCTGGCCATGTCCGCCGCGCTCTGGAAGGTGCTGCCGCGCCACAAGAGCCAGGCCGCCATGAGCTACCCGCGCCTGCTCGGCTCGATCTTCCGCCTGTTCGCCGAGGAACCGCTGCTGCGCGGCCGCTCGCTGCTGGGCGGCCTGCTGTTCGCCGCCTTCAGCATGCTGTGGACGCCGCTGACCTTCCTGCTGTCGGGACCGGACTACGGCTTCAACAACACCACCATCGGCCTGTTCGGGCTGGCCGGCGCCGCTGGCGCCTATGCCGCCAACCGCTTCGGCCGCCTGGCCGACCGCGGCCTGGGCAACCAGGCCACCCGCATCGGCCTCTTGCTGCTGCTGGCTTCCTGGGGGCTGATGGCCTTCGGCCAAGCCTCGGTCATCGCGCTGCTGGTCGGCATCCTGATCCAGGACCTGGCGATCCAGGGCGTCCATGTCACCAATACCAGCTCGCTCTACCGCACCCGGCCCGAGGCCCGCAGCCGCCTGACGGCCGGTTACATGACCAGCTACTTCATCGGCGGGGCGACCGGATCGCTGGTATCGTCCTGGCTTTACTCCCATTACGGCTGGCCCGGCGTGGTCACCGCGGGCGCGGTTCTGGGGGCCATAACCCTGGCTTACGGCATGCTGGGGGCCAGTGCCCGCATCCCGGAAATCGCCCCGTCCCCTATCCGCGCCTAGCACCTCCTATAATCAGGGGTTTTGGCCGCCCCCGCGCCTGGCGCGCGGGGGCGGTTCACCCATTTTTCGCCATCGCGCACGAGCCCATGCAGGAACGTTACCTCCCCACTACCGTCGAAGCGGCCGCCCACCAAGACTGGCAGGCCCGCGACGCCTATCTGGTCCATGAACACGCGAAGAACCCGGACGGCTCCGAGAAGCCGAAGTTCTACGCCTGCTCGATGCTGCCCTATCCCAGCGGCAAGCTGCACATGGGCCACGTGCGCAACTACACCATCAACGACATGATGGCGCGCCAGCTGCGCATGCGGGGCTACAACGTGCTGATGCCGATGGGCTGGGACGCCTTCGGCATGCCGGCCGAGAACGCCGCCATCAAGTCCAAGGTGCCGCCGGCCAAGTGGACCTACGACAACATCGCCTACATGAAGAAGCAGATGAAGGCGATGGGCCTGGCGATCGACTGGTCGCGCGAAATGTGCGCCTGCGATCCCGAGTACTACAAGTGGAACCAGTGGCTGTTCCTGAAGATGCTCGAAAAGGGCGTCGCCTACCGCAAGACCCAGGTGGTGAACTGGGACCCGGTCGACCAGACCGTGCTGGCCAACGAACAGGTCATCGACGGCCGCGGCTGGCGCTCGGGCGCTCCGGTCGAAAAACGCGAGATCCCCGGCTACTACCTGCGCATCACCGATTACGCCGACGAACTGCTGGGCGCGGTGCAGAACGATCTGCCCGGCTGGCCCGAGCGCGTGCGCCTGATGCAGGAAAACTGGATCGGCAAGTCCGAGGGCCTGCGCTTCGCCTTCCCGCACCAGATCGCCGGCCAGGACGGCCAGCTGATCCAGGACGGCAAGCTGTACGTCTTCACCACCCGCGCCGACACCATCATGGGCGTGACTTTCTGCGCCGTGGCGCCGGAACACCCCCTGGCCACCCACGCCGCGCAGTCGAACCCGGCGCTGGCCGCCTTCATCGAACAGTGCAAGCTGGGCGGCACCACCGAGGCCGAACTGGCCACGCGTGAAAAGGAAGGCCTGCCCACCGGCCTGTACGTGACGCACCCGGTCACCGGCGACCAGGTCGAGGTCTGGGTCGGCAACTACGTGCTGATGACCTACGGCGACGGCGCCGTGATGGGCGTGCCCGCCCACGACGAGCGCGACTTCGCCTTCGCCAGGAAATACGACCTGCCGATCCGCCAGGTCGTGGACGTGGCCGGCAAGGCCTATTCCACCGACGCCTGGCAGGAATGGTACGGCGACAAGCAGAGCGGCCGCACCATCAACTCGGGCAAGTACGACGGCCTGTCGCACAAGGAAGCCGTGGACGCCATCGCCGCCGACCTGGGCGCGCAAGGCCTGGGCGAAAAGCAGACCACCTGGCGCCTGCGCGACTGGGGCATCTCGCGCCAGCGCTACTGGGGCACCCCGATCCCCATCATCCACTGCCCGGACTGCGGCCCGGTGCCGGTCCCCGAGAAAGACCTGCCGGTGGTGCTGCCGGCCGACCTGATTCCGGACGGCAGCGGCAATCCGCTGGCCAAGAACGAAGCCTTCCTGTCGTGCGCCTGCCCCAGCTGCGGCAAGCCGGCGCGCCGCGAGACGGACACGATGGACACCTTCGTGGACTCGTCCTGGTACTTCATGCGCTACACCTCGCCGGGCAACAACAACGCCATGGTCGACGCGCGCAATGACTACTGGATGCCGATGGACCAGTACATCGGCGGCATCGAGCACGCGGTCCTGCACCTGCTGTACGCGCGCTTCTGGACCAAGGTCATGCGCGACATGGGCCTGCTCAACTTCGACGAGCCCTTCACCAAGCTGCTGTGCCAGGGCATGGTGCTGAACCACATCTACTCGCGCAAGAACGCCCAGGGCGGCATCGAGTATTTCTGGCCCGAGGAAGTCGAGAACGTCTACGACGCGCGCGGCGCCATCACCGGCGCCAAGCTCAAGTCCGACGGTTCCGACGTGACCTACGGCGGCGTGGGCACGATGTCCAAGTCCAAGAACAACGGCGTCGATCCGCAATCGCTGATCGACACGCTGGGCGCCGACACGGCCCGCCTGTTCGTCATGTTCGCCAGCCCGCCCGAGCAGACCCTCGAATGGTCCGACTCCGGCGTCGAAGGCTCGAACCGCTTCCTGCGCCGCCTGTGGTCCATCAGCTACGCGCAGCGCGACACGATCGCCCGCGGCCTGGCCGCCGGCGCCGACTGGAGCGGCGCGCCCGCCGCGGTCAAGGATCTGCGCCGCGAGGTCTACAACCTGCTCAAGCAGGCCGACTACGACTACCAGCGCATCCAGTACAACACCGTCGTGTCCGCGTGCATGAAGATGCTCAACGCCATCGACGACGCCAAGCTGCCGGAAGGCGCGCACGCCGACGCCGCCTACGCCGAAACGCTGGGCGTGCTGCTGCGCGTGCTGTACCCGGTGGTGCCGCACATCACCTGGCACCTGTGGCGCGACCTCGGTTACGCGAACGAGCTGGGCGACCTGCTCGACGCGCCCTGGCCGCACGTCGACGAGGCCGCGCTGGTGGCGGACGAAATCGAACTGATGCTGCAGGTCAACGGCAAGCTGCGCGGCTCGATCCGCGTCGCCGCCAAGGCCGCCAAGGAAGACATCGAGAAACTCGCCGCCGCCCAGGAAGAAGTCGCCCGCTACCTGGAAGGCCGCCCGCCCAAGCGGGTCATCGTGGTTCCGGGCAAACTGGTCAACGTCGTAGGCTGATGAGGTCAAGCATGTACTTCGCCGGGCAACAAACGCACTCCCCCCGCCAATCCTGGCTGCTGCGCGGCGCCTGCCTGGCGCTGTTCATGCTGATCTCCGCTTGCGGCTTCACGCTGCGCGGCGTCACGCCGCTGCCGTTCGATACGCTCTATCTCGGCATTGCCGACAACACCCAGTTCGGCGCCGACGTGCGCCGCGCGCTGCGGGCCGCGTCGCCCGACACCAAGCTGGTGACTTCGCCGAAAGACGCGCAGGCGATCCTGCAAGAGGTCTCCAATACGCGCGCATTGCGCGAGGTGTCGCTGAACGCCCAGGGCCGTGTCGAGGAATACGAACTGGGCATCAACTACACTTTCCGCCTGATCGACGCCAAGGGCCGCGCCCTGATCCCGGACACGACCCTGTCGATCTACCGCGAAATGCCGTACGACGACCAGATCGTCCAGGCCAAGCAAGGCCAGATCGAAACGCTCTACATCGCCATGCAGCGCGACCTGGTCTCGCGCCTGCTGCGCCGCATGACCGCGCCTGAAGTGCGCAAGGCGTTCGAGAACCGCGAGCAGCGCGGCGAAGACGGCGAAACGCCGCTGTACGATCCGACTGCGCCGACGCCGCGCAGCACCCCGGCGCCGTGGCAGACCCCGTCCACCACCGACCCGGCCAACCTGCGCTGACCGATGGCACAAGTCCTGGACGCGGATCGCCTGGCCGACCACCTGCAGCGCGCTGGCAACCGCCTGGCGCCGCTGTACACGGTGTCCGGCGACGAGCCTCTCCTGGTGACCGAGGCGGTCGACGCGCTGCGCGCCGCCGGACGCGCGGCGGGCTACACCGAGCGCCTGTCGATGGTGATGGATGCGCGCAGCGACTGGAGCGCGGTGATCGCCGCCACCCAGAGCGTGTCGCTGTTCGGCGACCGCCGCATTCTCGAACTCAAGATCCCCACCGGCAAGCCCGGCAAGCCCGGCGCCGACACGCTCGCGCGCCTGGCCGAGCAGGCTGAAAAGCAGGCCGACAACCCCGACACGCTGATCCTGGTGTCACTGCCGCGCCTGGACAAGGCCACCCGTGAAGGCCGCTGGATGCAGGCCCTGGCGCGTGGCGGCATGATGGTCGACATCGCCAGCGTCGAACGCGGCCGCCTGCCCGCCTGGGTCGGCCAGCGCCTGGCGCGCCAGAACCAGCGCGCCGACAACGCCACCCTGCAATGGATGGCCGACAAGGTCGAAGGCAACCTGCTGGCCGCGCACCAGGAAATCCAGAAACTGGGCCTGCTCTACCCCGAAGGCCAGTTGGCGGCCGAAGACGTCGAGCGCGCCGTGCTCAACGTCGCGCGCTACGACGTGTTCGGCCTGCGCGACGCCATGCTGGCCGGCGACATCGCCCGCACCATCCGCATGATCGACGGCCTGCGCGCCGAGGGCGAAGCCTTGCCGCTGGTGCTGTGGGCGGTGGGCGAGGAAATCCGCCTGCTGGCGCGCGTGGCCGAGGCCCGCAGCCTGGGCCAGGACGCCAATGGCCTGATGCGCCGCCTGCGCATTTTCGGCGCGCACGAACGCCTGGCGCTGCAGGCGCTGGGTCGGGTCCGTCCCGACGTCTGGCCCGCCGCGGTGCAGCATGCGCACGAAGTGGACCGCCTCATCAAGGGGCTGTCCGTCCCGGGCCGGCTGTCCGACCCCTGGGAAGAAATGACCCGCCTGGCCCTGCGCGTCGCCGCCGCCGGCAACCGACCGTGAAGGCGGCCCCGGCCGCCTCCTGATCCTCCCGGCCCCCGGCCGGATAAACTATCCCTATCGCACGCGGCGCCCTGGCCGCCCCCTCACCATGATCGACGCCGCCATGTCCTCGTCCTCCATCGAACAAGCCATGCTGACCCTGGGCGACAACGCGCGCCGGGCTTCGCGCGCCATGATGCGCGCCAACAGCGCCGCCAAGAACCAGGCCCTGCTGGCCATGGCCGAGGCGCTCGCCGCCAACCAGGCCGACCTGCTCGCCGCCAATGCCAAGGACGTCGCCGCCGCCCGCGCCAACGGCCTGGAGCCGGCCCTGCTCGACCGCCTGACCCTGTCGGAAAAGACGCTGGCGCACATGGCCGAGGGCCTGCGCCAGATCGCCGCCCTGCCCGACCCGATCGGCAGCGTCACCGCCACCAGCGTGCGCCCCAACGGCATGCGCGTGGCGCAGATGCGCGTGCCGCTCGGCGTCATCGGCATCATCTACGAGTCGCGCCCCAACGTCACCATCGACGCGGCGGCGCTGTGCCTGAAGTCCGGCAATGCCGCCATCCTGCGCGGCGGCAGCGAAGCGCTGCACTCCAACGTGGCGCTGGGCCGCATCGTGCAGCAGGGCCTGGCGGCCGCCGGCCTGCCGCAGGACGCGGTGCAGGTCGTGGCCACGGCCGACCGCGCCGCGGTCGGCAAGCTCATCACCATGACCGAGCATATCGACGTCATCGTGCCGCGCGGCGGCAAGGGCCTGATCGCGCGCCTGTCGCAGGAAGCCCGCGTGCCGCTGATCAAGCACCTGGACGGCAACTGCCACATCTACATCGACGCGGCCGCCGATCCGGACAAGGCCCATGCCATCGCCTTCAACGCCAAGACCTACCGCTACGGCATCTGCGGCGCCATGGAGACGCTGCTGGTGGACGCCGTGGCGGCCGTCTCGATCCTGCCGCGCCTGGCAGCCGCGCTGACCGAACACGGCGTCGAACTGCGCGGCTGCCCGCGCACGCTGGCGCTGCTGCCGCACGCCAAGCCGGCCACCGAGGAAGACTGGGGCACCGAATACCTCGGCCCGATCCTGGCGATCCGCATCGTCGACTCGCTCGACGACGCCATCGAACACATCGCCCGCTGGGGCTCCGGCCACACCGACGCGATCGTCACCGAAGACCTGTCGTCGGCCCAGCGCTTCCAGCGCGAAGTCGATTCCAGCTCGGTCTACGTCAACCTGCCGACCTGCTTCGCGGACGGCTTCGAATACGGCCTGGGCGCTGAAATCGGCATCTCCACCAACCGCCTGCACGCCCGCGGCCCGGTCGGCCTGGAAGGCCTGACCACGCTCAAGTGGGTGCTGACCGGCGAAGGCCAGACCCGCGGCTGACCGCCCTTTCCTACAACCCTCTGTTCGCGGCCGCGCCGCGCGTTACCGGGATTTCCATGCATTCACCCGCCATGGCCATGGCCTTCAGCCTTTTCGTGCTGTGCTTCATCACCTGCTCGCTGAGCGGCCTGGTGCTGTTCTTCGTCAAGAGCAAGCAGATCAACGCCGCGCTCAAGCATCCCTATCTGCAGCACCGCCCCTTCGAGCGCTATCCGCTGGCGATCAAGGCCGCCATCATGCTGGATTATTTCTTCCGCCTGATGTTCCCCGGCACCCGTTTCTGGCTCATCGGCAATGCCAATGACCTGCTGGGCCACGTCGATCCCAAGAAGACGCCGCTGGCCCTGAAATGGCCGATCGTCGGTTTCTGGGG
>NZ_CYTU01000001.1:0-10805 GCF_001299375.1 Achromobacter sp. 2789STDY5608621 | reverse complement strand
CCCCGCCGCGACGGGATCGGCGCCTGGAAGAGCGCGCTGCCGTCGCCCGAAAAGACCGTGGTCGCGCCCATCTACGCCTCGACCGTGGCGCTGGCCGGCCCCCTGCCGGCGACCTCGCCCGTGGTCCGCGTCGAACCCGAGATCGCCTTCGAGCTGGCGCACGACCTGCCCGCGCGCGACGAACCGTACAGCCACGCCGAGATCGACGCCGCCATCGCCGGCGCGCGGCTGGCGCTGGAAGTGCTGGGCTGCCGCTACGCCGCGCCCGAGCACGCCAGCCTGCCCGAGCTGCTGGCCGACCACATGTTCAATGCCGGCCTGGTGCTGGGGCCGCGCATCGCCTCGCCGGACGCCGCCCCCGCCAACATGGCCATCACGCTATCGGTCGACGGCGCCGAGATCGAGCAGCACGCCGGCATCCATCCCAACGGCCACGCCAAGGCCGGCCTGTATTGGCTCGCCAATTTCCTGCGCGAGCAGGGCCTGGGCCTGACCGCCGGCCAGCACGTCATCACCGGCTCGTACGCCGGCTACCTGGACGTGCCCGCCAACCGCGACGTCGAACTCGCCTACGGCGATCTCGGCATCCTGAAGGTACGCTTCAGCTTTCGCTGACTATGCTGACCCTGCGCCCCTTCTCGACCGCTGACTATCCCCTGCTCGCCAGCTGGTTCACCAGCCTGCCCGAAGTCGTGCAATGGGGCGGTTCGCATGTGTCGCATCCGCTGACCGCGGCCGACATGGACGCCATGCTGCGCGAAGGCCAGTCGCAACCGCCCTCGCGGCGCTGCTGGATGGCCTGCCGCGACGACACGCCGGTGGGCCACGCCCAACTGGCCTACGAATGGCGCGACGGCAATGCCCGCCTGGGCCGTGTCGCCATCGCGCCCGACGTGCGCGGCCAGGGCCTGGCGCGGCCGATGGTGGCGCTGATGATCGACGAAGCCTTCCCACGCCCGGCATCGAGCGCCTGGAACTGAACGTCTACATGTTCAATACGCCCGCGATCCGCACCTACCAGGCGCTGGGCTTCACGCTCGAAGGCGTGCGCCGCTCGTCCACCCGCGCCGGCGAGGCGCGCTGGGACACCGGCATGATGGGACTGCTTCGATCCGAATGGCGCTCGGGCGCCGCCTGACTCCGGGCCAAGCGGCCGCGCGGCCCGGGACACGAACCGGCTCCCCGGCGCGCCCGGACGATCGACCGCGCCGCGCCTAGCGCGCGACCGGCTCCGCGACCTCGACCGCGGGCCCGGCCGCTTCGATCACCTCGCCGGCCGCCAGGCACAGGTCTTCACGATAGCGCCCAGCCACCACCTGCACGCCAACGGGGCTGCCGCCCGCGCTGCCCATCGCCACCGTCAAACCCGGCAGGCCCATGAAGGGCAACCCGATCTGCGTCATCTGCGCGCGCCACACGCGGCGGTAGGCAGCCTCGCCCTGCAGATCCAGGTTGTCCGCGAACGGCAGCTCCGCCGACACCGGCAGCAGCAGCACCGGATAGTCCGCCAGGAACAGCTCCCACAGGCGCGTCAGCGTGGCGCGGCGCGTCAGCACCGCCGAGAATTTCGCCAGGTCCATGCCGGCGACATGCTCGCGCTGGCCTTCCAGCGCCGTCAACGCGCCACGGTCGCCCTCCTTGCGCGCGGCCTCGACCATGCCCTCGTAGCCATCGGCCATCCACATGCGGATCTGCAGGTCGGCGGCTTCGCGCAACGGCGGCAGGTCATCGACCGTATCCACCGACCAGCCGGCCTCGCTCAGGCGCCGGGCGGCATCCTGCAGGGCCTTGACCACCGCGGGCTCGGTCTCCATGCCATCCGGGTTCAGGCACAGCGCCGCGCGACGCGGCGCGGCGGGGCCTTCCAGGGGCGCCGGCACCCACCACGGGTCGCGCGGATCCGGCGCGGCCATCGCAGCCAGGCCCAGCCGCAGGTCGGCAATGCTGCGGCCCAGCGGCCCCGACACCGCCGTGATCTGGCCGCCGATGGTGCGCTCGGGCAGGGCCGCGTTGTAGGCCGGCACGCGGCCCAGCGACGGCCGCAGGCCGTGCACGCCGCACGCATAGGCGGGATAGCGGATGGAGCCGGCGATATCGGTGCCGTGCGCCAGATGGCCGATGCCGGCCGCCACCGCCGACGCCGCGCCGCCGGAGGATCCGCCGGGCGTCAGGGCCGGATCGCGAGGGTTCAAGGTATTGCCGTGCAGCAGGTTGCCGGTGAACCAGCGCAACGAAAATGCCGGTGTGTTGGTGCGTCCGACGATCACCGCGCCGGCCTTGCGCAGGTTGGCCACCACCGGATTGTCGACGGCGGCGATCACATCCTTCTGCAGCGTCACGCCGTTGGTGGTGGCGAAGCCCGCCTGGTCCACGTTCACCTTGACCGTCACCGGCACGCCCGCCAGCGCGCCGGGATCCTCGCCGCGCGCCAGCGCCGCGTCGACCCGGGCGGCCTGCGCCAGCGCGTCGTCGGCGCGATGATCGACCACGGCGTTGATGCGGGGATTCACCGCCTCCAGGCGCGCCAGCGCGCTTTGCGCGGCCTCGACCGCGGATACGTCGCGCCGGCGGATACGGGCGGCAAGCTCAACTGCGGACAAACGCCAAAGATCGGACACGCGGCACTCCTCGTTCAGGTCATGGGACACAGCCGGCGCGCCTGCGCGCCGTCGGAGGATCAACCTTAGCGCCGCGGGCCCGCCGCCACAAGCCGCGGTTTGCCACGAGGCCCGCGCCTCAATTCTCTTCGAACACCTCGACGATGGCGTCCGCCACCGCCCGCACCCGTGCCGTGCGGTTCAGGTCGCCGTGCATCACTAGCCACAGGTCATAGGGTTCACTGCGGTGCGGCCAGATGCGCACCAGATCGGGATACTGCGGCGCCATGTGGACCGGCAATTCGCCGATGCCCAGCCCCGCCGCCACCGCCTCGATGATCATCAGGCCCGAGTTCAATTCCATCGCGATATGGCCATTGCCCGTCGGCTCGCCGCAAAAGGTATCCGACCATCCCGGCAACACCGATTGCTGATAGGTGACCAGCGTGTGTCCGGCGAATGCCGTGCCCTGGCGCGGCTCGCCGCGCTCGGCAATATACGACTTCGACGCATACAGGCCGACATCCCGGCGCGCCAGGTGACGGTGGATCAGATCGGGGTTATCCGGCTTGACGTTGCGGATCGCCAGATCGGCCTCGCGGCGCGTCAGGTTGCTGAGCTGGATCGAGGTCGACAACGCGATGCGGATGTCGGGGTGCTGCCGGTGCAGGCGGCGCACCGCCTCCATGATGAAATAGCTGGCGACCGTCTCCGACGTCGCCACCCGCACCACGCCCGACAGCCGGTGGTCCAGCCCCTGCATCTGCCGCTGCAACTGGTCGGCGGCCTGCTCCATGCGCTCGGCGGCGGCGAAGGCCTGCTCGCCCGCGGCGGTCGGCACGTAGCCCGACGGCGTGCGCAGGAACAAGCGGGCGTCCAGCGACGTCTCCAGCGCCGCCAGCCGGCGGCCGGCCGTGGCCTGGTCGATCTGCAACAGCGCCGCGGCGCCGCGCAGGGTGCCGTTGCGGTAGATCGCCAGGAAAATGCGGGCGTTATCCCAATCCATGAAAACAGATGCCTTCGAAAAACGATCCAGGCAGGGATCGATTGTCTGATGCAATTTTGCATCACGATAGCGCAGTTTCTCCTATTTTTTGCATCACGGAAACACCCTAAGCTGTGCGCCTTGGATCGTCCCCGGAAGTCCCCGTCATGCGCACCGCCTGCTCCACCGACCCCGTCCCCGCGGATCCCGTCCCGCGTCCCGCCGTCACCGGCCTGCTGCCCCTGGTCACCCTGGCCATCGGCTTCGTCATGGCGATGCTGGACGTCACCGTCGTCAACGTCGCCCTGCCCAGCATCGCGGAACAGTTCACCGTGCCGCTCACCGACCTGGTGTGGATCGTCGACGGCTACACGTTGACGTTCGCCGCGCTGCTGCTGGTGGCCGGCGCCCTGGCCGACCGCTACGGCGCCAAGACCATCTACCTGGCCGGCCTGGGCGTCTTCACGCTGGCCTCGCTGCTGTGCGGCATCGCGCCCGGCGGCGACCTGCTGATCGCCGCCCGCATGCTGCAGGGACTGGGCGCGGCGCTGTTCATGCCCAGCTCGCTCAGCCTGCTGACCCATGCCTACGAAGACGAGCAGGTGCGCAACCGCATGCTGGCCGCCTGGTCGGCCATCGTGGCGGTGGCCGGCGCCGCCGGCCCGCTGCTGGGCGGCGTGCTGATCCATCAATTCGGCTGGCGCGGCATCTTCCTCATCAACCTGCCGCTGGGCCTGGCCGGTCTGTGGCTGGCCAGGCGCCGCATCCAGGCCGCGCCGCGCCGTCCGCGCGCGCTCAACCCGTTGAGCCACGTGCTCGGCGTGGTGGCGCTGTCCGCGCTGTGCTTCGCGCTGATCCAGGGCAACGCCTACGGCTGGTCGTCGGCGCCCATCCTGGCCGCGGCCGCCTTGTGCGCGGCGGCCACGCTGGCGCTGGTGCGCCGCGAACGGCGCCACGCCGAACCCATCCTGCCGCGCGCGCTGTTCCAGACCCCGCAATTCGCGGCGGCCAACGGCGTGGGCTTCCTGATCAATCTCGCGGCCTACGGCCAACTGTTCCTGCTCAGCCTGTTCCTGCAGCATGCGCGCGGCGCCGACGCGCTGCAGACCGGCATCCAGCTGGTGCCGATGCTGGCCGTGTTCTCGATCGGCAATCTGTTATCGAGCCGCGTGTCGGCGCGCTGGAACGTCTCGGCCGCGTTGCTGGGCGGCATCTCCCTGGCCGCCGCCATGAGCGCGGTCGGCCTGTTCAGCTTCGCGCCCGACATGCGCTACTGGCCGTTCGCGGCGGTCGTGGCGCTGGCCAACCTGGGCGTCGGCATCGCGGTGCCCGCGATGACCAGCGTGGTGATGCAGGTCTCGGGCAAGCACCATGCCAACAGCGCGGCCGCCGCGCTGAACGCCAACCGCCAGTCGGGCGCGCTGGTCGGCGTCGCGCTGATGGGCACCATCCTGCACTTGCTGCCGGACTGGCGCGCCAGCCTGCCCGCCGCCTACGCCATCATCACGGCGGGCTACCTCGCCGCCGCTGTGCTGGTGTGGCGCTATCTGCGCCGCGCCCGCAACGCCTGACGCGCCAGGCCACTCAGGCCGCGCGCAGGATCGCGACGCCACGCCCGGCGAACGCGCGCTCGAATGCCGCCATCGGCACACAGGCATCGGCCTGCGCGCCGGGCTCGCCGGAAGGATTGTGGAAGGTCACATGCCCCGGCGTGGCCCGCGTCACCAGCACCAGGTGCCCGCCCCTGGCCGGCGGCTCGCGCTCCGGCCAGCGGATCCACGGATGCACCGACGCCATGAAATAGGCCGCGCCGTCCATCACCGCGGGTAGTTCGTCCGCGCGCACATCCACGCGCACTTGCGCCTGCAGTCCGAATTGCTCGGCCACGAAGCGCACGAACGGCGCGTAGATCATTCCCTTGATGTGACCCTCGGCGTCTTCCGTGTAGGCGCCGTACGGCAGGCTGCGACGCGCCAGCTCCAGGGTCGGATGGACCTGCCCGGTCTCGGCCGCCAGCACCATCTTCAGGCAGGCCATGCCGCAGACATGGCTGGCCCAGCGCGCATATTCCGTCACGTCGCGCGCGCCCGACGCGGGCCATGCCGGGTCGTCCTCGAGCCGGAGTTCCTTGCGGATGATCGCGCCCGCCAGGTGCGCCGACTCCCATTGGCAAAAGTAAGGCACCGGCCGCCTCCCGGCGGATCGTGACGAATCCATGAACCCCTCCAGCAAGACATCGAAGATGCGCGCGCCGCTATCTTGCCCGCCGACCCCATGCGTGGCAACCCTGCCCGCTTTGCTTCACAATGGGCCTTCCCATCGACATCCTCCGGAGCGCCGCATGACCGACTCGTCCGCTTTCCCCGCCATCAACCGCGTCGCCATCGTCGGCGCCGGCACCATCGGCGCCAGCTGGGCCGCGTTGTTCCTCGCGCACGGACTCGACGTCGTGGTCTGCGATCCCGCCGCCGACGCCGAGCCGCTGACGCGCGCGCGCGTTGCCGCCGCCTGGCCCGTGCTGACGGAACTCGGACGCGTCGCCGCCGGCGCGACGCCCGATACCCTGCGCTTCGAGCCCGACCTGGCCGCCGCGCTGCAAGGCGTCGACTTCGTGCAGGAAAACGCGCCCGAACGCGAAGACTTCAAGACCGACCTGTTCGCGCGCATGGACGCGCTGCTCGCGCCCCACGCGATCGTCGCCTCCAGTTCCTCCGGACTCATCATGAGCCGGCTGCAGGCGCGGTGCCAGCACGCCGCGCGCTTCGTCATCGGCCACCCGTTCAATCCGCCGCACCTGATCCCGCTGGTGGAAGTGGTGGGCGGCAAGCAGACCTCGGACGCCACCATCGAACGCTGCATCGCCTTCTATCGCCAGCTGGGCAAGCACCCGATCCGCCTGAACAAGGAAGTTCCGGGCCACATCGCCAACCGCCTGCAGGCCGCCCTGTGGCGAGAAGCGATCCACCTGGCCGCCGACAACGTCGCCAGCGTGGCCGACATCGACGCCGCCGTGTCGCAAGGCCCCGGCCTGCGCTGGGCCCTGTTCGGCCCGCACATGACCTTCAACCTCGGCGGCGGCGCGGGCGGCCTGGCCAACTTCATGGACCACCTGCTGGGACCGGTGCAGACCTGGTGGGACGATCTCGGCTCGCCCGAAGTCACGCCGGAACTGCAACGCCGCCTGATCGACGGCGTCAATGCCGAGGCCGGTGCGCGCAGCATCGCCGACCTGGTCGAGACCCGCGATGCGCAGCTGACGGCGCTGCTGAAGATCCTGCAACGCTGACCCGGGCCGCCAGCCGCCGCTGGTATCCTATGTCGATAGCCTGCCACGCAGGCGCTCCCCGCTCACTCACGCAGGAATGCCCCATGGTTTCCGTCATCCACGATACCGAGCGCTCGCGCTACACCGCCACTGTCGACGGCGTGCTGTGCGTGCTCGACTACCATCTGCGCGACGGCGTCATGACCATCACGCACACCGGCGTGCCCAGCCAGGTCGGCGGCCGCGGCATCGCCGCCGAACTGACCCGCGTCGCGCTGGACACGGCCCGCGCGCAGGGCTGGAAGGTGCGCCCGCAGTGCTCCTACGCCGACGTCTACATGCGCCGCCATCCCGAATACAACGACCTGCTCGCCTGATTGCCACCGTGACCACGCCAGACCCGATTGCCTGTCCCTGCGGCACGGCCAAGCCCTACGCCGCCTGCTGCGGCCGCTGGCACCAGGGCCCGCAGGCCTTGCAGGCCCCCACCGCGCAAGACCTGATGCGCTCGCGCTACAGCGCCTTCGTGCTGGACAGGCTCGCCTACCTGCTCGACACCTGGCATCCCAGCACCCGCCCCGCCTCGCTCGAACCCAATCCACCCGGCTTGAAATGGCTGGGCCTGACGGTCAAACAGGCCCGTGACCAGGATGCCGATCACGCCACCGTCGAATTCGTCGCGCGCAGCCGCCTGGCCGGCCGCGCCAGCCGGATGCACGAAGTCAGCCGTTTCGTGCGCGAAGGCGGGCGCTGGTACTACGTGGACGGCGACCTAAGCTGACGCCAGCTGGCGACGCGGCGGATCAGCGTCCTCGCCCACCGCCCGCTTCAACACCGCGATCAGGTTCGCCACCGCGCCGCCGGCCGTGGCGCGCGCTGCGCCCACGATCGCCAGTTCAGTGTGCGGCGCCGGCGCCAGCCCCTGCGCCGCGCCGAGTATCCCGTGCTCCGGCAGGCAGGCGAACGCCGGCAGCAACGAAATGCCCAAGCCCGCCGCCACGGCCGCCTGCACCCCCGCCAAACTCTGGCTGTGATAAGCGGCGCGCCAAGGCCGCCCGGCGCTTTCCAGCGCGTAGATCATGCGTTTGCGATAAATGCAGCCCTGCGGAAAGAGCACCAGCGGCACGGGTTCCGAGCCCCGTAGCAGGGCCTTGTCCCCCACCCATGCCAGCCGTTCGGGCCACGACGCCAGACACGGACCATCACCCGGCTCACGCTTGATCAGCGCCAGATCCAGCTCACCCGAGGCCAGCCCCGCCTTCAGGTCGGTGCTCATGCCGCTGCCGGTTTCAAGACGGATTTCCGGATGGCTGGCGGCGAAGCCGGCCAGCAGCGCCGTCAGCCGCGACACATCGAAATCCTCCGGAATGCCCAATCGGATCGCCTGCATCCGCCGCGGCGCCGACAGCACCAGCTCGGCCTCATCCGCCATCGCCAGCAGCTTGCGCGCGTAGGCCAGCATCAACTCGCCATCCTCGGTGGCCTGCACCTGGTTGCCGGCCCGGTCGCGCAGCAGCAAGGTCTTGCCCACGGTCTGTTCCAGCTTGCGCACCTGCTGGCTCACGGTCGATTGCGTCCGATGCACCCGCCCCGCCGCCCGCGTGAAGCTGCCTTCATCAACTACGCAGACGAGTGTCCTCAACAATTCGAGATCAAGCATGGTGTGTCCTGGATGGCTGCGCGGTATGGGGTGAGTTGGGCCGGACGCCATGCCCGCGAAGGAGCCGGGCCGCACGGCTTGCCCGTCCGAATCGATCCCGCGCCAAACGGATCAGGAACCGAGTCCCAACGATATTCATTATTCCACTGACTTGAGTTTGATTATTAATTTTACAACTCACCAGGCCAGATCCTAAGCTGGCTTCATCTCCAACGGCGCCACAAAGGAATCCCCATGCCCCTGGACCATCTCCCCCGCCCGCAATGGCTCACGTTCGACTGCTACGGCACCCTGATCCAATGGGATGAAGGCCTGCAGGCCGCCGTCGCGCGGATCCTGGCCGCGGGCGAAGCGCGCCAGCACACGCCGACGCCGGCGCAATTCCTGCATGTCTACGACGAACACGAACACCGCCTGGAGCGCACGCCGCCCCATATGCGCTTTGTCGACGTCACCCGCGAATCGCTGCGGCTCACCATGCGCGACCTCGACCTGGCCTACCGGCCGCAGGACGCCGAGCTGCTGACAGGCAGCATCTCGGCCATGCCGCCATTTCCCGAGGTGGTCGACACCCTGGCCAGGCTGAAACGCGCCGGATTCCGCCTGTGCATCATCTCCAACACCGATGACGCCATCATCGCCGGCAACGTGGCGCAGCTGGGCGGCCACATCGACCGCGTCATCACTGCCGAGCAGGCCGGCGCCTACAAGCCGTCGAGGCGCATCTTTGCCCACGCCCACGACAGCCTGGGCGTCACGCCCGACGAGGTCGTGCACATCTGCGCCAGTCCGCATCTGGACCACGCCGCCGCGCGCGACATCGGCTTCCGCTGCGTCTGGATCGACCGAGGCACCGGCCGCCAGCCCTTGCCGGACTATCGCCCCGACGCTACTGTATCGAGTCTGGACAAAGTCCCCGGCCTGTTCCAGCAGGCCGGCTGGATCTGAATCCGCGGGCCGGCGGCGCAAGCCGTTGCCGGCTCCGCCGGACAAGCTCCCGGGCCGCGCGCCTGCCAGGCAGCGCCACGGACGCCAGGACTTCAGCAATATTCCGCCCTCCCATCACTCTCGACTCTCACTTCGGGTTGCCCATGAACAAAGATCCCCACTTCGCCGACGCGCTCTTTCATGCGGACCGCGTCGCCTCCCTGCGCGCAGACCTGGCGCTGGCCCTGCGCGCGGCCGCTGCGCACGGACTCGGCGAAGGCGTCTGCAACCACTTCAGCGTGGCGCTGCCCGGCGATACCGATCATTTCCTGCTGAACCCTCGCGGCCTGATGTGGAACGAAGTCCAGGCCGACGACATCCTGCTGGTCGACGCCCAGGGCCAGAAACTCGCGGGACGCCACGAAGTCGAGCCCACCGCCATGTTCATCCACGCCGCGATCCACCGCATCGCCGGCAAGGCCTGTGTGCTGCACACCCACATGCCGTACGCCACGGCCCTGACGTTGACGGCCGACCGGACGCTGGATACCACGCTATCCCAGAATGCCATGCGCTTTCACGGCCGCATCGCCGTCGATGGGGACTACAACGGCCTGGCCCTGGATGCCAGCGAAGGCGAACGCATCGCCCACGCCATGCAAGGCGCCGATATCGCTTTTCTCGGTAATCACGGCGTGGTGGTCTGCGGCGAGCGCCTCGACTACGCCTACGATGACCTGTTCTTCCTCGAGCGCGCCTGTACCGCCCAGGTGCTGGCGCAGTCCACCGGCCGCCCCATGGCGCCGGTGGACCCGAGAATCGCCTCGAAGGTCGCGGAACAGATCCAGAGCGAACGCCTGCAGTCCGAACTGTTCTTCGCCGCGCTGCGGCGCCAGCTGCCAGACGCGGCGCAACGCCAGCCGGGCTGATGCCGGCAACGAGGCGGGAGCAAAGGGTGGCGCGGCCCATGCGGCCAACGCCATGAGAATCGCCTCAGTCGGCGTTTCGCGCCAAAGAAAAAACCCCGCAGGCGTCAGCCTGCGGGGTTTTCTTTTCGAATAACTGCCTGATACTGACCTACTTTCACAGACGTCCGTCCACTATCATCGGCGCGAAGGCGTTTCACTGTCCTGTTCGGGATGGGAAGGAGTGGTACCACCTTGCTATGGGTATCAGGCTTGACCTGCCGAGCCTCCCGCCACAATGGCGAGCGCTCCAATCCTGGGTACTGCATGGCCAGCTTCGTGCGCGACGGACGATCAGAGCCTGGCTCAATAATCATGCCGCGCGCATAAACGGGCTTTTCACAAAGACAAAACCCCACAGGCGAGAGCCTATGGGGTTTTGCGGAATAAAAGCCTGACGATGACC